>CAZBCF010000119.1:0-1016 GCA_964490435.1 uncultured Bifidobacterium sp. | reverse complement strand
ATGTCATTGTTACTCGAGTCTCGCTCGGAAAATCCTCGAGCACCCCGCAGAGACCGCTCTCGGTCCAGGCACAACCAGGTGAGGTCCCCAATGTTTGCACTCCGCGAATGCCCATGGGATTTACTCCCTCTCGAGCACTCGCCCGCTCATATTGGAATCCGCGCTTTTCTGAGTACGGCAAAACCATCGCAGAGAAATTAGAGACGAGAAAATCACGACCAGGATTCTTCTGTGCGCGGATCATCACATATGCGGCGTAGGTATCGGCGCCACCAGAATTCTGTAAACCTTCTGCGCGCCAAAGGCTCACTGTTGAACCTCCAGGTATGCCATCACCGGGAGCATCTGCCACAGTTCCCGCATCAATCTGTCGAATGAATTGTGCATTCTTGGCAGGGTCGCTCTTTTTTCGAACTCCTAGCGATTCGATGCACCACTGATCTGTCTCTGCGACGCATGCTGGCAAAATCAAAGTTGCAAAATACGATTGATCTGGTTTATCACATGGAGCCACTCCCACTCTCGTACATAGACTCTCTTCGGGAGTAAAACCCCCTCTCATCACAGTGGAGAAAGGTTGTGCTTTCAAAGTGGAGACTTGTTCACCCGATGACGAGAAGTTATCGACTATGTTTACGGCAACTGTCTCTTGATCAAACATCATGATCTCTGGTGCAGACCAGACCGCAGCGCGCGCAGGGGCGACTGTCGTGACCAGCGCAAGAGCCAATAGGACCGAGGTGAGAAAATCTCTTCTCATACAAGAAAATTTACTCTCTTGTTCCCAAATTTCTAGTGGAGATTTCGGTTAATTCCGTCAAGCTTCCAGCTTCATGCGTGAATAAAGCGGTGCAGCGCAGCAAAGCGATGGCGCCAGATCTCATGGCTCAGCTCCGCATTTGGCGCAATGTTCTCGGAACCATGGAAAGCGCCAGGAAATAGGTGGAACTCGGTAGGCACTCCTGCCTGCGCGAGCCGACGGAAGAAAATCAGGTCATCATCAGCAAAAATATCGA
>CAZBCF010000118.1:0-1094 GCA_964490435.1 uncultured Bifidobacterium sp. | reverse complement strand
ATAGCCGAATGGCTAAGGCGTTCGCTGATGTGCATCGGGAGTCGAAGCTACATTTGGTGGATCTGCGTACCGCAGCATTCGTCCTTGCTGTGAAACGAGTTGCAGGAGCTTTCGCTCTCCGCGGCGCCCTCGTCTAACAAACAGAACTTTCAGTTCTTACCAGCGCGCGGTAGAGTCGCGGCATGAGCCATTCCAAATATGAGTATGCAACTGTTCCGCTACTTACCCATGCCACCAAGCAGATTCTCGACACCTGGGGTTCTGATGGTTGGGAGCTAGTGCAGGTTGTTCCGGCCCCTGGCGGCGGAGATCAATTAGTTGCTTATATGAAGAGGGAGATCGCCTAATGGCACACGACAAAGTCAAAGCACGTCTTGCAGAGCTCGGGTTGGAGTTGCCCGTTGCGGCGATTCCCGTTGCAGCATATGTCCCTGCTGTTTGCGATGGGAAGTTAGTTTTTACTGCTGGTCAATTGCCGACTGTTGATGGCAAGATCTCGAAGACCGGCAAAGTCGGTAGCGATGTCACCGTCGAAGAGGCATACGCCCTTGCGCAGATTTGTGGTTTGAATGTGTTGGCCGCGCTTGCGTTGGTCTGCGATCTTGATGAGATCAAGCAGATCGTGAAGACCGTTGGCTTCGTTAATAGCGCCCCAGGTTTCACCAATCAGGCCGGCGTTGTTAATGGTGCGAGTGAGTTGTTTATCAATGTGCTCGGCGAGGCTGGGCGGGCTGCTCGTTCATCGGTGGGCGTTGCCGAGTTGCCGCTCAATGCCCCCGTTGAGGTCGAAGTAGTCGTTTCACTGAAGTAGTTGGCTCGCATAAAGGGAGAAGTAATTTACTTCGCGCGTTTCGCTAAGCGCTCTTCATCAAGGATAGTGACTGCGCGAGCCTCGAGCCGAAGCCAGTTACGCCCGGCAAAATCAGCAAGTGCTTTGTTTACAGTCTCGCGTGATGCGCCGACCAACTGCGCCAACTCTTCTTGTGTGAGATCGTGATTAACGTGGATACCCTCTTCGTGCTGGCTCCCGAAACGATGTGCCAACTGCAAGAGAGCCTTAGCAACGCGACCTGGAACATCAGAGAAGACAAGGT
>CAZBCF010000117.1:0-1094 GCA_964490435.1 uncultured Bifidobacterium sp. | reverse complement strand
GCGGCGAGCGCACAACTACAGCAGAGCATCCTCGTTGCTGGGCAAACACCGCTCGAATATGAAGCAGCGCGGCTGATCACCGAACTCGTTCCGGCAGCCGAGTTAGTTCGATTTAACTCATCGGGAGCAGAGGCGGTTCAAGCGGCCCTTCGCGTTGCGCGCGCTTTTACCGGGAAGAAGAAGGTCATCAAATTCGAAGGTCACTATCACGGTTGGTTCGACAACGTCCTCTGGAGCGTCACCCCTGATCCTGCTGCAGCGGGTGATCCACTGGCACCAACGCCTCTTCCGGGAACTCTGGGCCAAGAGGACGAGGTAAATCTCATTGTCTTGCCGTGGAATAACGCTCAAGTTATTGAGCGCGAATTAGCCAAGGGTGATGTCGCGGCAGTAATCATGGAACCGATTATGTTCAACACTGGTGGTGTCCTTCCGCTCCCTGGTTATCTTGAAAAGGTACGGGAACTCACCACTAAATATGGTGCGGTCTACATTATTGATGAGGTAATTACTGGCTTTCGCGTTTCAAGCGGTGGCGCACAGAAGGTGCTCGGACTTACGCCAGATATCACCATCTTTGGTAAAGCGCTTGCTAATGGTTTTGCTGTTGCTGCACTTGCCGGCAAGAAAGAGATCATGGCGCTCATCGGCGATGCAAAAGTCATGCATGGTGGTACCTATAACTCACAATCAGTCTCGATGGCAGCGACGGTAGCAACGTTGAAGTTACTCCAATCCGAAAAACCGCATCAAGCGATTGCTAAAACTGGAACTGCGTTGATGAATGGTCTGCGCGAGATCTTTACTCAACATAATCTGGTATTCGAGATCGTTGGTTATCCATCGGTATTCAATGTTCGCTTCGATCTACAAGGCCCAACCGATTATCGAAGTGCGATGACGGCAAATAGAGCGAAGTATCTTGATTTTGCATTTGAGCTTTTGCAACGGGGAGTTCGAATTTTGCCGCGCGGAACGTGGTTCGTCTCGGCAGCACATACCGATGAGGACATTGCGAAGACGCTGATTGCAGTCGATGCGGCGTTAACCGCCCTGAAGTAGTTTTACGCGCCGCCAGATTTACGTTGCACGTT
>CAZBCF010000116.1:0-1099 GCA_964490435.1 uncultured Bifidobacterium sp. | reverse complement strand
AGATGCCGGCAGAGAGTGGAAATCTTGACGATATGTGGGCTCGCTTCCTCTCGCCCGTTCTCAAACTCCGGCACATTGTTGGTATTGGTGGTTTCGATCAAAGAGAGAGTGCGGAGATATTCGGAAGCACTTCACCCTATCCGTCGCTTGCAGATCGACCGGATGTTTTAGTTTTCGAAAGCGCACCGTTAACCGAGGATGTCGAGGTGACTGGACTCATTTCAGCTGATCTTTGGATTAGCTCCTCCGCACTTGACACTGATTTCACGGTGAAGCTCATTGATTTTGCCCCACCTAACGCGGATTATCCGAATGGGTATGCGATGAATATCGTGGATTCAATAATGCGCGTGCGATACCGAAATAGTTGGGAGCGTGAAGAGCTGCTCGAGCCAGGGAAGGTCTATCCCATACATTTGCGATTAGCACCGACAAGCAATCTATTTAAAGCGGGACATCGAATCCGCGTCGATATTTCTAGTAGTAATTTCCCGCGCCTAGATGTCAATCCCAATACTGGTGAACCAGTGGGTCAGCACACGCACACTGTGGTAGCGCGAAATACTTTGCACTGCAGCAAAGAATTTCCATCGTCGATATCGCTACCGATAGTCATGCCTTGAGAACTGAACGTTATTCAAAAATCAGTTGATGCGGTGGCGCCGCTCCGGCGGGATCAGCGCTTCCTTTTTGCCGCGATTGAGTGGCATTTGGTAGGAGCAAGCGAAAGTTTCTTTGATTTGGGTTGGGGAGACCCCACATTTGGCCGCCCTCTCCGCTGGTACTTGGCGAGTTGGCCCTTGTTCCCTGGTGAAAGGCGCACTTAGACTTCCCACAGATTTTCACACCCCTATTTCACGATCTAGTGGGAGCAGAGTGTGATTACCCAAGAAAATCAAGTGAACAAGTGGAGGGGTTCATATGCCAAAAGGTTCAGCACCTAGGAGAGGTTCTTCAAGCGACGATAGCCCGAACGTTCCCGCATCGGCTGCCGGACGAGGCGGAAGACGAGGCGATGATCCAGAATTGGCTGCCGGACGAGGAGGAAGACGAGGCGATGGCGACTCGACTGCCGGACGAGGCGGAAGAGGAGGCGATG
>CAZBCF010000115.1:0-1108 GCA_964490435.1 uncultured Bifidobacterium sp. | reverse complement strand
ATCCACTGTTATTGGTGGAGTCGCCAACAACTAGATAGCCAGTATTTTTGCCCGATTCATTGATATCAAATGAGATAGATACGGTCGTCGACACGTACCCACTATAGAAGCACCTATTTCCCAAGGGAAGTTCTTCTAGGAGATTTCTAAGTGAAGAGATAGGGTTATTCGGCAGGAGCGTATACCAGGTGTTTTCGAGTCGATGGGGCTAGCAAATGTCGAAAAGAGTCGCTGTGGTGACCGGAGCTGGCTCGGGCATTGGCCGCGCGATTGCGATGAAACTCGCAGAAGAGTATGCGTTGATCAATGTTGATGTTAATACCGAGAATCTCGCGGCTGTCGAGAGAGAGATTGCAACCCACGGTTTTTATGCGCAATCGATTGTCGGAGATGTCGCCGACAGGGCAACTCACATCAAAGCTCGCGAACTAGCCTCGGTAAATGGAACTTTGGTGGCGTGGGTTAATTGCGCCGGCTGGACTCGCGGCGCCGCGCTTCATGATTTTCCCAATGATCCGAAATTATTTGAAGAGCTTATCGCCACAAATCAAAATGGAACATTCTGGGGATGCGCCGAAGCTGTGCATTCGTTTGTCGGCCAAAAGGTGCGCGGTGCGATTGTCAACATCTCTTCGGTTCATGGCAGGCGAGCATGGCGCGATCATGCTCTGTATGAGATGACTAAGGCGGCTGTGGATGCGCTCACTCGTAATGTTGCTGTGACATATGGACCATATGGAATTCGATGCAATGCGGTTGCTCCGGGCGCAGTCATGACACCGGCACTTGCCAAGAGTTTTGCCGATGCGCCAGATCCAGTAGCGCGACAACGCTCCCTAGAAGCGCTCACGCCCTTGAAGCGAATTGCCGATGCTGCAGAAATCGCAGAAGTTGTGGCATTTCTCCTATCGGATAAGGCTTCGTATGTATCCGGGCAAAGTCTTGCCGTAGAAGGTGCATGGACATCAGCGCTAGGTGCCATCGATTTGGATTCTGATTTGGCTCGAAGTTATGGTTTGAATGTAGAGACCGGTCTAGCGGAATAGAGGCGCAGATGAAGATCACGAAGATATCGACGACGGTAGTTAACGCTGATTTGCGTAACTGG
>CAZBCF010000114.1:0-1109 GCA_964490435.1 uncultured Bifidobacterium sp. | reverse complement strand
TACCTCATTAGCAGTGAGGCGCACTCGACCGGGCTATGCGACGTCTCCAAGTGTTAGGGCTAAGTCTACCCCTATCAAATACCCAATTTCTTACGGTCTAAGAGGTGAACCGGATGATAGCCATATGCAGAGATCCATCTCGAACAATCGGTAAGAGCACCATACCCTTGAATCTCGCGCACTACTTTTGTTTTCGGATGGAACTTAGCCAGCATTTTGCTTGTTGGATGTGGCGCGGTGGTGTCGGGCGCAGTGAAATTGTATGTATGTGATCCTGTTGATTTACCAGCGAGAATCGCAAGAATTCCATGAGCAGCATCACGGACATCTAAATATCCCCAAAGAATTTTCCCAGCCACATTGACGATTTCGGAATCACCATCACGTTGTGCAATAGCAAAGTCTTCAATTGCTTTCATCGTATTGCAGAATGGGAAACGCAACCCCACATATGCAGTTTTCGAACGATTAGCCCACATATCCGCAGTGCGCTCATTCACTTCTTTACAGAGGGCATAACTCTCATAGTGATGAAGTGGGAGAGATTCATCAAAAGGAGCAAACTCTGGGGAAGTCCACGGACCTGACCATGCGGTGCCATAAATAGAGAGACTCGAAGCATAAATAACAACTTTTACATTGTTTGCAGCGGCTTTTGCGAAGACTTTATACGTACAGGTGACATTGTTGTTAAACACTTCGAAATCTTGATCATCAAAGGGGCGTGGAATAGAGCCGAGATGCACGATTGCATCGACATAGAAATCGAGCGAGTCAACAAAAGCATCATCAGTTAATTCACCAAGGATGAAATTAACACCTGATGGGATATCGCCGCTCTTGCGATCAGTAGCGGTAACTTGATGACCTGCCGCTGCAAGAGTCTTCATGACCTCAGTGCCGATTAATCCAGTTGCTCCTGTAAGAAGTATCTTCATAACTCGTGAGAGTACCAGCGCTCTCTGCGGGAGTGAATATAAAAAATCCCCCGCAAGTAGTTGCGAGGGATTTCTTAATAACTAGTGATTAGTTCACTGCATCCTTGAAAGCCTTCGATGGAGAAACTTTGATCTTCTTGCCGGCGGCAATCGTCATCGTCTCACCGGTAC
>CAZBCF010000113.1:0-1172 GCA_964490435.1 uncultured Bifidobacterium sp. | reverse complement strand
ACCTTGTCTTCTCTGATGTTCCAGGTCGCGTTGCTAAGGCTCTCTTGCAGTTGGCTCATCGTTTCGGTAGCCAGCACGAAGAGGGCATCCACGTTAATCACGATCTCACTCAAGAAGAGTTGGCGCAGTTGGTCGGCGCATCACGCGAGACTGTCAATAAAGCACTTGCTGATTTTGCCGGACGTAACTGGCTTCGGCTTGAGGCTCGCGCAGTCACAATCCTTGATGAAGAGCGCTTAGCAAAACGCGCGAAGTAAATTACTACGCACTACTTCAGTGAAACGACTACCTCGACCTCAACAGGGGCATTGAGCGGCAATTCGGCAACGCCCACCGATGAACGAGCAGCGCGTCCAGCCTCACCGAGCACATTGATGAAGAGCTCACTCGCACCATTAACCACCCCGGCCTGATTGGTGAAACCAGGGGCGCTATTCACAAACCCAACAGTCTTCACGATCTGCTTAATCTCATCGAGATCACAGACCAACGAGAGCGCGGCCAAAACATTCAGACCACAAATCTGCGCAAGAGCATATGCCTCTTCGACAGTGACATCGCTACCAACTTTGCCAACCTTTGAGATCTTGCCATCAACAGTTGGTAATTGACCTGCAGTGAACACTAACTTTCCATCGCGAACAGCAGGAACGTAAGCAGCAACAGGAATCGCCGCTACCGGCAACTCCAACCCGAGCTCAGCAAGACGTGCTTTTACTTTGTCGTGTGCCATTAGGCGATCTCCCTTTTCATGTAAGCAACGAGTTGATCTCCGCCGCCGGGGGCTGGGACAACCTGCACCAACTCCCAACCATCAGATCCCCAAGTATCAAGAATCTGTTTTGTCGCGTGGGTAAGTAGCGGAACAGTTGCGTACTCATATTTCGTTGCGGCCATACTCTCTCTCCTCTATTCGAAAACTAACTCACTGCACTGACGAACAAATCTCTCACTGAAGCGTTAACCCAACAGCGCAGCCTTCACAGCAGCAGAGACCGCGCCACCATCAGCACGTCCGGCAATCTTCGGTGCGAGCACCTTCATCACTTGCCCCATGCCAGCAGGTCCACTGGCACCGGTCTCGGCAATCGCTTCTTTGATCATCGCGTCAAGCTCGGCAGCGGTTAATTGTTGTGGCAGGTAGCGCGCGATGATCTCGCCCTCAGCGCGTT
>CAZBCF010000112.1:0-1177 GCA_964490435.1 uncultured Bifidobacterium sp. | reverse complement strand
AAGCGAGTTGCCGGTGCTTTCTCTCCGCGAATCTCCTCAAGGAGCGCAGTCAGTGCATTCATCACGTACTCGGTCGCCTCTCCTACTGCTATCGGATCATCTTCCTTGCCGTACCACTTCGAAAAATCTAGTGGCTTTCCTGCCCACACATGGAAGGTCTTCCTGGGAAAGAGCGAAATCTTCCGACCATAGGTAGGAAGCACATCTTGCGCTCCCCACTGCGCACACGGCACTACCTGGGTCCGCGTCATAATCGCCAGTCTGGCAACACCGGTCTTGCCTTTCATCGGCCAAATTTCTGGATCTCGCGTCAGCGTCCCTTCAGGGTAAACACCAAGGAGGTGTCCCGCTTTCAAGAAGGCAATCGCATGGTCGAACGCCTGGCGCGCATTCGCACTCTCTCGCTCCACTGGCACCTGGCCAGCACCGCGTAGCACCGTACCGACGAAGGGAATCCGAAAGAGCTCTGCCTTGCCGAGGAAGCGTGGCGCTCGTCCGTTGTCATGAAGGAAATGTGCAAAGACCAAGGGGTCTAGGTAGGAGAGGTGATTGGAGACGCAGATGATGGGACCGCTCGGCGGGATGTTCTCTGCTCCTCGCCAGTCGCGCTTTGCGATGGCGAACATGATCGGGCGCAAGACGAATGCGGCCACGCGAAACCACGGGGTGATGCCCAGCGGCTTGCCCGTGGGTGGCGGATAGACAAGCTCGGCCGATTCACTTCGTTCAGCCATATCGCCACCTTACTCGCTGGCCCCCAAGCGCGCTCACAGTAGCGGCCCCAGGCGGGCGCGAGATGAGAACAGGGGCCGCGATCTTTCACGACCCCTGTTCGAGTGAAAACGTAGGAAAAAGACTTACTTCTTCTTTTTCTTTGCTGCCTTCTTCGGCGCTGCCTTCTTTGCACCCTTCTTTGCAGCCTTCTTAGGCGCTGCCTTCTTTGCAGCCTTCTTAGGCGCTGCCTTTGCTACCGGCTTGGGCGCTGGCTTTGGAGCTGGCTCCATCTTGCGAGTACCAGCAACGATTTCCTTGAGAACCTTTGCCGGGGTGAAGCGCGCAACAGTCTTTGCCTTCACCTTCACTGGCTCACCAGTGAATGGGTTACGAGCAATACGTGCCTTGCGTTGAATCTTGCGGAACTTACCGAAGCCAGCGATGCTGACATCTTCGCCTTTTG
>CAZBCF010000111.1:0-1195 GCA_964490435.1 uncultured Bifidobacterium sp. | reverse complement strand
GGTGGTTTCCGATTCTTCGATGATGGCCCAAGCGCGGTCATCAAGAGCGATGATGGTTTTACGATTTTGGTGACGACCTACCCTGCGATGAGCGCGAGCTTGGATCAATTCCGTTCATCGGGTGTGGATCCGGTCAAGGAGCGCATCATGGTGGTCAAGGGCGTGCACTCGCCTCGCCCTGCCTATGAGCCAATCGGTAGAGAGTTAATCTGGTTATCGACTGCCGGGGCTTCAACGGCTGATCTCTCGACCTTTACCTACAAGCACATTCGTAAGCCGCTCTATCCACTCCAAAAGGACGCCACTTACACCCCGTAGTTTTCCACCGAAAAATTTCGAGCCCTCAAAATGTCTAATTGTTGCGATACACTTTGAGCACGACAGACCATGTGTTTGTTGTCTGCCTGAGGCTCCCTATTTGGGAGCCTTCAGTGCTTTTGGTTCGATAATTTCCCAAAGTTTTTCAACAGCTCGACGAGTTCTTGGATCTCGTTCATTATTTTCCTTAAATCGTCGATAAATATACGAACTTAAATCGGCAATTTGAACACCGGGGTGAAGTTTTGAATCAACGTGCTCGATATTTGATATGAATGGAAGCAGTTTGCGATCGTTTTTAAGGTAATAAAACAATTTCAGCAATTCTTTTTCCCGTGTTAAGTGATCTGCATAAATTGTTATTGAGCATCCTTGAGATTTACCAAATGAGTTCAATCGGTGGAGCAAGGCCGTGAACGTAGATTTGTGTGGATCCGATGAAAAAGTACGAGGATGAGTTTGTGGCGATATTTTTAGTTCTTGGAATATTAATTTCCCCGGAATCTCCGCAATGTTTTGCAAAGTATTTTGGTAGATAGCTATCTTCGCCCTAAAACTATTATTAAGACTTTCCCAACCTTTACGTGAAGACATAATGGAGTGTCCATGAAACTCAACATCATTACTAATCCCAAAATCAGCAGCGTAATTGTGAGACCTTTGAAATTCCTTTTCAATCAGTGAGAGAAATTCCTTATTAATCACATAAGCCCCCTGGACGTATAGCTCACCCGAGTAAGACTCATCGGTAAATGCGACAAAATATTTTGTCTCAAAATTAGAAAGCCCCACCATTCCCTTAGGAAGGTGGGGAGTAGGGCTAAAATTACTCATAGTTTCAAAATTTTGTCATGAGTATTTGAAAGCAGATTTGGCA
>CAZBCF010000110.1:0-1198 GCA_964490435.1 uncultured Bifidobacterium sp. | reverse complement strand
GAACGCCTTAGCCATTCGGCTATCTAACTCACTGCGAAACTTCTCGATAGACCAGGAGTATTGCTGAATATTCTGAGTCCACTCAAAATACGAACCCATCACACCGCCTGAGTTCGCCAAGATATCAGGGACGATTATCGACCCTCGGTCACGGAGCACCCAATCCGCATCTGCGGTCGTCGGTTGGTTTGCACCCTCAATGATGTACTGCGCATGGATTTTATCTACATTCGAACTCGTAATGACCCCTCCTAGTGCTGCCGGAATCAGCACCTCACATCGTTGCTCCAAAACCTCTGCAGAGTTGGTCTTGTCGTAGGAGGGGACATCACGGATCATCTTGTATTTCATTATCTCTTCAACGTTTATGCCATCTGGATGGATAATGCCGCCGCTTACATCAGCAATCGCGATTACCTTGAATCCCAGCTGATGGCATACAAGTGCAGTGAATCTACCGACGTTGCCAAAACCTTGAATGACAACGCGTGCGCCGTTCACCTTCTCGCGATTCTCCTCTAACGTAGCGGCGGCAATCATCGCCACTCCGCGACCTGTTGCCTCTTCGCGACCGGGGGCTCCGAAGAGTTCGACAGGTTTACCCGTAACGCATGCAGGTTGAAATCCCTCGAGGCGGTGGAACTCGTCCATCAACCAGGCCATCGTTCGCGCATCCGTGCCCATATCAGGGGCAGGGATATCGCGTTGATGACCTAGGACATGGTGGATGGAACGAGTCCAGCGACGGATGATTTCCTCACGCTCGAGATCGGTCAATGTTGAAGCATCGACCGTCACCCCGCCTTTTGCGCCACCGAAAGGGACATCAATCAGCGCGGTTTTCCATGTCATGAGGCTTGCGAGGGCCCGCACCTCATCGAGATCAACATCTTGGTGAAAGCGAATGCCTCCCTTACGAGGCCCGCGTGCACTTGAATGTTGAACACGGTAACCGGTGAGCACCTCAACGTCGTCGCCTCTGCGTAAGGGGATGGAAACGACGACTTCGCGCTCACACTGTTGTAGCGCCTGCACAACTCCTTCTTTCAACCCGAGAATGGCACCAGCTTGGCTGATCTTTTCATTCACTTCGTCGAAAGCCGAACGCGTTGATGTACTCACAAGCGCGATTCAAAGTGAGCGAGGCTAAATCTGCGTAGTAGTTCTACGACTCTAGAGTTAAGAATAGGTGAACTCT
>CAZBCF010000109.1:0-1213 GCA_964490435.1 uncultured Bifidobacterium sp. | reverse complement strand
GCTGCTAATCCTCCACCAGCAAGTTGCTTGGGGCAGACAGTAAATACCTTTGAGGGCAATGCCACAATGGCTAAGACTGCAAATTTTGCTGCCTATGATGCAAACGCACTTCAAATAAAGAATGGAGTCGCTCTTGATCAGAATGGTCAGGCAATCGGCCAATTAGCCAAATCTGCCTCTGGACAAACATTCTCAGTTGCTGCTCCACCACCTCCAGCCGCGGCACCTGCTGCTGGTGGCGGTGGCGAAGGCGGTAAAAAAGCACCTCCTGCTCCGAAGAAAAAAGCATCCACCGCTCCCGTAATTTTGCTCAACGTTACAGATGCCAATGGTGACGAAGTAAAGGACTCCTCTGGAAAGACACTTACAACTGCACCAGTAGTCAAACAAGGAAACTTTGTCTTCTCTGATCGCAATGGCAAACCCGTAATGGCAACTCCAACACTTGACCAAACAGGAAAACCTGTCGAGCACCAAGGAAAAGTTCTCTATACGAAACTTGTCACGATTGCAGGGCAAGAGGCGCTCACTGATGCCGATGGAAACGCAATTATGGCTGTGCCCCTTCTTGATGAGAACGGCAAGCCGCTTGTGGCAAAAAATGGGGAGGTTCTCTACGCGCCACCTCTAACCAATGCCCTTGGTGAAACGATCATCAACGAGAAGACCAAGCAACCAATACTTGCGACACCTATGGCGGATGCCGATGGCAACGCTGCACTTGGAGCTAACAAGAAGCCATTCCTTGGACAACCGATTCTCAATAGCGATAACCAAGTACTCACCGTCGCTGGTCAGCCGGTTTATACAGGTGCCGCTGGCATGCCTGTCACCTCACCCAAGTTGGCCCAAATCAAGAGCGCTCAAGGGCAAGATCTCCAATTTGGTTTTGGCGGCACGCTGATTGATGAGGGTGGAAACACCGTTCTTGGCCCCGATGGGCGACCGACGATTTTGAGCGTCAATGCCACCCCACTGATGACTAACGGACTTCCACTGGTTGATAAGAATGGCAAGCCATGTCGAATCAACCCCAATGGCCAAGTTACCGATTCCTCTGGCCGTGCAATTCTCGGCACCGATGGCAAACCGATGGCATTAGGTAAATGGGAAACCTTCGAACCAATAAAAGTCGGCGGAGCAAAGACAACTGTTAAGGATCCGACCGGAAAGACCGCTGTCCTTGGATTAAACGCACAACTCTTCGACTCCA
>CAZBCF010000108.1:0-1270 GCA_964490435.1 uncultured Bifidobacterium sp. | reverse complement strand
TTGATGCGATGATCAAAGAAGCGATTGCCGAGACTGGTGCCAGCGGACCTGCGGGCATGGGGCAAGTGATGAAGGTGCTCGCACCGAAGATTGCTGGACGTGCTGATGGTGGCGCGGTCTCTGCTGCGGTAAAGGCTGCGTTGTTGGGCTAGGCCCGCGGACTTACTTCTGTTACTGCAAACAGGTAGCGCTACTTTTAGAGCCAGCCAGCTTTCTTGAACTTGTAATAGAGAAATCCGCAGAACGTCACCAGCGACCCAACGACGAGCGGATACCCGTAGCGCCAACGCAGTTCAGGCATGTGATCGAAATTCATTCCGTAGATTCCGGCGATCATGGTCGGTGCGGCTGCGAGGGCTACCCACGCCGAAACTCGACGAACATCGCTGTTCTGTTGCACTTGCATCTGCGCCAAGTCAGCCTGCAAGGCCGCCGTGAGAAGTGAATCCATCCCTGAGGCATGCTCGCACGCCTTTGCTAATTGATCGGAGATATCTCGGTAATAGGGACGAAGTGATTCAGGAAAGTTCGCTCTCCCTTCGGCAACGAGGCGCTGCAACGGAATCGCCAACGGTTCAATTGCATGGCGATACTCGATGACTTCGCGCTTGAGAGAATAAATAGTCTTCGAGTAGGTTTTATTCGCCTCAGAGAAAACCAAGTTTTCGATAGCCACCACATCGTTCTCTAACTCGGATTCGATTTTGGTGTACTCATCGATAACTTTATCGAGCACACCATGGAGCACTGCGTAAGGTCCGAGTGCAAGGAACTCCGGGCGGAGCTCTAATTCAGCGCGAACTGATTTCAAGGGTGTGCCATCCCCATGGCGGACGATGATGATGAAGTCGCGGTGGATAAAGCAGATGAGCTCGCCAGTAGAAATCGAACTCTTAGCATCATCGTAAAAGACCGTTCGGATAACGAAGGTAATCAGGTCTTCGTTCTCTTCGAGTTTCGCCCGTTGCTGGGCGTGGACTGCATCTTCCATCGCCGTCTCGTGGAGTGCGAAGGAACCCAGTACTTCCTGCAGCTCAGCATTGCTCGGCTCAGCCAGACCTATCCATGCGAAGGAGTTGGGGTCGTGGCTTGCTCGATTCATAGCCTCAAAGGTGGTGACCTCGGAGGCCCTTCGTCCTGAGGTATAGAGCGCGGAGTCAATAATCATGGTCCTAAGTATGACGTGCCGGCATATGTCCGAAAACTACCAGCCTCAGAGTTCACCTATTCTTAACTCTAGAGTCGTAGAACTACTACGCAGATTTAGCCT
>CAZBCF010000107.1:0-1292 GCA_964490435.1 uncultured Bifidobacterium sp. | reverse complement strand
TCTTTTCTATCAACTGCAGGAGAAACTACCGATCGAAATATGTGGTTGTGGTGTAGATAAACTACTTAGCGCGTTTGGCTAAGCGTTCTTCATCAAGGATTGTGACTGCTCGAGCCTCGAGGCGAAGCCAGTTACGTCCGGCAAAATCAGCAAGTGCTTTGTTGACAGTTTCGCGCGAAGCGCCAACTAACTGAGCCAACTCTTCTTGAGTGAGATCGTGGTTGACGTGGATACCTTCTTCATTTTCGCTGCCGAAGCGATGTGCCAACTGCAAAAGCGCCTTAGCAACGCGACCTGGTACATCAGAGAAGACGAGATCTTCGACGATTGATGCGGTGCGACGAAGACGTTGCGCCAACGACTTGAGCAAGTGGAAGGCAACCTCAGGGCGGTTACGTAGGAGTTGTTGCAAATCTTCATTCTTCAGCGCGAGCAGGAGAGTGTCAGTGACGGCAGTAGCAGTCGAGGCGCGCGGACCGAGGTCGAAGAGGGAGAGCTCGCCGAACATATCGCCAGGGCCGAGGATGGAGAGGAGATTCTCGCGACCGTCGTTGCTGACGGTGCCGAGCTTCATCTTCCCCTCGACGATGACATAGAGGCGATCGCCCTGGTCACCCTCGGAGAAGAGGACCTTGCCACGGGTGAGGCGGACCTCATCCATCGAGGCGGTGAGGGCGCGAGCAGACTCATCATCGAGTGCGATGAAGAGCGGCGCTTTCCTAACCTCAGAATCTATGGCGTCCATGAGGGCAAACTTACCGCGAATCATCACCCACCGCGACTTCGCGTACCCTGAAGCGCATGGCAAGCGCGGGTGCGATCTACAAAATCTTGAGCAAGGAGTACCCAGATGCCTGCTGTGAACTTGATTTTGCTACGCCGTACCAACTTCTCGTCGCAACCGTTCTCTCAGCGCAATGCACTGATAAGCGCGTCAATGCGGTAACGCCGAAACTCTTCGCCAAATATCCCAGCTCTAAAGAGATGGCGAGTGCGCGCCTTGCAGATATTGAGCGAATCGTGAAGTCCACCGGTTTCTTCCGCGCGAAAGCGCGGAACATCAAAGCGCTCTCTCAGGAATTGATGGCGAAATATGACGGCGAAGTACCTGCAGTGCTCGAAGAATTAGTCGTACTCCCTGGCGTCGGGCGAAAGACTGCGAATGTCGTTCTCGGAAATGCATTCGATATCCCCGGGCTCACTGTTGATACTCACTTTGGTCGCCTGTCGCGCAGGTTCGGTTGGACGAAAGAAGAAGATCCAGTAAAAGTCGAACGCGATGTCGCGAAGTT
>CAZBCF010000106.1:0-1300 GCA_964490435.1 uncultured Bifidobacterium sp. | reverse complement strand
GGAGATCGACTATCGCTTTCCAGGACTTCCGGGTATAGCTAAACGAGGCATGAATAGTTACATCATTATTAATCAAATCATGGACAGCCAAACTTAGCCGAGCTCCATGCTCGGGGTAACCGAGTAAGAGCACCTGCGCGCCGCGTTTGCCTTGCGTGAGCGCTAAATCAACTGCGGCAATCGCTCCAGCGGCCTCGATCACGTAGTCATATTCCTTAGTTAACTTCGAAGAATCGGTAACAAATCTGTCGGCGCCCGCTTGGCGTACGAGACCTTCTTGCGAGCTTCGAATTCCGTACACATCGAGAACTCTTGGCTGAAAAACTTTTGAGAGCGTCGTCGCAAGAAGCCCAATCGTGCCATCTCCAACAATGAGAATCTTCGAATCTGGAGTTGGATTAATTCGTAACAATCCTTGATAGACAACTGCCGCCGGTTCGACCAAAGCGCCTGATTCATCGCTCACCTGATCAGCGATGTGGTGGGCAAGTTTTGCGGGTACCGAAATAAATTCGGCGGCGGCGCCATCTCGAGTAAAACCAATTTCATCATATTTTGCACAACGATTAGTCGCGCCAGCCTGACACTCATCGCACCTTTCGCATGGCACCACACCTTCAACGACCACCCGAGCACCGATAGCAAAATCATTAGCACCAGAGGCAACAATTCTTCCAACCCATTCGTGGCCAAGTGTTATTGGATAGCGAATGTAGGCGGGATCTACCCCACCTTCAATAATCTCAAGATCAGTTCCACATATGCCAGTAGCAAGCGGCCTTATCAGTAGGTAATCGTGCTGCAGTTCCGGTTTGGGTATATCGACGACGCAAACGTCATTCGGTGCAAGACAACGTAAGGCTCTCATGCGTTTTTCCGAACTTTTCCTCCCAATGCCAAGGTCACTTCATGAGCCGCATCGATTACTTGCTTACCAAGTTGATCAATTGCTCGTTGCGATAATTCTCGTTTAATTCCAGTTGCGGAAACGGCGCCAACACATCTGCCATTGTGATCAAAGAAGGCAGCACCAACGCAGAAGATGCCCTCGCAATCTTCTTCATCATCTGTTGCGTATCCCACTGCGCGAATTCTTCGAATATCGTTCATCAATTGGGCTAACTGGGTTCGAGTATTTTTTGTACGCCTTGGTAATCCGGTATTTTCGATTACTTGCGCGATTTCGCTATCGCTCATCTGTGCAAGCATCGCTTTACCCGCCGACGAAACATGTGGTAACTCTCGAGAACCTAACAAGGTTAAGAATCGGATATTGCCTGGCGCGTCAACTCGAGCGACG
>CAZBCF010000105.1:0-1312 GCA_964490435.1 uncultured Bifidobacterium sp. | reverse complement strand
CAGATTCAACCGTGGTTCGTAACGGTAGCGAGCGAGCACATATTGTCGGACGCTTCGCAGTCTCCGAGGCGATCATTAATCGCGTTCGGGAGCTTGGCGGAGAAGCGGAAGATGACGAACTTCTACTCTCGCGGACAGTAACTGCCGAGGGAAAGAGTCGTGCGAGCATAGGTGGCATTTCCACCACAATTTCAAACCTTGGCGATTTAGGGGAGGAGCTGCTCTCCATTCATGGTCAAAGCGCAAACTTCACTCTATTAAAAGCGCAGCGAGCTCGAGAAATTCTCGATAATTTCGGTAGCGAGGAGATCGCTTCAGCCGTGAAACTCTACCGAGATCGATTCGAGCGTTACCGAGAGATTCTCGCCACGATAAAAGAGTTAGAAGAGCTGCGCAGCACACGAGATCGGGAGCTAGAACGTATCTCCGATTTTCTCAGTGAATTCGATCGGGTAATGCCCTTGCCAGGAGAGTCGGCCACTCTGCGCGAGCGTATCTTGAGTTTGGAGAATGTTGATGCCATCAGAGTTTCGCTCGCGCAGGCGCTCCAACTTCTCATCGATGAAGATGGAAGCATTAGCGCTCAGATTTCTCAAGTTAAGAGAGTCTTGGATTCACTCGATAAGAGCTCCAGTCAGAGCGCCGCGCACCGTGGATTGGTAGGCGAAATCTCGATTTTAATCAATGAATTGGGTTCATCGCTCCGGGCGCAGGAAGAGAGCCTCGATGTCGAGCCTGGTGCAGTCGAAGAGATGCATTCTCGTCGGGCTCAGGTACAGAACTTCATTAAACGCTTTGGCGATACTCGCCTCGACGACCCGGAGAGCGCGTTAATAGCAGAAGCGCAACGTTCTCGTACCCTCTTCGGACAATTATCTGACGGCGATCGTGGCTTAGCTGAACTTGAAGAAGAGCGGAAAGCGTTAGCCAGCGAGCTCATCGATACAGCTCTCACCTTGAGCGAACTTCGCAAAAGAGCTGCCCATGTACTAGAAGCAGAGATCTCCTCGGAATTGGCTCACCTGGCGATGCCGGCAGCACGAATCGTCGTAGCGGTTAATCCTTCAGAGGAAGGGTTGGCATTGAACAATGGTGCGAAAAGTATCCTTTGCTCACCCACCGGTTGTGATGAGGTAACAATCTTGTTATCTCCGCACGCTGGAGCAACGCCGCTACCTATCAATAAGGGCGCCAGCGGAGGTGAACTCTCTCGCATCATGCTCGCCATCGAGGTTGTCCTTGCTGATAAATCACCCGTGCCTACCTATATCTTCGATGAGGTTGATGCCGGCGTTGGCGGGAAAGCAGCGGT
>CAZBCF010000104.1:0-1339 GCA_964490435.1 uncultured Bifidobacterium sp. | reverse complement strand
GGACTTTTTAACTGGCCTTTTCACTGGTTTTTTTGTCGTTGCTTTCGCCGAGGAGCCGAGCCAAAGTGATGTCACTAATCCAAGTACTACCGCGATGAACTTCCTTCTACTTGAGTTACCTTCTGAAGGTTCGCGATTCACCCGATGAGTTCCTTTCGATTGCTTCGCACTGAAGAGTGTTTGC
The DNA here is from genome assembly GCA_964490435.1 of uncultured Bifidobacterium sp. Classification (GTDB taxonomy): domain Bacteria; phylum Actinomycetota; class Actinomycetes; order Nanopelagicales; family Nanopelagicaceae; genus IMCC26077. Next base: position 1,155 of record CAZBCF010000104.1, on the reverse strand, counting down.
ACCGTAAGTTCTCGCCAGCTTCGCCACATGCGGAACAGAGCAAAATCAATTCGTTACAGACCGACTCGGCGCAGTTATAAAAGTCTTTTGTGGGGGATTGACACTTTTCGCACTCGCCGATGACCTTTGTTTCCTTGCTGAAGTCGATGGTCATTCGATTGTCGAAGGTATAGAGCGATCCTTCCCACAAGCCAGAGTCCTTGTATTTATCTCCATAACGGACGATGCCACCTTCTATTTGGTAGACCTCCTCGAAGCCGCGGTTCTTCATCACCGCACTGAGGATCTCGCACCGGATTCCCCCGGTGCAGTAGGTGACGATTGGCTTTGATTTTAAGTGGTCGTATTTCCCGCTTTCAATCTCTGTAACAAAATCATGGGAAGTCACGGTATCGGGAACTACCGCATTCTTGAACTTGCCAATCTTCGCCTCGAAAGCATTTCGACCGTCGAAGAAAACGACATCTGAACCGCGCTCTTCGACCAATTTATGGACTTCTTTCGGTTTGAGATGCACGCCTCCATTTACCACGCCATTAATATCAACGTGAATTTCTTCTGGATGCCCGAATGAGACGAGCTCCTTCTTCACCGTTACCTTGAGTCGAGGGAAATCGTTACCGGTTCCGTTCGACCATTTGAAATCAATCTTCTTGAAACCAGGATATTGCCGAGTCGCTTTCACATACCGTTTCAGATCTTGTATGTCACCACCGAGAGTTCCATTTATCCCATGAGGCGAGATGAGGATGCGCCCTTTGAGATTGAGGGATTCACACAACGTTTGTTGCCAGAGTTTGAGTGTGTTCGGGTCGACTACGGGGGCAAAACCGTAGTAGAGAATGACCTTTTGGAGTCCCACCACCCAATCGTAACAAAACTCAGGTAAGCGGCCTATCCCGGCGTTTTCTCGTCCTCGTGCACTATGAGGTATTCCTTCACACGACTCCATTGCACGAGGAGAAAGATGGGAATTGCAATGTCAGTGAGAAGAAATATCGGATAGATGAAGAGATACCCAAGGTAACTCTCGCCAGTCTCGGTGAAGACGACTATCTGAGAAATTAGCACTGAGACTGGCCACCATAATGCAGTTATAGGTACCAGATTCAGCGCTTTAACGGAACCAGAAGCAACGGCAAACAAGACTACTGG
>CAZBCF010000103.1:0-1364 GCA_964490435.1 uncultured Bifidobacterium sp. | reverse complement strand
GCGACATTCCGGACCACAACCGGATGCTCTACCAGCTGAGCTACGCCCACCATGGAGTAAACATTCTCATAGTACCTGAGAAGCCTGTCACATAGCTCTCAGGGAAGTGTTTGCTCAGAATTCACCTTTTCCATAGCCCAATTTAGAGCTCGAGCTCTAGAGTGTGCGCCAGAGGGGTAGGTCGTTTTGATGGTGTCCAACCAAGATTTAGGAGTGGCTGTGAGCAACAATTCTCCGGAGCGTGAGGCAGTTTCGATTCCGGCGATTTCAGTCGATCGATCTGCAAGCCATAGTTCGAGTGCGCAAGAAGCTGTAAGCGACCAGGGCGCACCAGTTGCTCAGCATGGGGCGCGTGAGATGGAAGCGCAGAACCTTCACATCTGGTTTGGCAATAATTTAGTTCTCGAGAAAGTCGATCTAGTTTTTCCCGCAAACACTGTGACCGCGCTCATTGGTCCCTCGGGCTGCGGCAAATCGACATTTATCCGCACCTTGAACCGTATGCATGAATTGATTCCCACTGCCGCTCTTGCTGGAAAGGTCCTACTGGATGGCAGAGATATTTACAGCCCCGATGTTGATGTCACACAAATTCGCCTAAAAGTCGGCATGGTTTTCCAGAAGCCCAATCCCTTCCCAGCCATGAGTATTCGCGACAACGTGCTGAGCGGTCTACGCCTAGCAAAGTTGCCCGCGGGCGATAAAGAGAATCTCGTTGAGGAGTGTTTGACCCGCGCCGGTCTTTGGACTGAAGTGAAAGATCGTTTGAGCGAACCGGCCCTCGCCCTCTCCGGCGGTCAACAGCAACGGCTCTGTATTGCGCGTGCACTCGCGGTAAAGCCAGAGGTCCTCTTGATGGATGAACCTTGTTCGGCGCTTGATCCTGGCTCGACTCTGAAAATCGAGGACACCATCAGCTATCTCTCCGACTCGATCACCATCATTATCGTGACCCATAACATGCAACAGGCAGCTCGAGTCTCTGACTACACCGCGTTCTTCCTCGCCCAGTATGGCGAACCGGGGCGAGTGGTGGAACATACGACGACATCGCAAATCTTCAGCCGTCCAAAGGATCCTCGAACTGAGTCGTATATCACCGGAAAGTTCGGATAGCAGGTTTGAGCTACTCTCGAACACTTGCGGCTAATCTGTTCACCTGCTGGTAACCAGAACTACCTCTTTTCTTCATTACCCCCTCATCTCAATGCCACGTGAAGTTTGCTAGCCGTCCACCTCTACAAACCAAGATTCTGCACGAAAACCGTTTCGTTTCGAGAGGACACCATCGATATGGCAAGAGCCAAATCTGTTTTATTAACTGCTGGAATCAGCGCAGCGCTCGCGTTGTCGATCAATTCCAC
>CAZBCF010000102.1:0-1366 GCA_964490435.1 uncultured Bifidobacterium sp. | reverse complement strand
AGCGAGAGAGTGAGGATCTATGAGCGAAGAGAACGACGGCAGTAACTCCAACAGCAACGGTGAAGTACAAGAGAGCGAATTATGGGAACGCATCTCTGCAACCGATGGAGTAGAGCGCGCCGAAGTTCTCGCTGAGCTTAGTCACTTTGCTTACAAGCGGGATGACTACGCCGAGTGCATCCAACTCTGTGAGACCTCCATTGATCTCTACAAAAGTAGCGCTCCGAATACAAACTTGCCTGCACTCATTCATCTACACGAAGGCAAGGCGCTCTCACTACGCAATCTTGAGCAACATGCTGAAGCAGCCGAGACCTTTGAAGAAATTGCAAAACTCCAACAAGAGCGTGACGAGATTGGTGGATATATCCAAGCGATGCGTGCTGCTGCATGCGAATGGTATGCGGCGAAGGAGTGGCTCAAGAGTTACGAAGGACACAAGGCTGCGCAACTTGCAGTCGATCCTGAAGCTAATGACTTCTCAATGGGTGTTGATTCGATAAACATTGGTATGAGTCTTAACAAACTAGGGCGGTTCGAAGAAGCGATTCCTAATTTCCTAGAGGCTCGAAAACATTTCCAGAGGGCAAAGGCGCCGCTCAATGTGAGCCATGTCGATAATCACCTCGCTATCTCATACATCAAACTAGGCAACGGCCACGAGGCGAAGTTCTATGCGAAGCATGTCTACAACTATGCCAAGATTGCTGAAGATTTCTCGCTCCAGGCCTATGCGCTCTTCCACCTAGGTCGCGCACTCAACCTCACCGGCGAATTCGATGAAGCCGAGGTAAAACTCACCCGATCCCTTGAGATGCTTACCATCGAGGAGAATAAGGATTGGGAGGACATCATCGAGGCAAATCGTGTCCTCGCCGATGTGCTTAGCAAGCTTGGTCGCGACGATGAAGCACAAGAGCGTTTAGAGCAACTCAAGACCGTCGAAGAGACGATGCTGAGTGAAAGCGAAAATTAAGAACGGGTTCCCTCCCAAGGTATGCGTGCGCTGCAATAAAGAATTCGAGTGGCGCAAGAAATGGGCCCGCGACTGGGAAAATGTTAAGTATTGCTCAGAAAAATGTAAATCAGGCACGGCAAAAATTGCTCGGTCGTGAAATATCTGAGGCTTACTAAATTGCCCGAAATGTTGGCGTGATAAACCAGGTTTTTGGGTGTATGGCCCCTATCCTTAGAGAAACCTGAAAGGGGTTAACATGAGTTCAGAGACTGGTAACGGCTTCGCAATAACGGGAATAGTCCTCGGCGCGGTGAGCCTTCTCTTCCTTCCGATCATTATCGGACCTATCGGAATTGTTTTTGCTGGAATCTCCAAGGCTAAAAAGCAATCATTAAGCACGGTAGCTCT
>CAZBCF010000101.1:0-1382 GCA_964490435.1 uncultured Bifidobacterium sp. | reverse complement strand
ATGGCGTGCCGCTCGAAGAATATGTCGAAGCCTTCACCTTCACGCGCTTCGAGCCTGCGGGCTTCGTGCAGGGCAATGACGCGATCAAGAACGCGACATCGGTTCTCGATTACGTCTTCCGCGAACTCGCGATCTCGTATCTTGGTCGCGCGGATCTGGCCCATGTCGCGCCCGAAGCGATTGGTCATGATGCGTTGGGCCGTGGCGAGAATGAGTCAAAGGCACCGGCCGGTTTTGTGCCAAGCCAAGTCTCGCGCGGTCTCGTGCGTTCGAAAACAGATCGTTTGACGGTGATGGCCGGCGGCACGCCGATGGCGCAGCCAAAAACGGTTGGTGCGAATGCGTTGAAGAGCGAACTCGAACAATGCTTGGGCATTGCGGCACAACCGCAAACAGTGGGTTCGGTCGAAAGCCTCGCTTTCGAAGCGCCCTCGGCAAAGCCACAGGCCGCCAAGACACTCGACAAACGCGCGGAAGCGCGGATGAAGGGCTATGTCGGCGAAAGCTGCCCCGAATGCGCCAACTTCACACTCGTGCGTAACGGCACCTGCTTGAAGTGCGACACCTGCGGCTCGACGACGGGGTGCTCATAAGTCGCGCGGCTGACCCGTTGAAATTTTCCTCTCTCGTACGCGAGAGAGGAATAAGCAAAATAAAGTTGTAGAGTTTAAAGCCTTCTCCCGTTTGGTGGAGAAGATGTTGTCCCAAGACAACGGATGAGGATGAATTGAATTTCTCATCCTGAGGAGCTGTTTAGTTCTTCATCCTGAGGAGCTGGTTAGTTCCTCATCCTGAGGAGCCGCGAAGCGGTGTCTCGAAGGACAAGCCGCGTAGCGTTCCGGCCTTTGTGTTTTTGTTTCAGTAAAATGTTGTGTGAAGCGTGGTTCGAGACGCATTGCTAAAGCAATGCTCCTCACCATGAGGTTTGTATTATTACATCATCCTGAGAAGCTGTTTAATTATTCAGCCTGAGGAGCTGGTTAGTTCCTCATCCTGAGGAGCCGCGAAGCGGCGTCTCGAAGGACAAGCCGCGTAGCGTTCCGGCCTTTGTGTATTTGTTTCCGTGAAGTGTTGTGTTTGTTGCGTTGCTTGCGTTGCATCTAGTTGACGCCTAGGCGGACGCGCGTGTTTGAAGCGAATTTTTCGATTAATTTGTGAAGACTTAAAATGTCAATAAACGATATAATTAATATATTAAGCAACAATCTAAACACTGCATTTTGGACGGCCGTCAGCTTCGTCACAAGCTGGCTAATGGCCCACATGTATTATAAAAAATCAAAAACAAAAAAGAGTTTAGTGTATTCATATGATTCAGTTGGATTGTACTAGTTCCAATGGAATGATGAAGTTGACGTAAATATCACATACAATAATCTCCC
>CAZBCF010000100.1:0-1425 GCA_964490435.1 uncultured Bifidobacterium sp. | reverse complement strand
CACGGAAACAGACGCGGCAAATACCAAACTTCTGGAAGACAGCGCGGGCACGGCCGCAACGCTGGCAGCGGGTGTAACCCCGAACCTTGAACTTAGGCTTACGGCTAGCCTTGATCTTCAACGATGTTTTAGCCATATTTTTAGTTCTCCTTGAATGGGAAGCCGAGCATCTTTAGAAGCGCTCGCCCTTCCGCATCGTTCTTGGCGGTGGTTACAACGGTGATATCCATACCGCGAGTGCGGTCGACTTTGTCTTGCTCGATCTCAGGGAAGACAACCTGCTCGGTGAGACCGAAGGTGTAGTTGCCATTGCCATCGAATTGCCTCGGAGAGAGTCCGCGGAAGTCGCGGATACGAGGCAACGAGATGGAGAGAAGGCGATCGCAAAACTCCCACATACGATCTCCGCGAAGGGTGGTGTGTGCACCAATCGGCATATTCTCACGCAACTTGAATTGCGCAATAGATTTCTTCGAACGAGTCACCTGAGGGCGTTGTCCGGTGATTGCAGCAAGATCACGAATTGCGCCTTCGATCAATTTAGAGTCGCGAGCAGCCTCGCCAACACCCATATTGACGACAATCTTCACAAGAGTCGGAACCTGCATCACATTGGAGTAGTTGAACTCTTTCTGCATCGCAGGGACGATTTCAGAGCGATAGCGCGCCTTCAAGCGAGCTTGAGTTGCCGTGCTTGATTGGCTCATTTGATGTCCTTTCCGCTCCGACGGGAGATCCGAACGTTCTTGCCCTTTTCATCCTTACGAGAGCCCAGGCGAGTTGCTTTGCCGTCGTCATCGATGATCATCACATTCGAGATGTGAATTGAGGCTTCAGTCGTGATGATTCCACCCGTCTTGACGCCACGCTCAGTGGTGTCGACCTTGGTGTGCTTTAGGACTCGATTGACGCCTTCGACGACGACTCGATCCTTGTCACGAAGTACTTGAATAACTGTGCCCTTGACACCTTTATCTTTACCAGCAATCACTTGGACGGTGTCACCTTTACGAATCTTCGCCATGGTCTACAACACCTCCGGTGCAAGAGAGATGATTTTCATGAACTTCTTGTCACGAAGTTCGCGAGCAACTGGACCGAAGATACGAGTACCGCGTGGTTCGCCGTCGGTCTTTAAGATGACAGCTGCGTTCTCGTCGAAACGAATGTATGAACCATCAGCGCGACGATTCTCTTTTGTCGTACGAACGATGACCGCCTTGACGACCTCACCCTTCTTCACTTGGCCACCAGGAATTGCATCCTTGACCGAACAGACGATGATGTCGCCGATTCCGGCATAGCGACGTCCGGTTCCGCCGAGCACGCGAATGCAGAGGAGCTCCTTGGCACCAGTGTTGTCAGCGACACGAAGTCGCGACTCTTGTTGGATCATGGCTATCTCTCCTGTTACTTCGCTTTTTC
>CAZBCF010000099.1:0-1584 GCA_964490435.1 uncultured Bifidobacterium sp. | reverse complement strand
CAACAGTAAATCCATCGCCCAAAACCGAAAGAAGCTCTTCGGCCACTATGTACCGTTCATCTTCTCGCTCTGCAAGTACATATGTGACCTCAGGATGAACAGCAATCGCGGTGTTGGAGACCAGAGTCCATGGGGTAGTGGTCCAGACTAGAAATGATGCGCCGAGTTTCTCGAGCGGACCAGAGGTAATGGGGAACTTCACATAGACCGATTGATCGGTGATGTTCTCATACCCTTGCGCTAATTCATGATCAGAGAGGCCGGTGCCACAGCGCGGACAATATGGTGCAACTCGATGATCTTGAACTAACAGCCCCTTCTTCCAGATTTGCGCGAGCGACCACCATACGCTTTCGACATATTCACTCGACATCGTCCAGTACGCCTGATCGAAATCCACCCAGAAGCCCATCCGCTCAGTCATCTCGGTGAAGGCATCAACATGACGCAAGACTGATTCGCGACATTTCTGATTGAACTCGGCTACGCCAAACTTCTCGATATCTTGCTTTCCAGTGAAACCTAACTCTTTCTCTACTGCCAACTCCACCGGCAAACCATGGCAATCCCAGCCTGCTCTTCGCGGTACGTAACGACCTTTCATTGTGTGAAACCGAGGGAAGAGATCTTTGAAAACCCGCGCCTCAATATGGTGAGTACCTGGCAAGCCGTTTGCAGTGGGTGGCCCCTCGTAGAAAGTCCAAGGTGTGGCATCTGCTCGCGCCGCTGTCGACTTGGCAAAGATGTCGCGCTCTCGCCACCATTGCAAAATCTCGCGCTCCATGGCGGGCAGATCTACTTGAGTTGGTAGCGGGTGATAGCTCGTACTCTTTTTTGGCGGTTGTGCAGATGACATCGGTGGACTCGTTCCTGGCTCAAGTGATGCTTGGTGATGCGGGCCAGCAGGACGACCCATTTGGGGATGGGCCGCGGTACCACCTGCTTTATCGCGCTAGCGCAGAGCTCATAGAGCCGCCCCTGGCGCGATCACTTCTACGACAGATTCTCGGGTCTAATCGGGGCGGATGACCGAGGTGGGTCACCGACCTTTTCTTCCGAGTTGCTCTCGAGGTGATGGCCTCGATGATGACGCAACGCCGTGCTGGGCTATGTCGAGCACATGCAGGCATCGCAAGTTTAGCCGGTGAAAGCGGCGCGAAGTGCGAAAAAACTCGAAAAAGGGGCTACCCTTCTGCGCCATGGCAACCCCTAAGAAGTCTCCGAAAAAGGCCCCGAAAAAGGCTCCGAAAAAGGCTCCGAAAAAGGTTGTGGCGCGCCCGCAGAAGAAGGCGCAAAAGAAACCAGCCAAGCCAGCGGCAAAGAAACCCTTGAAGAAAACCGTGACAAAAGTTGCCAAGAAATCTGCCACGCCAGTGAAGAAAGCCCCAGCGAAGGCGACCGGAGCGCCAGTGGCCAAAGGGAGACCATTTCCCAAGAAGAACGCTCCAACACCAGCAGCCACCGCCGAGAAGAGTGGGAAGGCGGGTAAGAGCGAAAAAACTAACCCACCAAAAAATGCGCCCGCTGTAAGTAGCGCCTCCGGTAATTCCTCCAGCGGAGCTTCTGGCGGAGCCAATGATGGCT
>CAZBCF010000098.1:0-1596 GCA_964490435.1 uncultured Bifidobacterium sp. | reverse complement strand
TAGAGCCCCGGACTCATAATCCGGTCGTCGTCGGTTCGAGCCCGACCCGCCCCACCAGCAGAAATTCCCTCGATCGGCGAAGGAATCGAAATGACCATTTTGACCATTTTCTCATCTAATTCCGCCTGAAGTACGCATATTGGTCATACCCCAACTCCCTCCCCTAAAAAGCTAGTAGCTAGGCCAGGTTCCTGTGTAACCTCCTCAGAAATTCCCCACCAGAAGTTCATCAATTGGTGACCTGATGGCCACCTGAAAGGACCACAATGCAATTAACCCGTAATCGGATTGGCAAAACCCGCAAGGCATTTGCCGCCAGCATTGCCGCTGCGCTTCTTGTCAGTGGTGTTGGCGCATCAGCAGCTCATGCTGACGCGACAACAGATGCAATCGCAGAAGTTAAAACAGCGGTCACCGAAGTGAAGACTTCAGTTACTGCAGTCAATGACAACGTCAAGGCGCTTGCAGCTCAGGTAACCACCCTTCAGGCGGCTGTAGCTACTTTGATCGACTCTTTCGGTGATCAACTTCAACAACTTCTTGACACCCAAGCAACCTTGATTGCAACGCTTGCCAAGATTCAAGCCCAGATCACCGCTATGCAAAAAGCATCAGCGAAGAAGAAGTAGCCATGTACCAAAATCACGAAAGGACCAACATGCAAGAAACTCGTAAGCGCTTTGGCATCAGCCGCAAGGCTCTTGCCACCGGTGTTGCCGCTGCATTGCTCATTAGCGGAGTAGGCGCTGTCTCGGCTTCAGCTTCATCCAAGAAGCCAGCAAAGAAGCCTGCCGCCACTAAGCCAGCTGCTGCGACAGAAATTTATGATTTCTACAATCCAAAGTGTCCTGCTAACCCAACGACGCTTCGTATCGCAACTCCGATCATTCTTGAAGTTGCTGGTGCCGTAGAGCAGCAGATTGCTGATGACTTCATGAAGGCATGCCCAAATGTGAAGGTGCAATTCATCGCGATTCCTTCTAATGATTTGCCACAGAAGCTCACCACCATGGCGATCGGTGGAAACATGCCTGACATGTACGTCCACTTCACATCGTTCACCGGTAAGGCGCTTCAGATGCGCGTCTTCGAAGACCTCATCCCACTACTTGGCAAGGATTACATCAGCGGTTGGGATCCAATGTTCTTCCAAGAGTCGATCATGAACGGCAAGATGATGTTCGCTCCATGGGTTGGAATTCCAACGGCAATCCTCTATCGCAAGGATCTCTGGGCAAAGGCAGGAAACCCTCCATTCCCCAAGACCTGGGATGAGTTCCTTGCTACCGCCAAGAAGCTCACCGTTGATACAGACGGAGATGGAAAGATCGATCAATACGGTTGGGCAATCGTGGGAACACCAAATGGTTCCGGCCAAGGTCGCTTCTCACAGGTCGTTCGTAACAGCGGTGGCTACAACTACCGTGAGACTGATGCCGGCAAGTGGGAGTCAGGCGCGATGACCAAGGGTTATCTCGATGCCCTCACCTTGTACCAAAATGCAGTCAAGGAAGGCGTAGTTCCTCCGGGATACACCAGCACTGGTTACCCAGAGGCGAGCGCACAGATTGCTAACGGTAAGGCTGTCATGATGGT
>CAZBCF010000097.1:0-1601 GCA_964490435.1 uncultured Bifidobacterium sp. | reverse complement strand
TTACCCAAGGAGTGATGGATGTGCAGTTGAAGTTTTCAAAGCCGATTGGTTTTGGCGTATTAATGTGCGACACATTAGAGCAAGCACGTGCGCGCTCAGGTGGACCTGGAAGTAAAGAAGATAAAGGATATGACGCGGCAGTAGCGGCTTTGAAGTTACTTTAATTGAGTAAGATAGGAGTCTGACTTCGTATTAGGGGGCGTCAATGGCAACTTACCGAGTTGCGATTGTGGGTGCAGGTCCCGCTGGATATTTCACTGCGCAGGCTCTAAATAATTCAAGTGATGATAAACGGAATTTTCTCATTGATATGTTTGATCGACTTCCGACTCCTTGGGGTTTAGTCCGAAGTGGTGTCGCACCTGATCATCCAAAAATTCGTAGCGTTACGAAAGTTTTTGAAAAATTAGCGGCAGAACCAAATTATCGTTTCTTTGGCAATGTCGAATTAGGCAGGGATATTCATATCGCCGATCTAGAAAAACTATACGACGTTGTAGTTCTTGCAACGGGTACCTCTCTAGGTAAGAAATTGGGAATTCCCGGCGAAGATTTAGCAGGAGTAATGTCAGCTGCTGATTTTGTCCCTTGGTATAACGGCCATCCTGATTATGTCGATGTTAACCCATCACTTACAGGAAAATACGCAATAGTCATTGGTGCTGGGAATGTAGCGATGGATTGTGGTCGAATGTTGGCACTAGTACCCCATGAATTATCGTCAACGGATATTGCCGACCATGCATTGGAAGTTTTCCAGAAGAGCGCAATTAGAGATGTCACAATTATTGGCCGTCGAGGGCCCGAGCATGCCGCTTTTACCTCGCCGGAATTACGCGAACTTCCAAAACTTCAGGAAACCGATGTTTATATCAATCCAGCACAAATTGACGACGCAATCGCGCGCGTCGGAAGTCGAATAGAGATCGAGAAGGATCTTCGCTCGAATCTAGAGGCGATGCGAGAGATTGCGAAGTCAGAACATCGAGGTAATGAGCGCAAACTATCGCTCGCTTTCTTGCTCACTCCGCTAGAGGTGCTTGGTAACGGTCGTGTTGAGCGGGTTAAGTTCGCTGTAAACAAAGTTGTGGATGACAATGTAGTTGGCACCGACGAAACCATCGAGTTGCCATGTGATGTGCTCATTACAGCCATTGGATATGCGGGAATCGAGATTCCTGGGGTGGCAAATGAACGTGGTCGAATCGCGAATGAGAATGGCAAAGTTCGTGGCGGTGTTTACGTAGTGGGATGGGCCAAACGGGGCCCTTCTGGCGTCATCGGCACTAATAAGAGTGATTCGAGCGAAGTGGTAAAGCGGATAATCGCGGAACTGTCGCCTATTCCAAAGGGAACTGGCGAAATATTGGAACATTTGGATGATGAGAAAATCGTCTCGCATAGCGGCTGGAGCGCAATCAACGCGACTGAAATTGCTGCAGGTGAGGCTGCGGGTAGACCGCGCCGCAAGGTCGTTTCATGGTCGGAATTACTGAGTTTGGGAGGGGCCAAGTCAACCTAGTAGGCTCTGCTTCGCTCCAAAAGCAATTGCGCCCGTAGCTCAACGGATAGAGCATCTGACTACGGATCAGAAGGTTAGG
>CAZBCF010000096.1:0-1605 GCA_964490435.1 uncultured Bifidobacterium sp. | reverse complement strand
GATGAACTCATCGATGAGGTCGCAAAAGGTCGTCTTGATTACGACGCCGTCGTCTCTACACCTGATCTCATGGGTAAAGTCGGCCGACTTGGAAAGGTGCTCGGCCCGCGCGGTTTGATGCCTAATCCAAAGACTGGAACTGTCACCAACGATGTCACCAAAGCAGTGAACGACATCAAGGGTGGAAAGATCGAATTTCGAGTCGATAAGAATTCCAACCTCCATTTCATCATCGGCAAGGCATCATTTAGCGCTGATGCACTTCTCGATAACTACGTTGCCGCGATGGAAGAGGTTCTTCGCGCAAAGCCCTCTTCATCGAAGGGTCGCTATATCAAGAAGGCAACTGTCTCCACCACGATGGGACCAGGCGTACAAGTTGATCCAAACCTGCTCCGCGAAGGGGCTAACTAAGGCATTTTCGCTGGCAGGAGCAGTCGTTTTGACGGGTAGGCGCGAGGGCGCCTACCCTTTGCTCTATCCGAAGACCGCAGGTCTGCCTTTGGTTGGTAACAAAACCAGTTGCCAAACAAGGGAGGTAAAGAGTGAAAACTCACCAGCGCAGGAGCATTACGAGTTAATTTTTCCTCGTAGCGCTTTCGCGCTTCGAGGATTTTTCTTTTTATCACTGTGTTCTCCCGGGCTCTAGAAAAAGAGTGGAAAAACGAGAGGAGAAACATGGCAAAGACCGATAAGTCGGCAGTCATTGCAGAGCTCACTGAAGATTTCCGTGGCGCTGGTGCGACGATTGTTACCGAATATCGTGGACTCTCCGTCACTTCCATGAAGGCGCTTCGCCGTTCTCTGGGCGGTAGTACTAAGTACTCCGTAGCTAAGAACACATTGATGCGTATTGCTGCGAAGAATGCTGGCGTAGATATCTCTGATGATTTACTCAAGGGACCATCTGCAGTTGCATTTATCAAGGGCGATCCAATCGATGCTGCAAAGAACCTTCGCGACTTCGCTAAAGAGAATCCAGCTCTTGTCATTAAGGGCGGAATCTATGAAGGCAAGTTGGTATCTACTGAAGAGATTATGAAGCTTGCAAACCTTGAGTCCCGTGAGGTGCTCTTGGCAAAGCTTGCTGGTGCAATGAAGGGTTCACTTGCAAAGGCTGCTCGAGTATTCGATGCACTCCGAATCAAGTTAGAAGCCGGCGCACCTGCAGCAGCTCCAGTAGAAGCGCCAGCTGAAGTTGCGCAAGCAGCTTCAGAAGAATCGGGCGAGTCACATGAAGCGCCTACTTCAGAGTCAGAAGTGACAGCAGCTGAGGAATCAGCTGAAGCAGGAACTCAGGAATAAAAGAGATCTAGCAAGGACCAAGGAGAAATATCATGGCAAAACTTTCAACAGAAGATTTATTGTCGCAATTCAAGGAGATGAGCCTTGTTGAGCTAAGCGACTTCGTTAAGGCTTTCGAGACCGAGTTCGATGTCACTGCCGCTGCTCCAGTTGCGGTTGCTGCTGCTGGTGGCGCTGCAGGCGCGCCTGCTGCTGCAGAAGCTCAAGATGAGTTCACATTAATCCTCGAGGATGCCGGCGCTCAAAAGATCGCCGTCATCAAAGAGGTTCGTACCTTCACCGGTCTTGGTCTCAAAGAGG
>CAZBCF010000095.1:0-1692 GCA_964490435.1 uncultured Bifidobacterium sp. | reverse complement strand
AGATGTCGATGCGATCCCCTGGTGCAACGTGAACGATTGCACGCTTGGTGTCGCTTCGCTTTCCGGTTCCAAATCGATTGCGCAGGCTCTTGCCGGTGCGGTTCAAGGTATTCACGCTGAGTACGCGTACACCAAAGACCTTTTCGACGGCAATCTTGATTTCAGTCTTGTTGGCATCAGGCGCAACAAGAAATGTGTATTTATTCTGATCAAGCAAGCTGTATGACTTCTCGGATACAACTGGCGAGAGTAGAACTGAACGATAATCGCGGCTCATGCGTTGACCTCAACCTTCGCTGCAGCATTGACAGAACGTGCTGCGATGAAATCTTCGATTGCAGCCTTTGTGAAGACGACGTCATCAGCAACGACTACGTCATAAGCATTGAGTTGATCCCAGACGATGAGATGTAGATCAGTCGCATTGCGAAGTGATCTCCATGCATCCTCCTCGTGGCGAGCGACCACAACAAGAAGGCGCTTGCGATCAGAGAATTGACGAACTGCCGCAATCGCGCCCTTAGTGGTCGGACTCTCGCTTGGAAGGATCTCTGAGACGACATGGATTCGCGCATTGCGAGCACGATCCGAAAGTAGACCGCGCAGCGCTGCCGCAACCATCTTCTTTGGGGTGCGTTGCTCATAAGAACGAGGCACTGGTCCGTGGGCAACACCACCATGGCGTTGGTTCGGAGAACGTGTCGAACCTTGGCGAGCGCGACCGGTTCCCTTCTGCTTGAAAGGCTTCTTACCGCCACCGCTGACTTCGCCACGATTCTTCGCCTTATGGGTTCCTTGGCGAGCAGCAGCAAGTTGCGCTGTGACGACTTGATGAATGAGCGGTACGTTCGTCTGTACATCAAAGACATCTGCAGGTAGATCGATCGATCCGGCCGCCTTGCCTGATGCATCTTTAATAGCAATTGTCAGTGACATGTTTATGCACCTGCCCCGAGAGCTTTAGCGCCAGAGCGAATCATGACTAGACCACCATCGGGACCAGGGACTGAACCCTTGATCAAGATGAGATTCTTGGCAGCATCGATTCGCGCAACGGTGAGATTCATTGTGGTCACGCGATCAAAGCCCATTCGCCCTGACATGCGTAGTCCCTTGAATACTCGGCCAGGGGTAGCACATGCACCAATCGAACCGGGCATTCGGTGCTTACGATCAACACCGTGTGATGCTCCAATACCACCGAAGCCATGGCGCTTCATAACTCCAGCATGACCTTTACCGATTGATGTACCGGTGACATCAACAATCTCACCTTCGGCAAAAACTTCAGCAGTAACTTCATCGCCAACGTTGTACTCGTTCGCTTTGTCAGTGCGAATCTCAGCGACGTAACGACGTGGGGTGGCACCAGCCTTGGCGAAGTGACCCGCTAGCGGCTTGGAAACTTTGCGAGGATCGATTGCGCCAAAGGCAAGTTGAATTGCGCTGTAGCCATCTTTCTCAAGGGTGCGGACTTGAGTGACTACGCATGGTCCAGCCTGAACGACAGTGACGGGCACGATGTGGTTATTCGCATCGAAGATCTGCGTCATTCCCAGCTTGGTGCCGAGAATGCCCTTTCGGGTAGCGATTGCAGTAGTTACTGAATTAGAGGTATTAGCCATGTGTATTCAGCCCCTACAACTTAATCTCGATGTCGACGCCAGCGGGGAGGTCGAGGCGCATCAAGGA
>CAZBCF010000094.1:0-1741 GCA_964490435.1 uncultured Bifidobacterium sp. | reverse complement strand
GTGCCAGTGATCGTCGTTGCAATCGACACAGACCGACTCTTTCCGCCGCGATTGCAGAAAGAGATCTCCGAACTCACCCCCACTGCTGAGGAGCCCGATGTGCTCTCCTCACCTTTTGGTCACGATGGCTTCCTCGTTGAGGTGGAGTCGGTGGGCGAGATAATCCGGCGGGCAATTTCCAGGGCGTTGGAGCGCTCATAAGGCGGGTCAAAACCGCATTTTTAGCGCACTGTAGCGAAGCCTGAGTACAATAGGGGAATCGGGAGCCAGTCGGAGAGATTCGATTAGGCGCCAAACCAAGTAGCGAGGATCACCGTGCCTTCTAAGAGCCATGCCGCAAAGGGCAAAAGCAGTGCAAAACCCGCTGCGAAACCTGCTGTAAAGAGCGCCGTGAAGAAAGCACCTGCAAAGAAAGCACCTGCAAAGAAAACACCGGCAAAGAAAACACCAGCAAAAAGTGGAGGGAAAAAAGTACCTGCAAAGAAAGCGCCGGCTAAAAGTGCAGTGAAGAAAGTACCTGCGAAAACGTCGGCAAAAAAAGTTGAGAAGGTTGCGAAGGTCGAGAAGGTCGAGAAGAAAGTAGCGGCAGAACGACCAAGATTTTTAACTAAGGCAGAGATTGAGGCGCGTAAGGCTGCCCTCGCTGCTGAACTGCAAAAGGAGATTGCTGCAAAATCTCCGGCTGCGAAAGTAGAAAAGAGTGAGAAAGGCTCAACTGGAAAAACGGGTGGCAAGGTTGCTAAGGCTCAGGTCGAGGGCGAAGAAGTCGAGTTGGAAGAGGTCGATTTAGAGGATCTTGAGAGCCTTGAGAAGGAACTTGTCAGTGACAATCTCGAGGGCGTTGAGAACATTGTCGATGCTGAGCGAAAAGAGAAACCTGCAGAGCCTGAGGACGATCGCGCTGGGTTCACCCTCACCGCCTCAGAGGAGGATGACCTGCCTGCTCAGACCGTGGTCACCGCGGGTGCGACCGCTGACCCCGTCAAGGATTACCTGAAGCAGATAGGCCGAGTGCCTTTGCTTAACGCTGAACAAGAGGTCGAGCTCGCCAAGCGGGTCGAGGCGGGGTTGTTCGCGGAGGAGACCCTCAATAGCGGATCTAAATTTGAGAAGAAGCTCAAGCGCGAACTCGACTGGATCGCTGAAGATGGGCGCCGAGCCAAGAACCACCTTCTCGAGGCAAACCTTCGCCTTGTGGTCTCGCTCGCCAAGCGATACACCGGTCGCGGCATGCTCTTCCTCGACCTGATTCAAGAGGGAAATCTTGGCCTTATTCGTGCCGTTGAAAAGTTCGATTACACCAAGGGCTACAAGTTCTCCACCTATGCAACGTGGTGGATTCGCCAGGCGATTACCCGCGCTATGGCCGACCAGGCCCGCACCATTCGTATCCCGGTCCACATGGTCGAAGTCATCAATAAATTGGCCCGGGTTCAGCGCCAGATGCTTCAGGATTTAGGGCGCGAACCGACGCCTGAGGAGCTCGCAAAAGAGCTCGATATGACTCCAGAAAAGGTTGTTGAAGTTCAGAAATATGGTCGTGAGCCTATTTCACTTCACACTCCACTTGGCGAAGAAGGCGATTCCGAGTTTGGTGATTTAATTGAAGATTCCGAAGCAGTTGTTCCAGCAGATGCAGTTTCATTTACTTTGTTACAAGAACAACTTCACTCTGTTCTCGATACATTGTCAGAGCGCGAAGCAGGAGTTGTTGCGATGCGATTTGGTTTGACTGATGGAC
>CAZBCF010000093.1:0-1776 GCA_964490435.1 uncultured Bifidobacterium sp. | reverse complement strand
AAGTAAATGTCCGACTGGATACCGAAAGAAGAGTTAGTTACTTCTTCTTCCACCCAGTAGGACACATTGGTTTTGGCGTAATTATTTTCTGTACTTGTTTGCCTTTGACGCACGTCATTGTGTACTTCTTAGTCGTAGGAGCAGATGACTTGTTTGTTGCATTTGAATTTGCTCCTGGGTTTGCTGGTTGGCTTGCAGTAGGTACATTCTTGGCGACACCACTTAATTTGACTCGTAGCGTAGGGCTGGAGAATGTAAAACCATAGGCACCAAGATGTAACCAGCCATCTTTCTCGGTCAAGGTAGTTGTGGCAATCTTTTGTTCACCACCATCCGCATAACTCACAGACACGGTGGCAGATAGCGGGGCATTGGTGAAGTTATACAGACACCTGGCAGTCTCTGACCTCATCAATAAGTCGTAGGTTCCTAAGTTGGGGCTCTTGCCGTCTGGTTGGAAATGTAGCCCGCCAACTTGATAATTCAGTTGGGTGCCATCAAAGTCTGGCGCACTGGGCGCATACACAAGCGCGTTCGTCATGACAACTCCAAGTAATTGCGTTTTATCATCAAAACACTTGTTGGAACCGCGATTATTTGGAATCGTTGAAAACGACCAAGTCGAGTGCTCTCCGGTAGATGTTTCGTTTAATGGTTTCGCAAGTTGCTTCACCCATGCCAACGCAGCAGGATTTCCGGCATTAACGCTATTCCATTTACTTCCATTCGGTCGGAAGAATGCAGGGTCTGGCAGGGCATCAATTTGCGCTTCGCTGAAGACGGTATTCAATTCAGGGACTCGAACATTTTCAGCAGTAACGGTGAGCTTGTTCTGCGAAGCATCAAATCGTTCGACCGAAACCGCCGCTCCCTTAAGGCGTCCATGAAGCCACCCTGTGATGGTGTTTGGAAGGCGGACACTCAACTGGGCTTTTTGACCCTCGATAAAATCTTTTCGCACTCCGCAAGCAGTACCTGATTGCCAGGAAGTGCACTCTGAGGACGTATTTCCATTCGATACAGTTTCTACGTACGGTTCGATAAGGGCGCTGACCTGGAATACAAATAATTGATTCGAAGTGGCGGAAAGAAAACCATCTAAGAGTACTTTTGCCGCATAGGTATCTGTCCCAGCTTTGTTCAACACTCCCGGAACTTTCCATCTGGAGGTTGTTCCTGAGGTAGGAACTCCGCGCACTGGATCGGCTGTGTAGGTTCGCGCAGTGGTATATCCCAAAAACGCTCCACTTTGTGGTGCCGATTCACCTGGCGCTGAAATCGCGAGCGCATCTATGCAGTAGTTGACGACAGTATCGGTGCACTTCGGCAGAAAAATCCGAAGACTTAATCCCGTTGGTTGTTTACATGGATCAGAATTTAAAGTGTCACAGAATTTCCGAAGCGAGCGCTGGTCATTCGGTTCGTTCTTGATGATTTTTTGTACTTGGTCGTCAGGAAGCGCATATATTTCAGAACCACTGCTGACTCCTTCCGAGAATGCATCGACAATCAAAAACCGGTGCCCCTCATCGGCAAGCGTGCTGGGTATCGCTGTGAGCATGAGTGCAGCGACGCCAAATACAGTGGTGAAACCAGCAAGAGGTCGACGCGCTCGCATGCCTACATTTTCGGCCAAATCCGACTTTTAGGGTAGTCGACCCGCCTAAATGGCTAGCGTGGCGTGACCTAGCTAAGCACAATTGACCACGGAGATAACGTCCTCTCAGGATTATTTAATCTGCCTCTCCTACTATTGAGTGAGTGCCTGGATCTGCC
>CAZBCF010000092.1:0-2111 GCA_964490435.1 uncultured Bifidobacterium sp. | reverse complement strand
CCAACTCGTACCTTCAAGGGTCACGTCAAGAGCGACGGAAAGGCAAAGAATGCCTAATAACACCAACCAACATGTAGTGACTGCACGCGCAGTCCTTCGCGATGTCCGCATCACACCTCAGAAAGCCCGCCGCGTCATCGATCTCATCCGTGGCCAAAAGGCAGATGAGGCGTTGACGATTCTTAAGTTTGCTCCGCAGGCAGCCGGCGAGGTCTTTCACAAGCTTCTTGCTTCTGCAGTTGCGAACGCAAAACAACAAGATCCTGCGATTCGTGACGCGTCCGAGCTTTATGTCGCCGAGGCTTTCGTTGATGGGGGAGTGACCCTGAAGCGATTCCGTCCTCGCGCACAGGGTCGCGCTTATCGAATCGACAAGCGCACTAGCCACATCACCATCGTTGTGTCAGAAATTGCTGGAGCCACAGAAGGGAGCGCCAAGTAATGGGACAGAAGATCAATCCACACGGTTTTCGCCTAGGCGTCACCACTGAGTTCAAATCACGGTGGTACACCGACAAGCTTTACAAGGATTATGTAAAGGAAGATATTGCCATTCGCCGCATGCTCGATAAGGGTATGGAGCGCGCAGGAATCTCTCGGGTTGAAATCGAACGTACTCGCGAGCGAGTCCGGATCGATATCTACACCGCACGCCCAGGTATCGTCATCGGCCGCCGCGGAGCAGAAGCTGATCGACTACGTCAAGATCTTGAGCGGTTAACAGGTAAGCAAGTTCAACTCAATATCCTTGAAGTAAAGAGCCCCGAGACCGATGCGCAATTGGTTGCTCAGGGTGTCGCTGAGCAGCTTGCAAGCCGCGTCTCTTTCCGCCGCGCAATGCGCAAGTCGATGCAGACAGCGCTGAAGTCAGGTGCAAAAGGTATTCGCGTCCAGTGCAATGGTCGCCTTGGTGGCGCTGAAATGTCGCGTTCTGAGTTCTACCGCGAAGGTCGCGTCCCACTTCACACTCTTCGTGCTGATATCGATTATGGTTTCTATGAGGCTAAAACTACTTTCGGTCGAATTGGCGTGAAGGTATGGATCTACAAGGGCGATATTGTCGAATCACGCTCAGAGCGTGAGGCAGCAGCGCTTGCTGGTGCCACAACTCGCAGCCATCGTCGCGCTACTCAAAATTCCGCTCCCGTTGCAACGTTAGGCGCTCCTGCCGATGACGCTGCAGCTAACAGTGCAACTGAAGGAGGGCAGGCCTAATGTTGGTGCCTCGTAAAGTTAAATTCCGCAAGCCGCACCACCCATCGCGTTCAGGCGCATCCAAAGGTGGTACCACAGTCAACTTCGGTGATTTTGGGATTCAAGCGCTTGCTCCTGCGTATGTAACCAACCGCCAAATTGAAGCGGCGCGTATTGCGATGACTCGCTACGTCAAGCGTGGTGGCAAAGTCTGGATCAACATCTACCCGGATATCCCGTTGACCAAGAAGCCGGCTGAAACCCGTATGGGTTCCGGCAAGGGCTCTCCTGAGTGGTGGATCGCGAACGTGAAGCCAGGTCGTGTGATGTTCGAGATTTCTGGCGTCACTGAAGAGATTGCAACACAAGCGATGACTCGTGCGATGCACAAGTTGCCGATGAAGTGTCGCATCGTTCGACGTGAGGAGGCGTAAAAATGGCTAATCCAAAGATCGAAGAACTTCGCGCTCTCTCCGTTGATGAGTTAGAGACGAAACTACGCGAAGGTAAGGAAGAGCTCTTCAACCTGCGCTTTCAAGCGGCAACCGGCCAACTCGAAAGCCATGGTCGACTTTCAGCTGTTCGCAAGGAGATCGCTCAGATTTACACGATCATTCGTGAACGTGAATTAGGTATTGGAGGTGCTGCATGACCAATAACACAGAAGCTCGCGGTTTCCGCAAGACTCGTGAAGGAATTGTCACTAGCGACAAGATGGATAAGACCGTCACAGTCCTAGTCGAGGATCGGGTCAAGCATGCTCTCTACGGAAAAGTTATGAGCCGTGCCAACAAGTTGAAGGCGCACGACGAGACCAACGAATGTGGCATAGGAGACCGCGTTCTCATCGCTGAGACGCGTCCGCTATCCGCAACCAAGCGTTGGCGCGTAGTGCAAATTCTCGAAAAAGCGAAGTA
>CAZBCF010000091.1:0-2128 GCA_964490435.1 uncultured Bifidobacterium sp. | reverse complement strand
GGCATCGCTTGCGAGGTATCTTTCAAGAGCTTTGACCAAATCGTGATAGCGCGCATGGCCTCATCGCCATTAGCCCCTGGGTGAGAAGATTGTCCTGGAGGAATTCCATTAAGACCCAGAATCTTTAAATCTTCCGCACTAAATTTTGCCGCGTCTACCCACCCAGCAACAATCGGCACTTTAGTCGCTAGCCCCTCCATGGAAATTCGTGTTCCAGTAGATTTCAACTGATAATCAATTATCGGTGAATCGATTCGTCCATGAAGCCAACCAGTAATCTTCTTGGAGAATCTAATCGTTACCCCAAAGCGCACATTTGTGGGAAAGCTTTGGCGAAGTGCGCAGGCGCCATCTGCCACTACAGCACAAACGGTGAAGTCACGTTGACTGGGGTGCGAAACTCCTAATGCGCTTACACCTCGGCCATTCACACCGATTATTGCTTTATTCTCTCGATATTTTTCATCCTTAACTATCGTTACAGGATAAATTGCCGCGCGAAAATCGCCGTCAGCTAAGTAAGTTTGGATGCTGGGTTCGATTGTGTACTCATCACCTTTACGTTGTATTGAACCAACGCGCGATATCAACACCGCATACTCTTCGGTGGAACCACCATGAAGTACCCCTGGAATCCTCCAGATTGAAGCGTTACTGCCTTGCGGTAACCCCCGACTTGGATCCGCTTGATACGGGTTAGAAACATTGGCCGGAAAAAGTGATATGAATACTCCACGAATCCTCGTTGGCACGCCAGCTCTTAAAGCATAGACCTCTTCGATGCAGTCGACTTCGCTATCGGACTTACATGGTGGGTATAGAGCGTAGAACCGGAATTGCTCGCTCTCGATGCAATTAGGATCTTTTAAACCAGTACAAAAGCCCGTCGTCTCGGGCATATTTTTTGAACTGTTCCAACTTGATTTTGCAAGAAGCGTAGGCATCCGCAAGGTATCTACATTCTCGTCGAAGTAAACTCCATATTTATTTTGCGTTGAAGAACCTTGCGAAGCTGCGAGCGAGTTAATCGAATATTGTTCATCTGGAATTCCCGCAGCGTATGACATGTATGGAACAGCGAGCGCGACCAAGAGTGCGAGAGCACAGAGGTATCTAGAAACTCGCACGTTTGAGCCTATCTCGGATAGCCACGGCAACCCCGGCACCAGAAGGTGGCACGACGTAGATTGCAGGAAGGTTCTTCCGATCACCTTCACGTAAGGCGTCGTAGAGCACCCGGGCGTACTCTTCGTTTGTTGTTGGCTTAGCGAGTCGAATCGCGCCGTCGGGAGTCGCGAACTTAGCTAAAGCAATAAAACCTATGCCGGCGATACATGCAATAACCGGATTCTCAGAATCGAGTAAGAAGACCTTTGCTCGAGGGGCGTAATGTTGCTCGAGCGTGCCCGATGCTCGCACGCTAGAAGAGCTTTCATCGACCGCTAACCCGGTTACTTCTTCAATCATCTCTTTTGTGATTGCACCGGGACGCAAAATCTTCGGCGCATCCCCCAAGCACTCGATGATCGTCGATTCCACGCCAACGTCAGAAGAACCACCATCGAGAATCACATCAGTATCAGGATTGAGAAATGCGCCGATCTCTTCTTGGACGGCGAGCGCACTCGTTGGTGAAATTGCACCGAAACGATTAGCGCTCGGCGCCGCTATGCCAACACCACCAAGCATTAAGAGCTGAAGCGCAAGGGGATTATTGGGAATGCGAATGCCAACGCTTGCTTGACCGCCGGTGATGAAATCGCCAACTTTCTCGCTCCGCGGCAAGATTAACGTCATCGGGCCTGGCCAGAACGCACGTGCGAGTGCGATTGCATACTCAGGAATTTCCGCCACCCATTCATCGAGTTGATTGATATCTGCCAGATGAACAATTACCGGATGATCCTGTGGGCGACCTTTCACTTCATAAATCCGCGCTACCGCCGCCGGATTTGTCGCGTCTGCGCCAAGGCCATAGACCGTTTCTGTCGGGAATGCGACCAATCCCCCAGCTCGAAGTTTCTCGGCTGCGCTGGTCAAAGCATCAGTGGAGCAATTCGAGAGAATCACCCGTTGAGCACACATATATATATTGTCGCACTATGAGGAAACTTTAAGGAAAGTGCGG
>CAZBCF010000090.1:0-2286 GCA_964490435.1 uncultured Bifidobacterium sp. | reverse complement strand
AGGTAGTGAAGGGGCTCGATTTGCGTGAAGTCACCGGTTTTACTCGGTGCTGGGGGTAAGCCTACCTGACCCACAGGGGCCCCAATTCCCCAGTTTTGCCGCGCTCGGCCCTCATCTACTCGCCGGTGCAGCCACTATCCGGGCCATGACTGCACTCGCTCGAACCCCCTCTGCTGCCAAGTGGGCGGCAATAGCAACCCTGGCCACAACTGTCTTCCTCTCTGGCCTGGCGCTTCCGACGACCGCACGCAATGTCGAGGCAAGCCAGACGTGGATCGCACCGCTTCCTGGAGCGCGTCCGGTGATCACGAGCTATCACCCCAAAGGTAAACGCGAGAAACGTGGAGCAGATGCACTGAGAACTGGTGCACACATGGGCGTGGACTTCATCGCCACTTTTGGTGAAGAGATTCGCGCACCGCAAGATGGTGTGGTTTCTTATATCGGGACGGTCAATCAGATTCCGATTGTCGTCCTCACTCACATAGATCAATTGGTTCTGCGCAGAACTACCTATCTACCTGCAAGCACAGATTTCACACTAGGCACCTTCGTTGCACAAGGTGCGAACTTCGCGCGCGTGGCGCCGATATTTCACTGTGCGAGGCCATGTTTACATTGGGGTGAGCGCATCGGTAATAGATACTCGAATCCGATGAAACACCTTGGTCGCGCTGTTTTGCTCCCGCGCTTTAGTTAGTTGAGAATCAAGCGCGAGGATGCGCTTGGTTGTACGCGGCTTTAAGTCGTTCTTCAGAAACATGGGTGTAGATCTGCGTTGTCGCAAGTGATGCATGGCCGAGGATTTCCTGCACCGTGCGAAGATCGGCACCGCGCTCAAGAAGATGTGTTGCGGCGCTGTGGCGTAATCCGTGCGGCCCAACTTTCGGTGAATTGGGTAACGCTTGCAGCGCTGTGTACACCACCTCGCGCACCGTTCGCGGATCAATACGTTTTCCTCGGGCACCAAGAAAGAGTGCCAATCCGGAGCCGGTGCTCAGGTAAGAATCACGCGCATTGGCAATCCAAGTATCTAAAGCTTTCAGAGCTGGCACGCCCAGTGGCACCGTGCGCTCTTTCCGCCCCTTACCAAATACACGAATGGTATTTCGGGAGCGGTCGATATCCTCTAAATCCAAACCACACAACTCTGAGACTCGAATGCCAGTGCTGTAGAGCAGTTCAACTATGGCGATGTTACGGATTGCGTGTAGTTCGGCTTCTTCGTTCACCGCGCTCTCGAGAGAATTAAATACCTCTTGGGTTTCATCAATTGTTAATACAGTTGGCAGTGTGCGCTGTGAACGCGGAGTGGCCAATCGATCCCCGACATCTTCTTTTATCAAGCCTTGTTTCGTTGCCCAAGCAGTGAAGGTGCGAACCGCAACAGCGCGACGTGCAATCGTGGTGCGCGCTCCGCCCTTGCTCTGTTGAGCGGCTAGCCAGGAACGAATAGCCGCGAGGGACAGATTCTCGACTGAATTAATACCGGCTTTGGTGCAATGTTCGAAGAGCGAAGTGAGATCCCCAAGATAGGCTCGAATGGTGTGTTCAGAGAAATTTCGCTGGAGGCGCAGATGCTCCTCGTACTTGGACAAGCATTCTGCAAGCATGAAATACAGGTTACTCGGGCTTGATTCCTTTACGAAGTAGGCCATAGGTAACAGCCTCTTCTAGAGCCATTTCTGAGGCAGCAATCACGTTCTCGTGCACACCGACGGTCGTCCATTCGCCTTCACCATCGCTCGTCTCAACAAGTACGCGAGTGATCGCGCTCGTGCCCTGGCGACCTTCGAGGATGCGCACTTTGTAATCAGTCAATTCAAGTGCGGCGAGTTCGGGATAGATACTCTCAAGCCCTTTGCGGAGTGCATTATCGATTGCATTAACCGGACCGTTTCCTTCGCCGGCAGTAATGAACTCTTTATCTCGTGCTTTGATCTTGACCGTCGCCCGAGAAATCACCGAGGCATCTGGGCGACGCTCGACATTCGTGGACCATTCAAGGACAGTGAAGAAACGAACTTTTTCCCCTGCTTGCGCTTCACGAAGGAGCAATTCAAAAGAAGCATCGGCGGCTTCAAAGGTGTAGCCACGCATCTCTAATTCTTTAACGCGCTCGACCACTTTGCCGACCAGTTCGCGATCAGCGCTGACATCGATACCCATCTCTTGGCTCTTTAACTCCACCGAAGCGCGCCCGGCCATATCGGAGACAAGCATTCTGCGGTCATTGCCAACATATTCGGGTTCAGTGTGTTGATAGAGCGCAGGATCGACTTTGAT
>CAZBCF010000089.1:0-2346 GCA_964490435.1 uncultured Bifidobacterium sp. | reverse complement strand
GCTTTCCTAACCTCAGAATCTATGGCGTCCATGAGGGCAAACTTACCGCGAATCAACCAGGCGCGCGACTTCGCGTACCCTGAAGCGCATGGCAAGCGCGGGCGCGATCTATCGAATCTTGAGTAAGGAATACCCAGATGCCTGCTGCGAGTTGGATTTCGCAACTCCTTATCAACTTCTCGTCGCTACCGTGCTATCAGCGCAGTGCACGGATAAGCGTGTTAATGCAGTGACACCGAAGCTCTTCGCCAAATATCCGAGTGCGAAAGAGATGGCAGGCGCACGCCTTTCTGATATCGAGCGAATTGTGAAATCCACCGGATTCTTCCGCGCGAAAGCGCGAAACATCAAAGCCCTCTCACAAGAATTGCTCGCCAAGTATGACGGCGAAGTGCCTGCAGTGTTAGAGGAGTTAGTCGTGCTCCCAGGAGTAGGTCGCAAGACTGCGAATGTCGTGCTTGGCAATGCATTTGATATCCCCGGGCTAACCGTAGATACCCATTTTGGTCGACTTTCTCGCCGTTTTGGCTGGACGAAAGAGGATGATCCGGTAAAGGTTGAACGCGATGTTGCGAAGTTGATTCCTAAAAAAGAATGGACTCACCTCTCGCATCGATTAATCTGGCACGGGAGACGAATCTGTCACTCGCGCAAACCAGCATGTGGCGCCTGTCCGTTAGCGAAGTTATGTCCGTCATTCGGAATAGGCGAGCTCGACCCGCAACTAGCGCAAGAGTTAGTCAAGAGCAAGGAGCGCTGGTAATCATGGCGAAGTGGTTGAGTGAATTCATCTCGCGCGTCGATCAATTGCGCAATGATTCTTTCCTTTACAACATTCGCCCCAAAGCAGATGATGTCGCAAGTACCAAAGAGGGCGCAGTGTTGATCTTGCTACATGATGGTGCAGATGGTCCTGAAGTATTAATCACTTTGCGTTCTGAAGGATTGCGCTCTCATAGTGGACAACCATCATTTCCAGGCGGCGCTCTCGAACCAGAAGAGAGCGCACAGGATGGAGCGCTACGTGAGAGCGAAGAAGAAGTTGGGCTAGTGCGGGAGAGTGTCGAGATTCTCGCCGAACTTCCACAACTCTTCATCCCGCCATCGAATTTCCATGTCACGCCGATTCTTGGCTTCTGGCGCACACCACACCCACTCACACCTGAACAGAGCGAAGAGGTAGTCCGCGCCGAGATGATCGCACTCGATGATTTAGCCAACCCAGAGAACCGGATTATGTTGCGCCACCGCAGCGGCTACCGTGGGCCGGCTTTTGATGTCGCTGGGATGCGGATTTGGGGTTTTACCGGGGGAATCCTCGACCGCCTCCTCTTCCACACTGGTTTCGAACGTGAGTGGAATCGTGAGCGCACCGTAGAGTTAGAGCCATGAACGTCCTCGATATCGCGCTCGCAGCGCTCCTTGCCTACTCGATATACAGCGGATATCGCAGCGGACTGATTACCGGAATTTTCTCGTTCATCGGACTCGTTGGTGGCGGTTTGCTTGGGCTTAAGTATGGCGCTGAGATCGTCGCGAACTTCGCGAGCACCTCATCGCGCATTCAGAGCACCGCGCTCGCCGTGGCGATCAGTGCCTTCGTCGGTCATTTCATCTTAGGCCGGGTGGCAAAGTGGTTCCGGAAGAATTTCTTGTGGAAGCCGCTCAAGGTGGTCGATTCTGTTCTTGGCGTGGTGCTTCACCTCGCAAAAACTTTGATCCTGATCTGGATATTCGGCGAACTCGCACTGATTCTGCCTAGTGAGGCCATCTCGAAAGCGGCCGACCAAAGCGCGATCATCTCAGCGATTTCAACCCACGGCCCCAGCATCCTCGGAGATTTCATCTCGACTATTGAGAGCAAACTGACCGCGCAGAGCGCTTAACTTACAGGTATAACTGTGCTGTGAAGACAAGACAGCGCAGACTCTTCGCTTCCGGCAAACTCTTTATCGTGGTGCTGGCTGCCCTGGCTCTTTTAGTTGGATGTAGCAACAACTCCAATAATGCTGCCAAGTTCTCCAGCACGGATTTGATGTTCGCCGACATGATGATCCCTCATCATGAACAAGCAATAGAGATGTCTGATCTTGCTCTTTCTCACTCTAAAAATCCTGAGATTGTTGCGCTCGCGAAAAAAATCAAAGCCGCCCAAGCCCCAGAAATTGAACAGATGAAACTCTGGTCTGACGATGGCGACCCGGATCACATGGGACATGACATGATGGAGGATTTCGATTACTCGGGCCACGGGATGATGGGAATGCTCGATGAAGAGCAGATATCAGAACTCGAGAGAGCAACGGGGGTTGAATTTGATCGGTTGTTTCTCAAGGGAATGATTGC
>CAZBCF010000088.1:0-2376 GCA_964490435.1 uncultured Bifidobacterium sp. | reverse complement strand
CAAAAGAGATCGGGCCGATTGCTAAACCCAAGCAGATTCTCGTTGTTGCAGAATTGCCAAAGACACGTAGCGGAAAGATTATGCGCCGCTTGCTCCGGGATGTTGCAGAGAATCGCGCAGTTGGTGATTCCACCACACTTGCTGATCCGAATGTGATGAAGTTGATTTCTGAAGGGCTACAGGCAGGAAAGAGTGAAGATTAATTAATCAGAAATGAAAAAGACCCGAGGAGAAATCCCCGGGTCTTTTTGCATTCGTAGCTCGGTAATTGCTTACCAAAGAGCCCCCTGACTGAGGGTCTTCATTCTATCTGATAAAACTATTTCCACAACAAGAAGTTGTGCACAAAATGAAGATATGTAAAAAATGCACACTTAATGTGAATTAATTTCTTATTGCTCCCGTCGTAGCTCAATGGATAGAGTGACTCTCCTGACTGAAGGGTAGGTTGCGGGTTCGAATCCCG
Organism: uncultured Bifidobacterium sp.; assembly: GCA_964490435.1. GTDB lineage: Bacteria > Actinomycetota > Actinomycetes > Nanopelagicales > Nanopelagicaceae > IMCC26077. The sequence continues at coordinate 1,910 of CAZBCF010000088.1, read as the reverse complement.
CCGACGGGACGCAAGCAAAGCAGCGCTGGGAGTTAGTCGTCCCAGCGTTGTTTTACTTATTACAGAGAGTAATTAACAAGGGGCGCTCGCTACAAACCTTTTTTAGCTTTAATAGCCGAACTTGAAGGCGGCCATAATGTGTGGCGCTGCCCTCTTATAAAGCTCCTGCGTGCTGATTCCAAGCGAACGTTTTATATTTTCCTCAAAAGATGAGACTTCAATCTGGTTCTCGATAATTTTTCGATAACCCTCAAAACCATACTTTGCAATTACCCATTCGTAGAGTAGCTGACCAACCGCATACGACGCCTCGTGCACATCTTCACGATTATTTCTATTCTCCATCAACGTCAGTGCTTTTACGACCTCGGCTTCACTCTTCAATTGGCTAAAGATTTTTACATCTCGTTGATTGAGTTTTTCGCCAATGAAGTTTCGATACAGGTCAAAGTATGAGTTCTTACTCTTTGAGGCAAGCGCGAATGAGATGGTGTTCGCAGATCCCTCTCTAAATGTTGGGGGTGAATACTTGTCGTAGAGGTCTGAACTGGGCCAGTTGAAGTCGCGTCCGACATTCAAGTAATAATCTTGAACAACATGAAAATACTCATGCGGCATAACCTGCACAGAATATTTACGGAGCGAATTTACATTCGCTCTGCTATTGACCACCAAGCCAGCATGGCCCTGCCATCCTTTGTCGCTCTGCATATACCAAGAGGCTAACCCCAAGTTATGCTCTAAGCCTTGACCAAGTTTCCATTCGGAGAACCACCTGCCTAGATCATCGAAATATCGACCGAGAATTGGGTCGGCTTTGATTTTTTTCTCTTCCTTCTCGGTATAGAGATAGATATTCATTACTTCGTTCTTAGGAAAGAAGGTTGCGAAAAGTTTTGAGGAGTATTCAACTTGAACTATATATAACTTGCGCAGGTCCTTGGGGAATGCATCACTGATGTCATACTTAATGGTGAAATTCTCTGAACTTCCCTTATTCGCCGCCCCGCGAATCTCGTTATAAGCCTTGATTTTGGTTGCCTCGTAGATCTTCCGCTGGCTGATACTTCCGTGCGCGCTTGGTGCCACTAGGGCAGAGAACAAGAGCGCTATCACCGGAACTAGCGAAAAAATCTTTTTGAAACTTTTCACTACAGAAATATATCCTGCACGGCAATCCTCTGCCGACTTAAAAAGACCCGGGGATTTCTCCTCGGGTCTTTTTCATGCAGTAGCTCGGTTATTCGAGTACCCCTGTGACTTGGGAATGCCATTTTACATCCATCTGTTAATACACAAGTAGATCTCTTCCACATTTATTTGGCGTAAATATTTCGGCCTTCACAAAACATTTAGGTTCGCTTTTGCTCCCACGGTAGCTCAATGGATAGAGCGATTCTTCGACTAAGAAAAAGGTTGTGGGTTCAAATCCCACCCGTGGGACGCAAACTAAACAACGCTGGGAATTAGTCGCCCCAGCGTTGTTTTCTTGTAAAAACGGGATAAAAAATTCGCTAATCAAGCTGTGCGGGCTGTTTGCATCGAATGTTTCAAGCAAAAAAGACCCGGGGATTTCTCCTCGGGTCTTTTTTACAGTAACTCAAACTGCTTGATTAAACATGTGCAGTAGAGCTCCCCTTCGACTAAGGACTTCAATAATACATCACATTCCCATCCACTTTCAATACTTGTTATTTTTTATACGGAGAGTAATTAGGAATTAGAGGCGAGGAGAGTTTTCATCTCTTCGATTTCGGCTGTTTGAGATTCGATAATCTCTTTGCCGAGCGCTGCCGCCTCTTCGTTTTCAGAGTCAACGACTATCTCTGCCATATCAATTGCACCTTCGTGGTGAGCAATCATTCCCTTGAGAAACAACCGATCAAATTCAACCCCCGTTGCTCTCTCGA
>CAZBCF010000087.1:0-2421 GCA_964490435.1 uncultured Bifidobacterium sp. | reverse complement strand
AGGGTTTTGGACTTCCATGCCACTCAGTCGACCCTGAGCTCTTCTTCTCCGAATCTCAAGAGTTGCTCGAAACCGCGAAGGATCTCTGCACTGCATGTCCGATGCGTGCGCGCTGTTTAGAGGGTGCCTTGTCCCGACAGGAACCTTGGGGTGTATGGGGTGGCGAAATCTTCGATAATGGCGTTGTTGTGCAATCGAAGCGTCAACCAGGTCGTCCTCGCACTGCGGCGTAAGGAAGTTAGACGTGCACAGCGCGGGTAGCAGGAGCGATCTCCGGTAACCAGGAGATCGCCTCCGCTAAAAACTTTCCTTCAGCGCCAAGTTGGCAAAAGATTCCAGTAGTGCCGAGTGTGACTCGATGAATCAACATGTACTCAGGTGGAAGATTGAGTTGAAAGCCGATTTTTGCAGTGGGATTTCGGGGGTCACCAACACGAGCGCTTTGCACGCGTAGCCAATCTCTGGTGTATTTGAACGTCTCAGTCCTCAGTGGCTCGACCAGTGGCAAGAGATAATCCAGGACTAATTGTGGATCAACATCTACCTCAGGAAGGATGAATCCATCCTGTTTAAAACCCTCGTACAACGCTGTCGCATTTCCATCGAGGGCGTTCTTTAATAGGCGCTTGAATGGCTGAGGAAAGCCATTGGGCAATCGGTTGCAGGCTCCGAAATCCAATACCCCAAGCCGTCCATCGTCGAGAAGTCGGAAATTTCCAGGGTGTGGATCTGCGTGCAGCAGGCCTACGCGAGTGGGTGCGGTGAAGTGAAAACGTGCAAGTTTGATTCCGGCGGCATCACGTTGTGCTTTTGTACCTTTGCTGATTATTTTTGAGAGCGGAGTTCCCTCAAGCCACTCACTGACCAATACTTTGTCTGACGCGGCGACGACCTTAGGGATTGCAATGTCAGGGTCGCCATCGAATTCTGCAGCGCATAAGCGTTGCGCTTGTGCTTCGTACTTATAGTCGACCTCTTCGATGATTCGAGCGCGTAACTCCTCAAGCAGTGGTCCCATTTCGAGTCCTGGCATGAACAGTTGGAAAATCTTCGCGAATCTTTGGATCTGATTGAGATCAGAGATGAGCGCTTCTGCAGCGCCTGGATATTGCACCTTCACGGCAACGTGGCGTCCATCTTTCCACATTGCACGATGCACTTGGCCGATTGATGCAGAGGCCGATGGTTTATCGTTGAACTCTGCGAAGTTATCGCGCCAATCCTCACCCAGTTGTTCTGCCAGGACGCGATGGACTACCCGCGCGGGCAGTGGTGGGGCAGCCTCTTGCAATTTGGTGAGAGTCTCACGATAAGGCGCTGCAAATTCCTCGGGGAGCGCCGCTTCGAATACAGAGAGGGCTTGACCAAATTTCATTGCGCCGCCCTTCAACTCACCAAGTACCCTAAACACCTGCTCAGCGGTCTTGGCTTGCATCTCTTTTGAGACGAGTTCGCCAGATTGGCCAATCATTTGTCGCCCGAACCCAACAGCGCTGCGCCCTATTGCAGAGAGCGGGATAGATGCCAGTTTCGCGCTACGCGCGGCGCCACCTGTGGTGAGCGAATCTGACTTCTTGGACATACATCGCATTCTTCAGGTTGAGAGCGGTCGGCGCGAGTTGAACGCCTTGAGAATCACTGACGAACTTCTACGTGGAGCGCCCCCACGTGCACGAGCACTCAGGGTGAAAACCCCAGTTTTCGGTGGCCTCGCGGGAGTAGAAGGAGTGCGAAGTTGTTGTCACGAGATGGTCGTGAGGAATTTCACTCTCTCGCCCCGAGAGTAGGAGCTCAGCGACGAACGAAGTGGTGAGCAGCGCCGGGGCCATCGCTACCCGATCATGGCGTTGCAAAAAGAGGCTTGTAGCCACGTTCTGCCAGTTTTGATCACGATCACTACGCCCAAGTTCTACGCAGAAGAAGCAGGGTGAAACTCCAGGGCGAACGTATGGTCCGATCTGACCACCTGTGGGAGTTGTGATGGCACAAAAGTGATCAATCCCATCACTCATCAGTGACGCGAGTAATTCTGGCTCAGGATACGTTGTAATGATCACCAAAGTATTATCAAGATCTGTGAAATCTTCCGATTCGAGTGCTGACACAGTCTTGGTACTAAATAGCGGAAAGGGCTCGAGCGCGCCGCTATTGCGGATCTCTCGCTTCTGAGCGGCGATGATTTCTTTGTAACTCTGACCGATATCGGAAATTCGAAGATACTGACCGCGTACATCTGAAATTTTGGACCCACGCGGGTCAAGAGTTGTCACGGATGCACCGCTCTCGATAAGCAGTGGTGCAAGGAGCATGCCCATCTCATTCATATGACTGATGATGAATTTGTTAATTCGCGGATGTGCCGGCTTATTTGTGAGCAGTTCTGAGGCTTGCAAGCGAGTGACAAGTTCGAAAATATCTCCT
>CAZBCF010000086.1:0-2467 GCA_964490435.1 uncultured Bifidobacterium sp. | reverse complement strand
GAAATGAGACTTACTCTTAATAAGACTCGCCGCAACGTGGCGCTCCTTCTCTCGGTAGCGCTTGTTGGCGCAGTGCTTGGCTTCCCAAGTATTGCTACTGCTGCGGAGCCAGATTGCAAGGTTGTCAGTGAAGTTAATATCTGCACGGGCGAAACAAGCGACACCGCAAAGTATGAGGTTCGCGTTCCTACTGACTTCAACGGCACACTGCTCCTCTGGTCGCACGGTTACACCTATGTGCTTCCGATGGCACCTCAGGTTGCTCCATTCCTCGGAACCGGTCGCGATCTTCGAGCAACGATTGCACCAGGTGCTCCAGATAACATGCGCACCGCTAATGAATTGCTCAATCAGGGCTATGCACTTGCTGGCTCTGGTTTTGCAACTCCAGGATGGAACGCTGAGTCAGCCGTTAAGACAAACGTCGAACTCTTGGGAATCGTCAAGAAGAAGTTCCCACAAATCAAGCGCACTGTTGCGTGGGGCCCATCACTAGGTGGCACCATCACGCAGCGCCTGGCTGAGACAAATCCGGGGCTCATTGATGCAGCGCTTCCAATCATGCCGTTCAATAACCTCGACAAGGTGATTGGCAGCAACGGTGGCTATGGAACTGACGCAATTTGGCTCTTCAAGATGCTCTTTGATCCGACAATCGTCGGCTTCGGCTACAAGCCAGGAGCAGAGGGTTGGGCTCAAGCAACGGGTGACTTCCTGAAGACCTACCAAGCAGCAATGGCGATCGCTGGCAATCTCTCGAAGCCAAATCCTGCCGACACATGGCCAGCAACAGCGACGTTAGTACCCGCAGAGGTGAAAGCCTCACTACCAGCGCGCTCGGCGCTTTTGATGGTCGCACTCCTTGCCGGACTTCCGATGCGCTCTTCGAGCTACGACGGTGTAACTGGTACCCCTATCGATACCTCAAGCGTGGCAGCAGCCTCTTCTTCAACATCTGCAGCTACTGGCTTTTCGCTAGCGGTTCAACCAGCGCTTGCGACAGTTGAGAACATTCTCAATGTTGCTGGTTTCGCCTACTTCGCTCGTTACGATGTCGAACAGCAGACCGGTGGCAAGAACTTTGCCGATAATCAGAAGGTTGATTATTCCAAGAAGCTCTCTGATGATGAGCGTGCAACCTATAACGTTGCGCTTTCAGGCGAAGCCGGTATCGATGCCCTCTTGAAACTAGTCATCCCAGCGCTACAAAAGGCTGCTCCTCTTGTTGGAGATGCAGATTCGATCAAGAAGTTGCAGGCTCTCGACACTATGACTGGCAAGATCAATGTGCCGACTATCGCCTTCAACAACACCGAAGAGACTGTCGAGTTCCAACCGATGTTCTCGTGGTTAATTCAGAAGGCGAATGAGTCCTACGCTGCTGACGTCGCTGCTGCGAAGGCAAGCAAGAAGAAAAAGGCGCCTGCAAAGAAATTCGCAGCGTTCTGGGGTCAACCGCTCGACGAGTACACCAAATTCGACGAGAAAGGCCCAGTCACGCAATCTGACACACCAGGAACAGCCCACGTGAAGTTCTCCTTCCCGCAATGGATGGATATGGTCCGCCTTGGTGATATGGCTGCTCGCTTGAAGAGACTTCCAAGCGATGCAATCTTGCAACTCACTCGTGAGAGTGATCCCAACTGGTATCCAGCTGACGAGTTCGATGGTGAAACCTTCGAATCAATCGGCTCGTAACCAGCGTTAAGAGTGAGTGGGGCGCACACCTTCGGGTGTGTGCCCCACTCTTATTTCTTTGAATACCAGCGCCTGTTTAATTCGGGCCTGACTTATGCTTGATTCATGCGCGCTAGGCTCGAGATTGCATCTATCGCAGAGATGGAGAGTTTCGCCAAGAGATTGGCGCTGCTCCTCAAGCCTGGAGATATCATCCTTTTGAGTGGTCCTCTCGGAGCCGGTAAGACTCTCTTGGCTCAGGCGTTGATCAGATCCCTTGGAGTGAGTGAAAGGGTGACCTCGCCTACCTTTGTGATGGTGAAGTGTTACCGCGGAAGGCTGCCCGTTCACCACATCGATGCCTATCGCCTTCTCGATCTCCCCAACCCACGCGAGGCATTCGACGAACTCGATGTCGAGATCGACGATGCGCTCACGATCATCGAGTGGGGTGAGATGTTCGATATCACCGGTAATGCGCTACATGTAGCAATCGAGATAGGCGCGGGCCACTCTCGAACGCTTACTCTCGAAGGCTCTGATTCTCGTTGGGGCGAGTTGAAAGTATGAAGCGCGCGCTGACGATTGATACATCTACATCGAAGACGACCGTTGGAGTGGTTGATAACAATCGGGTCCTCTGGGCTGAATCAATAGAAGGTGCAACCTCACACGGTGGCGCACTCGGCGCGCTCATCGAACGCGCTCAAGGTTTGGATGTTGTCGATCATGTCATTGTCGGCATGGGGCCAGGGCCCTTCACTGGTTTACGAGTAGGCATCATCTTCGC
>CAZBCF010000085.1:0-2487 GCA_964490435.1 uncultured Bifidobacterium sp. | reverse complement strand
TATCCAGGCGTAACCTCACCTCTAGCGACCAAGGATCCCATTGATTTCCTTGTTGTTCGTGAGGGAACCGAGGGTCCCTACTCCGGAGCTGGTGGAACGCTTGCAGTGGGAACTCCTCGCGAAGTGGCAACCGAAGAGAGCATCAACACACGTTCTGGTGTTGAGCGCGTAATTCGATATGCATTTGAGCTTTGCGTCTCGCGCGGCCGAAAGAAAGTCACCATGGTGCACAAAGACAACATCATGTTGCACTCAGGCGCACTCTGGAAGCGCACCTTTGATGAAGTGAAGAAGGAATACCCGAATATCAAGACTGATTATTTCCATGTCGATGCAGCGGCGATGTTCTTTGTCACCGATCCGGCACGTTTTGACGTCGTGGTGACCGACAATCTCTTCGGAGACATTCTCACTGATATCTCAGCGGCAATCACTGGCGGCATTGGTCTTGCTTGCTCTGGAAATATCAGCCCAAACCCTAAGTTCCCATCGATGTTCGAGCCGGTTCACGGTTCTGCCCCTGACATCGCTGGCAAGAACATTGCCGACCCAACGGCGACGATTCTTTCGCTCGCAATGATGCTCGAGCACCTTGGCCATCCGCAGGCTGCTGCTGAGGTCAATGCTGCGGTAGCGAAGGATTTGGCGACGCGCACTGCAGGACGTTCCACTACTGATATTGGTTCGGCGATAGCAGCGCTGATTTAGCTCATTTGAGAGAAGAGAAGTAGATGAAAATCCAACTAAAACCAAGTGCGACACCGGTTCCTGATGCGCTTCGCACAGAACGAGTGTCAGCACCTGGTTTTGGTAAGTACTACACCGACAATATGGTGATCGCGAACTGGAGCGAGGCTAACGGTTGGAGCGATGCGGAGTTAGTGGCATACGCGCCGCTGACCCTTGATCCGGCGACTGCGGTCTTTCATTACGGTCAAGAGATCTTCGAAGGTTTGAAGGCATATCGCCAAGCCGATGGTGGCGTCTCGCTCTTTCGTCCGCAGGAAAATGGTGCGCGTTTTGCTCGAAGTGCGAAGAGAATGGCTCTTCCTGAATTACCAGTCGAGGATTTTGTCGCAACCGTTGAGGCACTGGTAAAACAAGATGCTGGCTGGGTGCCCAATAATCCAGGTGAGTCTCTCTATCTTCGTCCGTTCATGATCGCTTCTGAAGTGGGATTGGGTGTGCGGCCGAGTAATGCTGCGATGTACCTGCTCATTGCGACTCCTGCCGCTGCCTATTTCAACGCTGCAAAACCTGTCTCGGTCTGGATTTCTACTGAGTACGTTCGCGCTGCTCCCGGTGGCACTGGCGAGGCTAAGTGTGGTGGCAATTACGCCGCATCTCTTGTCGCACAAAAGGCTGCTGCTAAAGAAGGGTGCGACCAAGTTGTCTGGCTCGATGCCGTTGAGCGCAAGTGGGTCGAGGAGATGGGTGGGATGAACCTCTTCTTCGTAAAGGGTTCAGGCGATAAGGCAACGATTTTCACACCATCCCTGACTGGAACATTACTGCCGGGCATCACGCGATACTCACTCCTTACTGTTGCAAAAGATCTGGGGTACAACGTTGAAGAGGGAATGATTTCAGTTGATCAGTGGCGGGCAGGTGTGGCCAGTGGTGAAATCACTGAGGTCTTTGCGTGTGGTACCGCTGCGGTTATTTCAGGAATTGGCGAGGCGAAAAGCGCCCAAGGGAACTTCACTATTGGCGATGGCAAGCCTGGGGCGATCACGATGAAGTTGCGCGAACACCTTCTGGGAATTCAACATGGAACTGTTGCTGATAAGCACGGTTGGATGAAGCGCGTGCTCTAATGGCTGCCCAGCCTCAAGGCGATGCCTTTCATATCTACGACACCACCCTGCGCGATGGCGCGCAGCAGGAGGGTTTGAATCTCTCTGTCCACGACAAGATGACTATCGCGAGGCATCTTGATGATTTAGGAGTTGGTTTCATCGAGGGTGGTTGGCCTGGGGCTAATCCTCGCGACACCGAGTTCTTTGCGCGGGTAGCGAAGGAGATCAAATTCAAGAATGCGCAGTTCGTTGCTTTCGGTGCAACCAGGCGTCCTCATGTGAAAGCAGCAGATGATGAGCAGGTTCGCGCGCTCCTTGATTCGCAAGCGCCCATCATCACGGTCGTTGCGAAATCGCACGATCGCCACGTTGATCTCGCATTGAAGACCTCGCTCGATGAGAACCTCGCGATGGTTCGCGAGACCATTGCCTTCATGGTCACAGAGGGGCGTCGGGTCTTCCTCGATGCTGAACATTTCTTCGATGGCTATCGCGCTAATAAGGCTTATGCACTCGAAGTGGTTCGGGTTGCGATGGAGGCAGGTGCTGATGTTGCCGCCCTCTGCGATACCAATGGCGGAATGCTGCCAACCGAGATTGCTGATGTCGTTGCTGATGCACTCGCTGCGACCGGTGCTCGCGTGGGTATCCACTGCCACAACGACACCGGATGCGCGATTGCTAACTC
>CAZBCF010000084.1:0-2495 GCA_964490435.1 uncultured Bifidobacterium sp. | reverse complement strand
GCCCAAACTCTGGACGACAGCGCGTACTCCTGATGGCGGGTCGTGGAGGCCGTAACGTATGTCCAGGGCGATAACGATCACCAACGTTCGGACGATTCTTACTGCGCCCGAAGTCATTCCTCTCGTTGTGGTCAAAGTCGAGACCTCTGAACCTGGCTTGTATGGACTTGGCGTTCGCTCTTACGGCAAAGTCAGGATTCCGCAGAAGCCGGGGCTCGGGGTAGAGATAAATCGCGACGCGCTTGATGAGTTTGTCGCGGCTGCGAGGAAGTTGCGCCCGTAATCTAAGGGCACCATGACCTCGCTAGGAATCGCCGGATTTGGTGGGATGGGCGCGTATCACGCGCGGCAATTGGCACATATTCCTGAAGTACACGTGCGCATCATCGTCGATCCCCTTGTAACAAATCAAGAACGAGCGCGCGAGTTCTACTCGGACAATGTGAAGGTTGCAGGTGAGATTGATAGCGCACTCGGTGAAAAAGTAGACGGATGGATTGTCTCTTCTGCTACTGCCACGCACATCCCGATTACTCGAGCGATTCTTGAGAACGGTAGTCGGGTGTTGCTGGAAAAGCCGATTGCCAAAAGTAGCGCCGAAGCAGCAAGTATCGCCCATTTGGTTCGCAAGGACTCGAGTAATCTGATGTTAGGTCATACTCTGCTCTGGCATCGCCAGTTTAGAAAATTGCAAGAGTTGTTACGCGAACAAGGTGCGGTCAAAGCGATTCACACCACTCGCCCGCGAAGCGAGGATCATCGCGTGCGTTATCCCGGCGAGACACCGTTCTCGCTCACGATGGTTCACGACCTTTACACACTCTTTGCATTAGTTGGTGGCGCAGAGCCGATTCATTTCACCGCGCAACAGCGCGAGCATGCCGAGGGTGGTGTAGATCTCGCGCATGCGCAGCTGTTGTGGGCCGATGGGCTCTTCGCCTCGCTACGGGCGGATTATTTGATTCCGGATAGCGTGGCAAAAACGGTGAGCAGCGATGAGATTGAAGTTGCTGGAACGGATTGGTCGATTCACCTCCCCTATGACAAGGGGACGTTGCGCACCATGAATAAGACTGGAATTTCCTCTGTGGATTGCCCGCTTCCCCAACGTGCTGGGGTGAGTGACTTCTACGAAGATGCAGTACGGAATGAATTGGAGCACTTCATCGCATTACTCGAAGGCAAGGCGAGCGTTCCGGTTGGGGCTCGATATCACGATGCCTGTCGGATTCAAGGGTGGATAGATAGATTTATCGCACTGGCACAGAGAGAGGCGTGATTGATGCTTACCGAACAGAGCAGACGTGCCGACTTCCCCTCACTTGCTAATCGGGTCTATCTCAACACGGCTGCTGAAGGTATTCCACCTAAGGCGGTGCTGGATTCGTTGGTTCAGTATGGACAAGACAAACTCCTGGGGATGGATGGTCGCTTACTTCACCAAGAACAGTGGAGTCAGGCAAGGGAGAAGGTGGCCCATTTCATGGGCTTTAGACCTGAAGATATTGCGATCTGCTCGTGTTCTTCTGAGGCATACAACCTCGTCATGATGGCTCTGCAACTACGCGATGGTGATGAGGTCATCATCAACGATCTAGATTTCCCTGCTGGCGCAACGCCGTGGCTCTCTGCGTCCTCAAAAGCAACCGTAAAAATCTGGCGCCATCGCGATGGTGTGCTTTATTCAAAAGACTTGCAAGCGCTCTTGAGCCCGAAAACGAGATTAGTTAACACCTCGCTTGTAAGTTATTACAACGGGTTTGCAATCGATGTCCAGGAAATTTCCGATGTTGTACGCAAACATTCACATGCACTCTTTGCAGTCGATGTGACGCAGGCTTTTGCCCGAACACCATTAGACCTACGGGGCGTTGATCTCGTCGTCAGTTCTACACACAAATGGTTACTCGGACCACATGGTGGAGGCTTAGTTGCGGTTGCGCCAGAGCGTGCCAATGAATTGACTGCTCATGCCGGCGGATGGTTTAACTTAGAGAATGCCTTCGACGAGTCACGTTTTGATTCTCTTCAGACAAAAACTGGCGCTGGAAGTTTTATGGTGGGCATGCCGAACTATGCGGCGATATATGCGATTAATGCAGCACTTGGTTACATCGAAAGTGTGGGGGTCTCTCGTATCAACGAACATGCGAATAAATTGGTAGCGATTGCTCGCGCCGCAATTGCCGAACTTCCCGTAGAGTTGCTTGGACCCGTCACTCCCCTGCGTGCTTCCGGAATAATCTCGTTTAAGCACCCAGAATTCGAGCGGATCAACTCTGCGCTTCACCGAGAAAACATCCATCTGATGGCTCATGCCGGACGGATGCGGGTGGCTATCCATGGCTACAACAACGAATCAGATATTCACCAAATGCTTGCGGGGCTTGCCAAGGCACTAGCAGCATGAAGGCACGCATCTTGTAGAGTTAGCAAGCAATAGGGGCGGTAGCTCAGTTGGTTAGAGCCCCGGACTCATAATCCGGTCGTCGTCG
>CAZBCF010000083.1:0-2606 GCA_964490435.1 uncultured Bifidobacterium sp. | reverse complement strand
TTCGTAAGTAATTTTTGACTGTTTTCTGGGGGATTTCTAACGCTCGGTAATGCAGAATTCACGTTGTGATGACAACACGCGTATCGCCACAGAAGAGCGCATACCAAGTAGCGCTCACCGCAACTATCGCAGCCTTACTGATGGCCACGCTCCTTCCTGTTACTGCAGACGCTCGCAGTGCAACCAGCGCAACTCCAAAAAAGGGTACGACTCTTGCGCTTCTCGACACCTTGGTCGTGAAAGGCAAAGCACCAAAGACTGGATACTCACGTAGTTCGTTCTCGCATTGGCGTGACCCAGACCGAAATGGATGTGATGCGCGCAATGACATACTCAAACGTGATCTCACCAACCTTGTATTCAAAGAAGATACCAACGAGTGCAAAGTAGTCAGTGGTCTCTTAAACGATCCATACTCTGGAACAGAGATCGAATTCACGCTCGGCAGATCAGATGTTGATATTGATCATGTTGTAGCTCTCTCGCATGCCTGGCAGGTTGGCGCATTTCAGTGGACCGATGCCAAGCGTTTGGAATTCGCCAACGACCCCACCAATCTTCTCGCCGTCAGCGCACGTCTGAATCGCCAAAAAGGTGATGGGGATGCCGCAACCTGGCTCCCTCCAGCAAAGCCCTATCGCTGCGCATATGTATCTCGCCAAGTCGTCGTCAAGGTGAAGTATGGCTTGTGGATTACCCGCGCTGAAAAAAGTGCGATTGAAAAAGTACTCGCAACGTGCCCAAACTTCGCCGCACCCACGAGTTAGGCAATCGTTTAATCAATTAGATAGCGGAGTCTCCGCGCTCACCTGTTCGAACTCGTATGACGTCTTCGACCGGTGTAATCCAAATCTTGCCATCGCCGATTGCCCCCGTGTTCGCAGCAGCCACAATCACATCGGTGATTCGGGCAACGTCTTTGTCGCTGGCAAGGATCTCGAGTTTCGCTTTCTGCACGAAATCGACAGTCACGCTCGCACCGCGATAGACCTCAGTGTGTCCACCCTGACGACCAAATCCATCAACCTGCGTCACAGTGATACCACTGATTCCCGCCCCGTGGAGCGCGTCCTTGATAGCGGTGACTCGTTGTGGTTTGACGACTGCAGTGATGAGTTTCATTGGTTCCCCCTCCTATAAATCATAGGCGGATTCAGCATGTTCGACAGTATCCAACCCTGCCATTTCCTTCTCTCTTGAGACCCTAAATCCGATGGTTTTTGAGATAACAGTGGCAATTAACCATGTCCCGATGAAAGAGAAGGCAGCAACCGTTGTTGCAGCAATCACTTGCTTGAAGAGCAAGTCGGGGCTGCCACTCACGAACAGCCCATCTCCACCAGCGCTGTTTGCCGCCGTGCTTGCTAACAGACCAATCCCAATCATCCCCACGAAACCACCGACACCGTGAATACCGACGACATCGAGTGAATCGTCGTAGTTCAATCGATACTTCAGTGAGACGGCATATGCAGAAGCAACTCCGCCAGCCAGTCCGATTACTAACGCGCCTAACGGCGTCACAAATCCACACGATGGCGTGATGGCGACTGCCCCAGCAATCGCCCCCGAAGCAACTCCTAAAGTCGTGGGCTTGCCAGTCTTAATGCGCTCGTATGTGATCCACGACATCGCAGCAGCCGCGGTAGCAATCTGAGTGTTGATCATCGCTACCGATGCAAGGTGCCCGGCGGCAAGTGCGCTTCCAGCATTGAATCCAAACCAACCAAACCAGAGCAACCCGGCGCCAAGCAAAATGAATGGGATGTTATGTGGCCGCATCGCATCGCGCTTGAATCCTTCGCGCCGACCAAGGACTATCGCTAACGCCAAGGCCGCAGCGCCAGAATTTATTTCGACAACGGTGCCTCCGGCAAAATCCAGCGCTCCTAATTTGTCGATGATCCATCCGCCGTTGCCGCCTTGTGATGCGAATGCCCAATGTGCAACCGGTGCATAAATGAGTGTGATCCACACGGCAACAAACAGAACCCATGCGCCGAACTTCGCCCGATCTGCAATCGCTCCCGAAAGCAGCGCGACCGTGATGATGGCAAAAGTCATCTGGAACATCACAAATGCAAGGGTTGGAATCTGATGCCCCTCTGCACCAACTGCTGTATCTAATGTGCCATTGAGTCCCACATGAGTTAAGTCGCCAATCAACCCCTGTCCGGAGTCCGGCCCGAATGCCAGCGAGTACCCCCAGAGAATCCACACGATGGTCCCAACGCCAATCGCAGCGAACGACATCATCATCATGTTCAGAGTGCTCTTGGTGCGCACGAGACCGCCATAGAACAACGCGAGTGCCGGAGTCATGAGCAGAACTAATGCACCGCTAGCGAGAACCCACGCAGTATCGGCGCCGTTGATCGGAAGATTTGTCATGGGAGGAGCGTGTGCGCTCTCTGTTACAAATGTGTTACGTGGGTGTGGCGATTTGGGAACAGAGTCAGATTCTGCGACTTAGTCTTAACAGAACATCAGCGCGATACAAGCGATACAAGCGATAAACGCGAAGCGAGCACCCAGCTCCGTAACAAAAAGGTGGGGTGAGCGACGGGGCTCGAACCCGCGACATTCCGGACCACAACCGGATGCTC
>CAZBCF010000082.1:0-2620 GCA_964490435.1 uncultured Bifidobacterium sp. | reverse complement strand
CTTGTTGCGCTGCATCAGCCTCTGCGGCTGCATCTGCTGCGGCTTGCTCCGCTGCATCTGCAGCATCTTGCGCCGCGGCTGCCGCATCTGCAGCTTCCTGTGCAGCCTGTTGCCCAGCAGCGTCGTCTCCTGCTTCTGCTGCTGCGGCATCTGCTGCTTCTTGTGCTGCTGCTGCTTCTGCTGCTGCTTCTGCTGCTGCTTCTTCTGCAGCTGCTGCTGCTGCTGCTGCTTGCTCCGCTGCTTGCTCCGCTGCTTCTTGTTCTGCTGCAGCAATTGCTGCTAAGGCTTCCGCTTGTGCTGCGGCAGCATCTGCTGCTGCTTGATCTGCTGCTGCTTGTTGTTCTGCTGCTTCTGCTGCTGCCTCATCAGCTGCTTGCTGTGCTTCTGCTGCCTCAGCGGCTGCTTGTTCTGCTTCTGCCTCTGCTGCTGCTTGTGCATCTGCTGCTGCTTGAGCATCTGCTGCTGCTTGATCTGCTGCTTCTTGCGCTGCGGCATCCTGAGCAGCTTGTTCTGCCGCGGCTTCAGCAGCCTCTTGCGCTGCTGCTGCTTCTGCTGCTGCTTCTTGCGCTGCTTGCTCTGCTGCGGCTTGATCTGCTGCGGCTTGATCTGCTGCTGCTTGTAAACCTGCTTGCTCTGCTGCAGCTTGCTCTGCTTCTGCTGCTGCTAAATCTGCTGCTGCTTGTGCGGCTGCTGCCTCTGCGGCTGCTGCTTCAGCTTCTGCGTCTGCAGCATCCTGTGCTGCAGCAGCTGCGGCGGCTTGTTCTGCTTCTGCTTCTGCTGCTGCTTGTTCTGCTGCTTCTGCTGCAGCATCTGCGGCTGCTTGTGCCTCTGCTGCAGCTTGTTCTGCTGCAGCATCTGCGGCCGCTTGTTCTGCTTCTGCTGCCGCTGCTTCTGCTGCTGCTTGTTGTTCTGCGGCTTCTGCTGCTGCTTGTTCTGCTGCTTCTGCTGCTGCATCTGCAATCGCTTGTTGGGCTGCTGCTTCTGCTGCTGCTTGCTCTGCAGCGGCGGCGGCTGCATCAGCTGCTGCTTCTGCTGCTGCAAGTTCGGCTGCTGCTTGCGCTGCGGCTTCTTCTGCAGCGGCGGCTGCTGCTTCTGCTGCTGCTTGGATAGCAGCGAATGCTGCTGCTGCCTCTGCGGCTGCTGCTTCTGCGGCTGCCTCTGCTGCTGCCTCTGCTGCTGCTTGCTCTGCTGCTGCCTCTGCTGCTGCTTGTTCCGCTGCCTCGATGGCTGCTTGATCTGCTGCTGCTTGCGCTGCAGCCAATGCTGCTGCTGCTGCTTCGGCTGCTGCATCTGCAGCTGCTTCTTCAATTGCTGCTTGTGCTGCTGCTTCGGCTGCTGCTTGTGCTGCGGCCGCTTGTGCTGCTGCCTCTGCTGCTGCCTCTGCTGCTGCTAATTGCGCTGCTGCTTGTGCTGCAGCATCTGCAGCGGCTTGTGCTGCTGCCTCTGCTGCTGCTTGATCAGCTGCTGCCAATGCTGCTGCCTGTTGCGCCGCTGCTTCAGCTGCTGCTTGTGCTGCTGCCTCTGCTGCTGCTTGTGCCGCAGCTTGCTGAGCTGCTGCTTGAGCTGCTGCTTGAGCTGCTGCTTGCGCTGCTGCTTGTTCGGCTGCTGCTTGCGCTGCCTGCTGCGCAGCCATTTGCTGCGCCCACTGATTTTGTGCTGCTTGCGCTGCAGCGGCTTGTGCAGCGGCTGCTTGTGCCGCTGCTTGTTGTGCCGCTGCTTGCGCTGCTGCTTGTAGCGCTGCTGCTTGCGCTGCTGCTGCTTGCGCTGCTGCGTCTGCTGCGGCTTGCGCTGCGGAAGCGTCGGTTGAGGCTTGCGCTGCTGCTGCTTGTGCAGGCGCTGGGTTTCCTGCTGGAACACTTGGCGCACTATCGCTTGCCTCTGCGGCTGCTGCTTTAGCAGCAACTCGAATTCCAAACGCGCTCAAAATGTTGGTGGCAAAACGTGAGAGATCATCGCCTCCCGCATTCTCTGCTATGCGAGCGGCTGCGCGAGTTTCAACTACTCGCTCACCGCGAGGACCGTCACCTCGTGTGCTTGGTCGCGCATCGTCATCGTTACGCGCGGCGCGACGTGGTGATGGCGCATCGTCATCGTTACGCGCGGCGCGACGTGGTGATGGCGCATCGTCATCGTTACGTGCGGCGCGACGTGGCGATGGCGCATCGTCTTCGTTACGTGCGGCGCGACGTGGCGATGGCGCATCGTCGGTGTTGCGAGCCGATCGACGAGCTGATGGCGCATCGTCATCGTTACGTGCTGCGCGACGCGGCGCAGGCGCGTCATCGTCGCGCGCTTTCGCTCTCGAACGGGGCGACTCGTCCTGATCGCTCCTTCTACCTCGTCCACCAGAACTTCCGCGCGAACCGTCGCCGTCATTTCGGGAAGAACCGCTTCTAGGTGCTGAACTCCGTGGCATATAAACCCCTCCAAATGTTTTTTGTTGGCTACTCACGTTCCGATGTGAATCGAGAAAAAGATGGAAGTGCGAACCGCCGACGGAAGTCTAAGTGCGGGTTTCGTGAGGTAACAAGTGCCAACTCGCCCGCCAAGCCGCTAAGGCGGGCTAAATGTGGGGTCTCCCCCACCCAATTGAGAAGATTTTTCACCCCAGCGGAGCCTC
>CAZBCF010000081.1:0-2678 GCA_964490435.1 uncultured Bifidobacterium sp. | reverse complement strand
AGGTTCGCATTTTGGAAGGTCGTCAAGGCACCAGTGCGGTAACTCGTGTTCTCGTAGAAACGAGCGATGGTGCTGGGGAGTGGACGACCGTCGGCGTCCATGAGAATGTTATTGCCGCCTCCGAAATGGCTCTGGAGGAGGCCGTAACTTATGGCTTACTCCGAAAAGGAATCAAGCCCGAGTAATTTTCTGAGGAGTTGAAGCATTTGTCCGATTTACAATTGGCAAATCGGGAAACAGAGGTAGGCTTACCTTCGGCTACTAAGTAGCACATGACTCGATAATCGCGTCGCGTACGAGAGGTGGCCGATTATTTTTAAAGTTTCTTTGCGCAGTGATTTCTCGCGCGTCCTTCTTCTTGCCTTAACCTCAGGAATTTTCAGTGCGAGCGCACTCACCTCCCTCGCGGCACCGCCACCTGCTCCTCCTCTCTTGAATTACACGATAGCGGCCGGGAGTGTTTCGGGTTCGACAAAGATAGATATCACGGATGCTCTGGGTGGCGGCAATGCTTTCAAGTACAAAAAACAATCAGGAGTTTTTACAACTCCGGCAGTTGCTAGTGCCACTGCAGATTTGGGGCTTGTGAATTACACCTCAGGCTCAGATATAACTGGTGTGGTGGCGGGCCAACACATTGGCCTCTTTGAAGTTGACGGTGCGGGCGGGGTTGTTAAGTTCGTCGACATTACGGTTGCATCTGGCGAGATAGCTGCTGAGCTTTTTGATGATGCCGGAATTAGTGCCGGTTCGACCCCAGGTACTTCGAAAATTTCTACAGCTACGGGCGCCGGAAACTCATTAAGGTATGAACAACGCGCCGCTGCCGATCCGGTATTTACGATTCCTGCCTGGGGGAGTGCAACGGCTGTTCCACCCTTGGTTGCTTATACCTCAGGAAGCAATATCGCCGTGGTCAATGGTGATCGAATTGGCCTCTATGAAGTCAATGGCACGGGGAATGTCGTGCGATTTGAAGTGTTTACAATCAATCTCGCTGTAATTGCCCCACCAGCAGTAACCGCCACGCTAGCTCCTGGAACATCTGTAGGTTCGACGAAAATCACTGCTACAGCGGGTGCGGGAAATAGGCTGGGTATCAAGAAGCAAGTTGGGGCCTTCTCAAATCCAGGCACAAATGTTGCAATAACTGGTTTGGGGTTGCTCGACGACGACTATGAATCTGGAGATACCATCACAGGTGCGGTGGCTGGCCAACACATTGGCCTCTACGAGATTAATGGAGCAGGAATAGCGGGAAGAGTGGTCGGATTTACAGACATCACTCTCTTGGCGGCGCACATAAAGAGTGGTCTGACATACAGCGCTAGTTCGCTCACCGAGAAATTTGAGAATGATGGCGAAATTAGCGCGACCATCGCCATAACGGCAAATAACGAAACTTTTAGCTTAGGTGTGCGAAATAGCAATCTGGCGGCCCGCGTGACCGGAACGCCCGCGGGACTCACTCCAGTGCTTTCTGTCAATGCAGGAGGCACCGCAGCAACCTTATCTTTCACCGGAATTGCAACTGCAAATTCCATTGAGAACAACACGAGCGTGAGCGTAACTTTTCTTAATGCTGATTTCACAGGAGCGAGCGCTGCAGCAGTTCTTAATGCAGTAGGTAAGGTAGTAACAATTAACTTTCGAGATCCTTATGCGAGCATCACAGGTACGACAGGTGCAACCGGCGGCGCCGGCGATTATGCGATTTCTATACCTGAAAACAGCACCATTGTTACTACAGTTCAAGGTAACACCTTTGCAGATGCACCTCGGTGGTCAATAACTGGGGCTGATGATCCGGGTCGATTCGATATCGACCCAATCACTGGTGAATTGTCGTTCAAGGTGGCGCCGAATTTTGAAGCTCCAACTGATGCAGATTTAGACAATTTGTATGTAGTGGAAGTTTCCCTTAATGATTTTGCCACGGGCGGCAATGGCGGAACCGGAGCCCTGACATCTCGAAACCTCTTTATTACTGTTACTGATGTTGTCGAGTCGGCAGATGCAACCCTTGCCGCACTCACCACGAACGCTGGAGCGCTAACGCCAATTTTTGCTGCTGGCACGACGGCATATTCAGTTGCGGTAGCCAATGGCATAACTGCAGTCACAGTGACACCCACCCGGAACGAAGCGCACGCGACCATTGAGGCACAGGTAAATGGTGGCGGGTATTCAGCAGTCACATCAGGAGCAGCAAGTGGAAACTTCTCACTCAATGTCGGTACCAACACCGTCGATGTTCGTGTCACGGCAGAAGATGGCGCAACGCGAGGGACTTACACCATCACTGTTACGCGAGCTGCCGCACCTGCAGCGCCGGTGAAGACGGCAGCGGAACTTGAGGTCGAGAAGAAGGCTGCCGAAGCGGCAGAGAAGAAAGCTGCAGAAGAGCTCGTGAAGCGAGAGACCGAAGAGAAGGCTCGAGCCGTAGCGGCACAGAGAGCTCTTGAAGCGCAGCGCGTGAAGTTTCAGGCCGAGTTAAAAGCCTCCGCAGCAAAAGGCATAGATGCAACGAGAAAGTTGCTTGCGCCGACAGTCAAAGCGTTGAAGAATCTGAGTGCAGCGACGAAATTGCTAGATGATTTGATCAAAGTTTCGAAGAAGAAACTGGTGAAGAAACCCAAAAAGGTGCGGTAACCAGGGGCGCATTCGCTACCCTTGTT
>CAZBCF010000080.1:0-2702 GCA_964490435.1 uncultured Bifidobacterium sp. | reverse complement strand
AAGCGCCATTCGCTGCGCCTCCCCAGAAAGCCTGGAGGCGCATCAACTTATGATTGTGTTTACTCGTCGGGTGCAGGTTCACGGCGGCTACTTAGATAGTCACCCCGATATATTTTTTCTCGAGGAATTCATGAATCCCATCAAAGCCACCCTCGCGCCCCAAACCGCTCTCTTTATACCCACCAAACGGCGCTGCTGGGTCGGAAATCACTCCGCGATTGATAGCAACCATTCCTGATTCCATCGCCTCGGCCACCCGAATCGCTCGATCTAAAGCGCCAGAGTAAACGTAGCTAATCAAGCCATATTCAGTGTCGTTAGCCAGCCTAATTGCCTCGTCATCGGAGTCGACGACAACCACCACGGCAACTGGGCCAAAGATCTCTTCTTTCAAAATGGCGTTGTCGGCGGCAACAGTCATCACCGTTGGTGGATAGAACGCGCCCGCGCCATCTGGTTTAGCACCGCCCAAGGTAAGTTTGCCGCCTTGCTTCACGGAATTATCAACGAGTTCTGCAATTTTATCGCGCTCCTTCACAGAGACGCTTGCCCCAAGTTGAGCACCCTCAGTCAAACCTGATGCCATCTTTATTTTCGACATCGCGGTGGTTAACTTTTCAACAAACTCGGTTGCGATTTTCTTCGAAACATAAAACCGATTTGCTGCAGTACAAGCAGCGCCGCCATTACGTAGTTTTGCAAGCATTGCGCCTGCAACAGCATCATCGATATTCGCATCATCAAGCACGATGAACGGGGCATTACCGCCTAATTCCATCGAAGTGCGTATCACGCGATCTGCGGCTTGTTTGAGGAGCAACTTTCCGACCTGGGTCGACCCAGTGAAAGAGAGATTCTTTACGCGTGGGTCAGCAAGCAATCGCGTGACCGCAGGGCCAGCCGGAGTCGGGGTGATGACATTGACCACTCCAGCGGGAAGGCCAGCGCGATGCAAGATATCGGCAATCGCAAGGGTCGTCAGCGGAGTTTCCATCGCTGGTTTGACTATTACTGTGCAACCGGCTGCAACTGCCGGACCAATTTTTCGAGTTGCCATTGCCGCTGGGAAATTCCATGGCGTGATGAGCAATGACACTCCAACAGGTTGATGAGTGACCAAAATTCGCTTATCCCCGCTTGGCGCATGGCGAAATTCGCCATTTACTCGCACTGCCTCTTCAGAGAACCAACGGAAAAATTCTGCCGCGTAGAGGACTTCACCTTTGGCATCAGAGAACACTTTGCCATTTTCGCGCGAGACTAATCGAGCCAGGTCGTCGGCTTCAGCAATCATGATTTCAAAGGCTTTTCGTAAGATTTCGCCCCGGGCGCGTGCGGGCATCTTTGCGAATGCCGGGAATGCATTCGAAGCAGCATCCAGCGCGGCATCAACTTCGCTATCGCCCGCGACCGAGATCTCGGTTATCACTGAATTATCACTTGGATCGTAAACAGGATGGCGCTTTTGAGTAGCTACCCATTTGCCGTTGATATACAGGTCAGAACGAATCATCGCGCCCCCAAATTCCGCTTAAATGGATATTCCAAACTTCCAATAAAAGGTTTGGTGCGCACCAGTCTATTCTCAAGTCGACCAATATTTGTCATCTCTAGGCGAATGACATCCCCAGGATTCAATACTTTATCCTGCTCTGCGCCAGATCCATTGCCTACTGTGCCAGAACCAAACACCTCTCCCACTTGTAAGTGTTCATTCCATGAAGCGTAGGCAATCATCTCTTCAAATTTCCAATTCATAGCGCTCGACGATCCATCGGTCCACTGTTCGCCATTGACCCAACCGTGCATTGCAAGCGAGTACGGGTCGGGAATCGCCGCATGGGTCTCGCGATAGTCGTTGATGCGATCAGGCTTCACTCGGAGCGTCCAACAGATTCGGTCCACTTTCTAACTCCTTAAAGTCGGTGTCACACTTCTTGCACGATATCAAAAAAATGGCCCGCGATAAGGCGGGCCATTCTCTCGGGGCATCCCCTTGTTCATACTTATGGAAGCGGGCCCTCCACTCCGTTATTCCACTTGTCATACTCAGCAGCGAGTGCGAGATAGTTAGTACGGTTTAGAGTTGCAAGTACCGTGTTCACGTGAGTAATCAACGCGCTAACGCTGCTCTCTGCAGGGAAGTCGGCTCCGTAGTACGCCTCATTCAATAGCGCAGCAACTGCAGCGCGGAATAAAATTTGCGCGCCGCCAGTCACACCGGTGCCTCCCTTGTAGTTCAATCCAGCCATTAGAGTGTCCTTGACTTTGTTACCGTCGAGATCCAAGAATCCGCCAGGCATCAAGGAACTTGGTACGTTGAACACATCCTGGATATTCATTGTTGGCGTATAACCACTCTGCCAATCTTGCGGATGGTTCTTCCAATAGCCAGGGCTCCTGCCAAACCAGTAACTTTTCAGAGTCGCACTGGCACTCGCGCTCGCAGGATTGTTCTCATTATCTTTGGCTACAACTGTAGCGGTATTCACAAATGTTGCACCCGGACCTATCACCATGAATATCCTGGTGACACATTGGATGCTGCCGTTAATAGGAATCAATTGATTGACTAGAGCAAGGCACTCTGGCGATAGCACAATCTGTGGATCGCTGAAAGACGTTACCTTGACCATCTCTGGACCAATTCTCTGCTGGGTATGTCCTCGTGACAGACCCATACACGACCGCAAAAGAAGTTC
>CAZBCF010000079.1:0-2831 GCA_964490435.1 uncultured Bifidobacterium sp. | reverse complement strand
TGATACATCCCACCTCCGGAAGGGCAGAAATCCTCGACGAACAATTGGGGCGCGTGGATATCTTTGAATTACGGCCACGAATCGGTTTAGCGAGCGCTGCGCTCTCTGATCGAATTCCGCCGGACGAGCGAGCGGTGGATGTGGTGATGACTGCCGCATATGCCGTGACTGGCAGATGGCGGGAACTTTATGACCTCTGGGATGAATCTCGGGCATTAGCGCTACTCGAGCAATTCGGTGTTGGCGATAGGAGAGATCAACTCTTCTACACAATGAGTGAAGGTGAGCGAAAGCGGGTGCAGATTGCGCGCGCCCTTATGCCAGACCCAGAACTGCTCATCTTGGATGAACCGGCAGCTGGCCTCGATTTAGGCGCTCGTGAAGATTTGGTGCGACGACTCTCAGCGCTAGCGCTCGACCCGCTATCGCCGACGAGCGTTCTAGTCACGCATCACGTAGAAGAGATTCCTTTCGGTACCACGCATGTACTTCTCATTCGAGAAGGTCGAATCATTGCCGCTGGGCCAATTATGGCCACACTCACTCCAGATTCGCTTTCGGCGACCTTCGGCATACCCATCTCGTTGGCATACGACGGGCAGCGCTGGTTTGCGCGAGCTTAGATACTTTTATGCATCAAAGTTGGATAGATTTACTAGCACCTGAACAGCATCGAATCGAGTCGATTTTCCAGACTATTGCGCAGGCAGAGTTTCTTCCACCACGCGAACAGGTATTCCGAGCGCTCAACCTTGCTATCGATGATGTACGAGCAATCATCTTGGGGCAAGATCCCTATCCCACGCCAGGCATGGCCGAAGGGTTCTCTTTTTCAGTATCAAAAGAGTCTACGGTTTTGCCACCATCGTTAAAGAATATCTTTCGGGAATATTCAGATGATCTTGGATTACCGATGCCTCGCACTGGCCATCTTGGACGGTGGAGCAATTCCGGAGTTCTCCTCCTCAATCGAATTCTTACCGTACAGCCACATGCTCCGCTCTCACACCAGGGCATTGGTTGGGAAGCCATCACTGATCGCATCCTCCAGCGATTTACGGGTGCTAATGTGCCAATCATTTGCTGGGGCGGACAGGCAGTAAAAGCTGCTGTGCAGAATGGTTTTGTATCGCACACGATTTTTGCCTCGCCACACCCTTCACCGCTATCCGCTTATCGGGGTTTCTTTGGTTCTAAACCTTTCTCATCGGTAAATAACTTTCTTCAGCAGAGCAATCGCGAAGCTATTGATTGGAACCTCGAAGACCATTGAGCAATCTTTTGTAACATCATCTTCATGAAATAGAAAGCCCCGAAAGAACGCCTTTGCGGGCGCACCTTCGGGGCTTGCGTTCTAGCGAACTAGCCGATCCAGGTATTAATTGGAGAGCTGAGGAAATAGATCATGAATAGACCTGACACGATCCATAGCAATGGATGAACTTCCTTGCTTCGTCCTTGGAAGGCGCGAATCACTACGTGAGTGACGAATCCCGCTCCAATTCCGACGGTGATGTTGTAGGTGAATGGCATCAAGATAATCGTGAGGAAGCCAGGGATTGCGATACCCATGTCGTTCCAATCGATTCCCTTAATTCCGGTCATCATCAAGAATCCAACGATTACTAGAGCTGGAGTTGCAGCCTCGTAAGGAATGATTGCAACAAGTGGCGCTAAGAACGTGGTCAGCAGGAAGCAGATACCAGTGACGACCGAAGCCAAACCAGTACGTGCACCTTCACCGACGCCTGATGCCGATTCGATGTACGAGGTGTTCGACGAAATTGATGCAGCACCACCAGCGGCGGCTGCGATTGAGTCGACAATGAGGATCTTGTTTGCATTGGGAGGAGTGCCTTCTTTGTCATTCAAACCAGCTTCTTGACCAATAGCAGTCATGGTACCCATAGTGTCGAAGAAATCAGCTAGTAGGAGAGTGAAGATCAACAGAATGACCGAGATGAACGAAATTCTGCTGAAAGCACCAAATAGGTCGAAGCTTCCAATGATGCTGAAGTCGGGAGTGTCAAAGATGTTCTTCGGGATTGCTGGAACGTTCAAGCCCCAACCCTTCGGGTTTACTTTATCCGGAGCAATAAAGTTCGGACCGATCTTCAAAGAAGTTTCGATGATTACTGCGAGCACTGTAGATGCGATGATGCTGATCAAAATCGCAGCCTTTACTCGTTTCACCATGAGAAGAATGGTGAGGAAAAGTCCAAACGCGAAGACGACAATTGGCCAGCCAACAAGACTTCCACCATCGCCGAGTTGAACCGGAACTGGTCCGCTTCCAGTGCGACGAACGAATCCTGCATCAACAAGACCGATTAATGCGATGAAGAGACCAATTCCCACGGAGATGGCGATCTTCAATTGCGTTGGGACGGCTTTGAAGACGGAGACGCGGAATCCGGTCAGAACAAGGACCAAGATGATGATGCCCTCTAGCACCACCAAGCCCATCGCCTCTTGCCAGCTCATCTTTGATGCGATGCCGACTGCAACGAAGGTATTAAGTCCTAGGCCTGTTGCGAGCGCCAGTGGGAAATTGGCTACAACACCCATAAGAATGGTGAGAATGCCAGCGACCAGTGCAGTCACTGCAGCAATTTTCGCCAAATTTGGAGCATCCCCGCCAATGAATTTCCCATCGGCATCTTTCGAAAGGCCGATGATGAGCGGATTGAGCGCCACGATGTAGGCCATCGTGAAGAAGGTAACTAGTCCGCCTCGTACTTCGCGACCGACTGTTGACCCACGCTCCTTGATTTTGAATAACGATTCGAGCATGTATCCCTCTCAACTATTTTGGTTACGGGGGTGTTTAC
>CAZBCF010000078.1:0-2866 GCA_964490435.1 uncultured Bifidobacterium sp. | reverse complement strand
AATCGCGATATCTCAGTTGATTTCACGTCGCACGAAAGTTCTCCGCTCGATAGGTTGGCGGATTTTGCTCGAGCCTGGCAGGGGATTGCTGAAATCAAGCTTACGCTCACTGATACCGAGCATTACTCGATTGATTTCTTGAGCGATGTCTCGCAGTTGGTGGAAGAGGCGGTCTCGTCTGCAGTTCGCTTTGGGCTCGCGACGCAGGTTGAAGTGAAAGGCGTACGCGAGGGGAATTACTTTCACCTCACCATTAGCGACAATGGTCGGAATAAGGGCGCTGGCGGCGCGGGGTTGGGGAGCCGGATTTTGGATGAGTTGGCTCCGGAGCTATGGAAGCGCAAGTTCATGGATCATGGGGCGGTACTCGATATTCACCTGCCTGCCCACGGGCAGGGTTCTCGGGGCTAGAGCGGGCCTTTTTGGCGGTGGGGGTACCCCCACCCGTCATTTCCATCTCCCTTATTTGGTCGGAATACTTCTACCTACCTTGTCCCTCTAGTTGGGCCTAGCGCCCCTATGCCGTGATCGGAGCCGCGTCCTGCCGTGAAGATAATTCGCCGCAAGAACAAGAACGGCACCCAAGTTGATGCGCGAGCGCAAGGTGCGGACGGGGCGCGCGTTGATATCTCACACCCTTCTTGGATTAACGCCTCGCTCACTTCGCGGCCTGGGTATACCGGGCTCTATCTCGAGAACGGGACACAACTTCATAACGACTATGGCAAAGGCATTAAGAAAGTTTCGTTTGCTGATGGATTGACGATTGAAGCAGAGGTTAGCGAGTTCCCGATTGCTCCATGGAGTAAGCGGAAAGCTGTTTGGTACACGATAGGTGTACCAGGCTTTTCTACCTTTTTCATCGCTAGGGATACGACAGGTATTCCAAGTATTAATTTGCCGTCGAGTGCAACATCTGCATCTGCTACCTCTCCCGTGGAACGGTTGAGCGTTCATCAATTCACAAGCAAGCTCGCCGAAGCGAAAGTTCCAATTCAGGTAAAAGTAGGTCCGGATAAATCACTTCAGTTCATTCATAAGGACTCAACTCAAGTTCTAATTAAGACCAGCGATGAAATCGAAATTCAAGTTAAGTCTGGCGAGAACACCACTCGAGTTTTCACAGATGATGAAAAAATTATTACTCAGATCAATGGTGTAAATGGAATCGCTGAGACAGATCGTGTTGTAGTAACGCAAGATAATCAGATACAAAAAATTGTTACCCCAGAAGAGATTGTGGTACCTCTTAATGATGGACGAGATTTAGTACAACCCGCTGTCGGCGAGACTCAGGTGCGCCTTCCTGATGGAAATTTTGTGGCCCCTCCGGAGAATAACTTTCTTCAGAATCCTCAGGGTGATCAGATCTTCGTTATTGATCCCAATGTGCAGCAGCAAAATTTTGTGGCACCACCACCGCCAGCTCCCGAGCCACAGGCGCCCCCTCCACCCGCACCGGAACCACCTGCACAAAATTTCGTTGCCCCTCCTGCTGAGGGACAACAGCAACCTCCTGCCCAAGAGGAACAGCAACCTCCTGCCCAAGAGGAACAGCAACCTCCTGCACCACCTGCCGAGGAACAGCAACAACCTCCTGCCCAAGAACAACAACCACCTGCACCGCCTGCCGAGGAACAGCAGCAACCTCCTGCGCAAGAACAACAACAAGGCGGAGGTGAAGTTCAACCTCCTGCGGAGGAAAATCTCTTAGTCGGCGGGAATGATCAGCAACCTCCTGCACAAGAAGAACAACAACCACCTGCACAAGAACAACAACCTCCCGCACAAGAACAACAACAACCTCCTGTTCAAGAAGAACAACAACCTCCCGCACAAGAACAACAACAACCTCCCGCACAAGAACAACAACCACCTGCACAGGAAGAACAACAACCTCCCGCACAAGAGGAACAGCAACCTCCCGCTGAAGAAGAGCAACAACCTCCTGCTGAAGAACAACAACCACCTGCGCCACCTGCCGAGGAAGAGCAACAACCTCCTGCAGAAGAAGAACAACAAGGCGGCGGTGAAGTTCAACCTCCAGCCGAAGAAAATCTGTTAGTCGGTGGGAATGATCAGCAACCTCCTGCACAAGAAGAACAACAACCTCCTGCTGAAGAACAACAACCACCTGCGCCACCTGCCGAGGAAGAGCAACAACCTCCTGCTGAAGAGCAGCAACAACCTCCTGCTGAAGAACAACAACCTCCCGCACAAGAAGAACAACAACCTCCCGCACAAGAGGAACAACAACCTCCCGCACAAGAGGAACAACAACCTCCTGCACAAGAGGAGCAGCAACCTCCCGCACAAGAGGAGCAGCAACGTCCTGCAGAACAACAACAACCTCCCGCACAGGAAGAGCAACAACCTCCTGCTCAAGAGGAACAGCAACAACCTCCCGCACAGGAAGAACAACAACCTCCTGCACCACCTGCCCAGGAACAGCAACAACCTCCTGCTCCAGAAGAACAGCAACCTCCTGCTCCAGAAGAACAACAACAAGGTGGCGGCGAAGTTCAACCTCCCGCCGAAGAGGAACAGCGACAACCTCCTGCTCCAGAAGAACAGCAACCTCCTGCTCCAGAAGAACAACAACAAGGTGGCGGCGAAGTTCAACCTCCCGCCGAAGAGGAACAGCGACAACCTCCTGCAGAAGAACAACAACCTCCTGCACAAGAGGATCAGCAACCACCTGCGCCACCTGCCGAGGAACAGCAACAACCACCTGCCGAGGAACAGCAACAACCTCCTGCAGAAGAAGAACAACAAGGCGGCGGCGAAGTTCAACCTCCAGTCGAAGAGGAACAGCAACCTCCTGCACAAGAGGATCAGCAACCACCTGCGCCACCTGCCGAGGAAC
>CAZBCF010000077.1:0-3294 GCA_964490435.1 uncultured Bifidobacterium sp. | reverse complement strand
CCAAAACCAATCGGCTTTGAAAACTTCAACTGCACATCCATCACTCCTTGGGTAACTCCCTGACAGACATAATCGAAATGTGGAGTCTCACCGCGCAGAACTAATCCAACAACCACCACAGCATCAAAGCCGGCCTCGAATGCATGTTGGGCCGCAAGAGGTAACTCAAAGGAACCTGGCACATATGATTCTGAGATTGACGTTACTCCAGCGTGTTCGCATGCTCGGCGAGCGCCCACTACCAATGCGCTACAAATCTCCTGGTGCCACGAAGCAGAGATGATTGCCACCTTTGCATGTGGGAATTTTGGGAGATTTATCTGAGGTGAGTTTCCGGCCATTATTCAACCTTTCTCAAATGTCCCAACCGCTCTGCTTTAGTCTGCAGATACCGCCTATTAGTTGGGTTTATTGTCACATCTAGGGTTTCTATTCGAACGTTCAGCCCAGCATTCTTGAGAATCTCGGCCTTTTCGGGGTTATTTGTTAGTAGCGTGAATTCCGAGATCCCCAGCGCCCCCAAGATGTCTAGCGCATCGGCCCACTCGCGACCATCAATGGGCAATCCAAGTGAAAGGTTTGCTTCAATTGTATCTAATCCTTGATCTTGTAATTGATACGCCTGTAATTTCTTATCGAGACCAATTGCTCGTCCTTCATGATCGCGCAGATAAATCAGATATCCACTGCCATGTGTGATGATTGCTTCGCGAGCTAAATCCAATTGTTCACCGCAATCGCATCTTTGCGAACCAAGGACATCGCCAGTAAAGCACTCGGAGTGGATTCGAATCTTCGGATTGATACCAGATCCATATTTAAGAATGACGTGTTCGCGATGTTTGAGCGCGTCATACGAGGCAATCTGCCAATCACCGTCTTCAGATGGCAAATGCGTCCAAGAAAGTTCATGAGTAATGGGTGCTGCCTTAATGCCTCGTTCATCGGCGAGCGCGCTCAATTGTTCTACGGTGATTACAGGAATCTGATGTCGCTCTGCAAACTCTCGAAGCTCAGTTCCCCTAGTCATCGTGCCATCGTCATTGACGATCTCTGCTAATACTGCGAATGTCGGTGCCTTGACCAAGAGTGAGAGAACCACACCTGCTTCAGTGTGCCCCTTTCGCCCTTTAAGCAAGTCTCGGTGTGCGATCAAAGGGAAAATATGGCCAGGTCTTGCAAAAGTCTCTGGTGTAGAGCCCTCGTCGGCGAGTGCGTGAATGGTCATGGTGCGCTCGGTTGCGCTTACTCCCGTTGTTATTCCTTGTCGAAGATCAACCGAAACAGTGAAGGCGGTGCTGCGCTGATCCTCATTTCGCTCCAGCATACGCGGTAAATCAAGACGTTTTGCACTTGGTTCAGTCATCGCAACACAGAGGATTCCGGTTGTGTGCCGAACCATAAACGCGGTTTGATCTGACGTAATGAGATCGGCACGAACAATGAGATCGCCTTCATTCTCGCGAGATTCATCATCTGTAACGACGACAAATCCACCCGAGCGGAAATGCTCAAGGGCGAGTAAGAGCGCCGATTGATTATTCATTAGTGGCAACCTCCCTGATCTTGCTCATAAGGCGTTGCACATATTTCGCTAGCACATCAACCTCGACATTGACATTGTCGCCAATACTTTTTTGCGAAAGATTTGTTTTTGCAAGTGTCTCTGGAATCAACCACACCGTCACTAAATTATTGACATCATTCATTTCACCAACAGTAAGAGAGACACCGTCGAGGGCAATTGAACCTTGGTTGACGATAAAACGTGTGAGTTGCTCGGGCATACGAACTACAAACTTCTCCCACTTCTCACCGGGAACGCGTTCGACAACTTCAGCGACACCATCGACATGTCCTTGCACGATGTGGCCGCCCATAAATGAATCTGCCCGTGCAGCGAGTTCGATATTCACCACAGAACCTTCACGTAAGTTGCCCAGATTCGTAAGGCGCAAGGTTTGCACCATCACATCTGCGGCAAAAGTTTCCTCACTTACTTCAATTGCAGTAAGGCATACCCCATTGATTGCTATGGAATCGCCTTTAGAGATATTTCGTAGGCTAATTGGCGCGTAGATGGTGAGGATTGCCGACGTATCGCCCTGTTTAATTTGGGTGACTTGGCCAAGTTCTTGTATTAATCCGGTAAACATCAGCCACGCACCCGTCGATAGTGGGTCTTGACGTCAGAACCGATTTGATATGTGGCCAAGCACTCCCAGTCGAGCGCCTGGGATAGCGAGGAGATCCCAAGATCTGCCACCCACTTCGTGCCGGTCCCCAGGAGCTTAGGCGCGTGATAAATGAT
Source organism: uncultured Bifidobacterium sp. (assembly GCA_964490435.1). Lineage (GTDB taxonomy): Bacteria > Actinomycetota > Actinomycetes > Nanopelagicales > Nanopelagicaceae > IMCC26077. The sequence goes on along the minus strand of CAZBCF010000077.1, from coordinate 983 downwards.
CAATTCATCAATTAAATCGGCGCTAATGAGAGCAGATAGGAATGTGCCGCCGGCTTCGATGAGGGCGTGGTTTACTCCCTCATCGTTGAGGAAAGTGATGAGCTCATTCACATCACGGGATCTCAAATGGGTGAAACCCTTCGCAGAAAGGTCGCGCTCGCCCATCACGATGCGATGCGGAGTAGGCGCGCCCTCGATTCGCGGTAATAACGATGGTTGATCGTTAATAAAAGTCTCAGTGCTGGTGATTATTGCCCCGACTTGGGAGCGCAGATGCTGCACATCATCCCGCGATGCATCGCTAGTAATCCATCGCGAGGTGCCATCAGAAGCGGCGATGTAACCGTCGAGTGTTGCTGCTATTTTCGCCGTCAGCAACGGCCTGCCGTAGTTGATGCGATGGAGCCACGCCCGTTGTTCGAATTCCAAGACTGCGCTGCGCTCGTAGATCACTTCAACGCCTGCTGCTTGCAGCGCTTTAGCGCCGCCACTTGCTATCGGATTTGGGTCAGCAACGGCATAGATAACTCTTCGCACGCCGCTTGCTGTGATTGCCTCAGTGCACGGGCTGGTTGTACCAGTGTGGTTGCATGGTTCTAGAGAGACATAGAGCGTGCCGCCACGGGCTCGCACACCGGCCGCCTTTAGAGCGACAACTTCTGCATGATCATCAGAAATCTTTTTCTTATGCACGCCATCAGAGATGAAATTGCCTTCCGCGTCGTAAATTGCGGCAGAGACATTTGGATTGTGCACACACCATCCAGCTGCGGCACGCGAAAGAGCGGCGAGATCAGCAAAAATCTCGTCGGTCGATTTCACTGTGCCCACAACGCGCCCCTTCGCTCTTTCATGCAAGCGTTTTCGGGGTGGGAGAAAGATAATTAGAGCCAGCAGCCACTCATAAGAGAGCAGCGCTCGCTACATTCGTTATCTCTCATCCGGACTTTAACCGTCGGTCTCAGAATTTCACTGAGTCCACC
>CAZBCF010000076.1:0-3331 GCA_964490435.1 uncultured Bifidobacterium sp. | reverse complement strand
ATTTCCTTGATAAGCACCTTGAATGACTCTGGGATGCCTGGCTCAGGAATATTCTCGCCCTTGACGATCGCCTCGTAGACCTTCACGCGACCTAATACGTCATCGGACTTAATTGTAAGGAGTTCTTGGAGCGTGTATGCAGCGCCATATGCTTCAAGCGCCCACACCTCCATCTCACCAAATCGCTGACCACCGAATTGCGCTTTACCACCAAGAGGTTGCTGAGTGATCATCGAGTACGGACCGGTTGATCGAGCATGGATCTTGTCATCGACCAAGTGGAGCAACTTCAAGATATACATGTAGCCAACAGAAATTGGATCGCGATACGGCTCGCCGCTGCGGCCATCGAATAGCCGCGCCTTTCCGGTTTCTCCGACCATTCGATGTCCATCTCGGTTTGGCAAAGTCGAACCAAGTAGACCGGTGATCTCATCTTCGCGAGCACCGTCAAATACTGGTGTTGCAACTCGAGTGCCAGGCTTTCCGGTCTGTGCGCCAATTGACTTCAAGTTCTTCTTCCATGAGGCATCATCACCTTCGACTTGCCAGCCTTGCTTAGCAACCCAGCCCAGGTGCGTCTCAAGAACTTGGCCGACGTTCATACGTCCTGGAACGCCAAGTGGATTGAGTACGACATCAACTGCAGTGCCATCTTCAAGGAAAGGCATATCTTCGACTGGAAGAATCTTCGCAATGACACCTTTGTTGCCGTGGCGTCCTGCGAGCTTGTCTCCATCTTGGATCTTTCGCTTCTGGGCGACATAGACGCGAACTAACTGGTTCACTCCAGATGGAAGTTCGTAACCCTCTTCGCTTTCGAAGACTTTGACTCCGATGACTTTCCCGCCTTCGCCGTGTGGAACCTTGAGAGAGGTATCGCGAACTTCGCGAGCCTTCTCACCAAAGATTGCACGAAGCAGGCGCTCTTCAGGAGTGAGTTCGGTTTCGCCTTTTGGCGTCACCTTGCCAACAAGAATGTCACCAGGTACTACATCAGCACCGACACGAATGATGCCCATCTCATCAAGGTCGGCGAGGACTTCTTCGCTCACATTTGGAATATCACGTGTGATTTCTTCGGCACCAAGTTTGGTGTCGCGAGCATCAACCTCATACTCCTCAATGTGAATCGATGAGAGTACGTCATCTTGCACCAAGCGCTGACTCAAGATAATTGCATCTTCGTAGTTGTGGCCTTCCCAAGGCATGAATGCAACGAGAAGGTTCTTACCTAATGCGAGTTCACCAAGATCAGTGCTTGGACCATCGGCGAGCACATCTCCAGCTTCAACCCGGGCGCCTTGTGCAACTACCGGTTTGTGGTTGTAGCAGGTTCCTTGGTTTGAGCGACGGAACTTCGATAGGTAATAGGTCTTCGATGTGCCGTCGTCGTGGCTGACTTTGATCTCATCAGCGCTGACTTCAGTGACGGCGCCCGCTTTCTCGCTCACGATTACATCGCCAGCGTCGACTGCAGCACGGAACTCCATGCCCGTTCCAACAAGTGGTGCTTCGGCACGAAGGAGCGGCACTGCTTGACGCATCATGTTCGAACCCATGAGCGCACGGTTTGCATCGTCGTGCTCGAGGAACGGAATCATTGCGGTTGCAGCAGAGACCATCTGTCGTGGTGAGACATCCATGTAATCGACATCTTCAGCAGGGATGAATTCGACTTCGCCACCCTTACGTCGCACAAGTACGCGTGGCTCGGCAAAATGATTGGAATCGGTCAGAGGGGCATTCGCCTGAGCGATGATGTGTTCATCCTCTTCATCAGCGGTGAGGTAGTCGATGTGATCGGTTACCTTCCCCTTGACGACTTTGCGATATGGCGTCTCGATGAAACCAAATGGCGTGATTCGGCCGAATGTCGCGAGCGATCCGATCAGACCGATGTTCGGACCTTCGGGAGTCTCAATCGGACACATACGTCCGTAATGCGAGGGGTGCACGTCACGAACTTCGAAGCCAGCGCGCTCACGTGAGAGGCCACCAGGTCCGAGCGCCGAAAGGCGACGCTTGTGGGTGAGCCCTGAGAGTGGGTTGGTCTGATCCATGAACTGCGAGAGCTGAGAAGTTCCGAAGAACTCCTTGATGCTCGCGGTGATCGGGCGAATATTAATAAGTGTCTGAGGTGTGATTGCCTCGACATCTTGGGTGGTCATGCGCTCGCGAACGACCCGCTCCATACGAGAGAGTCCAGTACGAACCTGATTTTGGATCAATTCACCCACGGTGCGAAGGCGACGATTACCAAAGTGATCGATGTCGTCTGTCTCGATTCGCACTTGACCGCGAACCGAATCCATCACAGCCTCGCCTGCATGCATCTTGACGAGGTATTTGATTGCCCAGACGATATCTTCGATAGTCAACAAGCCTTTACGAAGATCGAGATCGGTGCCGAGTTTCTTGTTGATCTTGAAACGGCCGACCTTTGCTAGGTCATAGCGCTTTGCATTGAAATAGAGATTCTCGATGAGCGTTTGTGCGGCTTCGCGCGTTGGTGGCTCACCTGGGCGAAGTTTGCGATAGATATCAAGGAGCGCATCATCTTGAGTAACAGTGTGATCCTTCTCGAGGGTGGCGACCATGGATTCGTAGTCGCCAAAATGTTCACGAATCTGGGCTTCATCCCAACCCAGCGCCTTGAGGAATACCGTTACCGGAATCTTACGTTTGCGATCGATTCGAACTCCGACCATGTCCTTCTTGTCGATTTCGAATTCCAGCCATGCGCCTCTACTTGGAATGATCTTTCCGACGAGCGTGTCTTTGTCAGCGCTCTTATCGGGATCTGCCTTCTCAAAATAAACACCCGGCGAACGGACGATCTGCGAGACAACTACCCGCTCGGTGCCATTGATGATGAATGTGCCGCGTGAAGTCATCAGAGGGAACTCACCCATGAAGACGGTCTGACTCTTGATTTCACCGGTGACGTTGTTCATGAACTCTGCGGTCACGAAGAGCGGCGCGCTGTAAGTGATGTCGCGCTCTTTACACTCTTCGATTGAATACTTAGGTGGCTCGAAGCGATGATCCCGGAAGGAGAGGCTCATCGAACCTTGGAAGTCTTCGATGGGAGAAATCTCCTCGAAGATCTCTTCTAATCCGGATTGATTCGGAAGTTCACCACGAGTGGTGTTAGTCGTGGCGCTGTTTGCAATACGCACACGCCATGCATCGTTACCGAGAAGCCAGTCCATACTCTCGATTTGCAACGCGAGAAGATTCGGAACCTCAAGGGGCTCGCGAATCTTGGCGAAAGAGAGACGATGTGGGGCATGCGGGGATTGGGATTTGTTTTTCAAAGACGGTCCTT
>CAZBCF010000075.1:0-3341 GCA_964490435.1 uncultured Bifidobacterium sp. | reverse complement strand
GTCAATCCATGCTTCTTCGCAACGACATCGAGGACTTTCAACCCTTCACCAATGACATCAGGACCAATGCCATCGCCACCGACAACCGCAATCTTTTGTGCTTGGGCCATGGTTACACCAACGTCACAAATCGAGCAGTAGCGGACGTCTCTTTCGCTACCTTTGCGAGAACATCGGCAGGTATTGCCGAGTCGACTGTAAGGACCATAAGTGCTTCTCCTCCACGTTGGTTACGGGCTACTTGCATCCCGGCGATATTGATTCCTAGTGCTCCTAGCGCATTACCCACGGCCCCAACAACGCCAGGACGATCGGTGTAGCGAAGGAAAAGTAAATGATCTGAAAAAGCCACATCGACATCGAGTCCATCGAGTTCGACGATCTTCTCGACTCGTTTGATTCCCATCAGAGTGCCACCGACTGAGACTCGCTCTCCATCGGCAAGTGCGCCCGAGATGAAGACCATATTTCGATGGTCTGGACTATCGCCAGTGGTGGTCACCGAAGCGCTCAAACCTCGCTCTTGCGCAAGTGAAGGCGCGTTCACGTAGGTGACATCGTTGACCCCCGATGCGCTCAAGATGCCCCGAAGGGCGCTCGTGGCAAGGACTGAACAATCTTCGCTTGCGATCTCACCGCGAACTTCAACATCAACTGACACAGGCGACTCGCCTGCAATCGCGAAGAGTACCTGGGCTAACTTCTCGACAAGGGGCAGCGCTGGGCGAACATCTTCAGCGATTGCACCACCTTTGACATTTACTGCATCAGGAACCAACTCACCTGCGAGCGCCTTGCGCACAGAAATCGCAACAGCGATACCGGCTCGTTCTTGTGCCTCATCGGTCGATGCACCCAAATGTGGAGTTGCTACGACATTATCGAGGGCGAATAAGGGTGAATCGGTACACGGCTCAGTCGCAAAGACATCAAGACCGGCACCAGCAACTCGACCAGATTTCAGCGCTTCATAGAGCGCCTCCTCATCGAGTACGCCACCACGTGCAGCGTTAATTATGCGCACTGTTGGTTTGACCTTCTTTAGCGCTTCAGTACCGATGAGATTTGCGGTCTCTTTCGTTTTCGGCAAGTGAATAGTGATGAAATCACTCTCAGCAAGCAAAGTATCGAGATCGACGAGTCTGACATCGAGTTGCGCAGCACGTGCGGGTGGCAGATAAGGGTCGTATGCAAGCACCTTCATGCCGAAGGCTTGCATGCGGTGTGCGACGAGTTGGCCAATCCGACCAAAGCCCACGATTCCCAAAGTCTTCTCGAATAATTCAGCGCCGGTGTACTTGGATCGCGCCCACTTTCCGATGCGAAGCGCGGCATGGGCTGGAGAGACGAAACGTGCACTTGCCAGAATGAGTGCGATGGCAAGTTCGGCAGCGCTGACGATATTCGATGTAGGTGCATTGACCACCATTACCCCTGCGGCCGTAGCAGCAGGTACGTCGACATTGTCGAGACCCACGCCCGCACGAGCAATCACTCTCAAACCTTTCGCTGCAGCAATTGCTTCGCTATCCATCTTGGTAGCGGAGCGAATCAGCACCGCTGAAACTCCCTTTGCTAATTCGGAGAGGAGTTCAGCGCGGTCTGCGCCATTGCAATTGCGTACTTCGAAGTCAGGTCCGAGCGCCTCGAGGGTCGCTGGACTCAACTCCTCTGCAATGAGAACGACTGGTTTGCTCATTAGCGCGCAGCAGTTCCCTCGGTGTAATCATCTTTGGCCTTTACCCACGACATCATGGCGCGCAGGTCACGACCGACAGCTTCGATGGGATGTTGTTCGCCCTTAGCGCGAAGCGCTTTGAACTCAGGTGCACCGGCATCTTGATCAGCGATGAATCGAGCAGCGAATGAACCATTCTGAACATCTTTGAGTACCGCGCGCATGTTCTCCTTGACGCGATCATCGAGAACGCGAGGGCCGGAGATGTAGTCACCATATTCAGCAGTGTCAGAAACTGACCAACGTTGCTTGGCAATGCCACCTTCATACATCAGATCAACGATGAGTTTGAGTTCGTGCAAGCACTCGAAATATGCAACCTCTGGCTGATAACCGGCTTCAATAAGAACTTCGAAACCCATTTGCACAAGCCGTGATGCGCCTCCGCAGAGCACTGCTTGCTCACCAAAGAGATCAGTCTCGCACTCTTCAGTGAAGGTAGTGAGAATGCCACCGGCGCGAAGTCCACCGATTGCCTTTGCATAGGAGAGCGTGAGTGGCCAGGCGCTACCGGTTGCATCTTGCTCGACAGCAACGATGACTGGAACACCACGACCTGCAACATATTCACGACGCACTAAATGGCCCGGACCTTTTGGCGCGACCATACATACATCAACGTTGGCTGGCGGCTTGATGTAACCAAAACGGATGTTGAAGCCATGGCCGAAGAAGAGCGCTGCTCCCGGCTTTAAGTTTGGCTCGATGGACTCTTTATAGATTCCGCGCTGGAAGTGATCAGGTGCCAGCAACATGATGACGTCAGCCTCTTTGACTGCATCAGCAACGCTGACCACTCGAAGGCCTTCTGCCTCTGCCTTCGCCTGTGACTTGGAGCCAGGTTTGAGGCCTACCCGCACATCGACTCCGCTATCACGAAGACTTAGCGCGTGGGCATGGCCCTGGGAGCCGTACCCAATGACGGCGACTTTCTTGTTCTGGATGATGGAGAGGTCTGCATCTTCATCGTGATAGAGAGTGGCCACGGGTTCTGCTCCTTTGTGTCGAGTATGTACTAGTTACTTTGCTTTGGGCTTTGGCTAAAAAATTGGGTTAGGAGTGAATAGTACGCCCCATCGCGACCACCCCGGACTGGGTCAATTCCACAATCCCGAACGGGGCAAGCGCAGCAAGGAGCTGCTCAATCTCTGCAGGGTTCGCGGTCTGCTGGATGGTCACCGCAGATGGTGTGGCCTCGACCACGTGTGCCCCAAACTTCTCGAGGACCGCATCAACTTTCTTTCGGTCGCCTTCGCCACCCTTCAGTGCAACGCGAACCAAGATCAACTCGACCTGGTGCGAAGTCTGCTCTGGCAACTCGATGATATCGATGACGTTAACTAACTTATCGAGTTGTTGAATCACCTGATCGAGGGCATGGCCTTCAACATTGACTGCAATCGTGATCCGGGAAATCTCAGGATTCTCAGTAGGACCCACGGACAGTGCTTCAATGTTGTAACCGCGACGAGAGAAAAGCGATGAGACGCGTGCGAGAACTCCGGCTTGGTTTTCAACGAGAACAGAGAGAATGTGTGTACGCATTAGAGCTCCTGAGAATCCCAGTCGGGCGCCAATTCGCGCGCGATCATGATGTCATCAT
>CAZBCF010000074.1:0-3357 GCA_964490435.1 uncultured Bifidobacterium sp. | reverse complement strand
ACGAAGGAGCATCGCCGAGCATCTGGCCAACGATGATGTGCGCTCCAGCGACATCACCACTCATGGAGTGACCTAATTTCTCGTGCAGGTCCGTCACTTGTAATAAGTCGATGTTTCGATCGTGTGCGCCGCTGACCAAAGATTGCGCGACGATGTGACTGCTGTATTGATCAACCGAGGCTGCGAGTTGCAGAACTTCATGCGGTGTGAGGTTCGGGGCGCAATCGATAGAGTTAATCTCTGGTCCGCCGTAAGTCAGAGTCCCCGTTTTATCAAGCAAAACAATTTGCGTTCTTGCCAGCAACTCTAAAGTGGCACCGCTTTTGATGATTGCTCCTTGCTTTGCCGCTCGAGAGAGACCTGCAACGACTGCAATAGGTACTGCCAAGATCAGCGGGCAGGGAGTTGCTGCAACAAGAACCGCGACCGCTCGTGAGAACTCGCCAGTGATCGCCCAAGCCCCTCCCGCGACCGCCAGTGCAAAGGGCACAAACCTAATCGCCCACTTATTCGCCAGTCTGATACTCGGAGCGCTTTTCTTCTGCGCCTCTTTGACCAACGCAATGATTCCTGAATAGGTACTCAGAGCAGCTGTGTTGACCGCCTCAATAGTGAATGGAGATCCGGCGTTCACTATTCCGCTTGCAAGGAGCGCGCCGACACCACGATGTTGCGGTAATGGCTCTCCGGTGAGAGCAGATTCATCGGTTGTCGCATCGGTAAGCAACAGACCATCAACGGGAAGAATCTCACCCGTGCGCACCACAAGTTGATCCCGTGGCGCAATCTCCTCGACTTCAATCTCAAGCAGGGAGCCATCTGGTCCAATTTTGTGGGCACGCCGAGGAATACGCTCGATAAGCGAAGAAAGCTCGCGTTCTGCTTCTCCTTCGGCCCAACTCTCCAGCAATCTCCCCGTCGCAAGCATCAACGCGATTACCGCCATCGCAAGGTACTCAGAAGTGATGAGCGTGCCTACGAGCGAGAAGATCGCAAGAACATCTGATCCCATCGTGTCTAGTTTGAAATCATCAATGAGCCACTTGATTGAAATGGCAAGTCCTATGAAGCCGACTGCTACCCAAACTTCTTTGATGAAAAAGCCAAGGAAAGTTCCGATCAATGCGAATAAAAAGAGGGCTTGGTGAAAGCGTTTGCTCACAAGCATCGTCGACATAAAACTAGGTTACTTCTGATTCCTTGAGTAGTCTGCATGCCATGACAACTCCGTCAATCACCTTCCTCGGCGCTACAGAGACCGTCACCGGAAGCAGGTTTCTCGTCTCGTCAGGGGATGAAAGCATCCTGGTGGATTGTGGCCTGTACCAGGGAAGTAAAGAGATTCAGGCGAAAAATCGTGAGCCATTCGCAGTAGACCCTCGTTCGCTCACTGCCATCATTCTCACCCATGCACACCTTGACCATTCTGGGTATGTCCCGCTCCTGGTTCGCCAGGGTTTCAAGGGAAAAATCATCACCACTAAGTACACCGAGCCTTTACTTGCCGTCGTACTTCGAGATTCGGCCAAGCTTCAAGAAGAGGATGCGTACTTTGCAGCGAAGAAGGGATATAGCAAACATAAAAATCCTGAGCCGCTCTATCGATCGCCCGATGTCGAATCTGCCTTGACTTATGTGCATGCCTTTCCTTATAGACAGCAGTTCAAGGTTGGAGAAAATTTTGTGGCGACCTTTTACCCATCTGGCCACATACTTGGCTCCGCTTTTCTTCTGCTCTCCTGTGGAGAAAAGAACATTCTCTTCACAAGCGACATGGGTCGGGACAATCACCCACTCCTGGCCCCTCCAGATGATCCGCCGCAGGTCGAACTCGATGCCATTGTGACCGAATCCACTTATGGCGATCGACTTCACGAATCAATCTCAGGCGAGTTTGCTCGAGAGATCAATGCAGCAATCAATCGCGGTGGATCGGTGATTATCCCCGCCTTCGCAATCGATCGGACCGAAGTTATTCTTATGGCGCTCCGGGCATTAATTGATAATGAAGAGATCCCAGCAATACCTATCTATGTTGATTCTCCGATGGCTGTCGCCGCACTTGTGGAATATCGCAAAGCAGTGCGCGAGGGCTATGCCGGCATTCGAGAAGGAGTGTCAAGGCAATGGTCCAATCTGGATCCCTTTGATCCTGGGACGCTGACGAATGTCACGACCACAGAGCACTCAAAATCCCTCAATGAGTTGACCGAACCACACATCATCATCTCTGCAAGCGGCATGGCCACAGGTGGTCGAGTAGTGCATCACCTAAAAAGAGCGCTCCCTGACTCAAAGAACACCATTCTTCTGGTGGGGTACCAAGCACAGGGCAGTCGAGGACGAGCGCTGGAAGATGGATTGCCTCGCATAAAGATCCACGGTGAATGGGTCGATGTGCGAGCGCACATCGCAAAGGTCGAGAGTTTTTCGGTGCATGCAGATAGCGAAGAACTTCTTCGATGGTTGAAGAAATGCAAGAAGCCACGAAAGATTTTCGTAATCCACGGCGAGCGCGAGGCTCAGCAATCCTTCAAAGAGAAACTTCATTCGCAACTGGGATGGAATGCAATCATCCCGCACATCAATGAGAGCTTTGATATCTGAACTAACCAACCTGGTTGATTGTAAGAATCAGTGAGGGCACGGATGGGCGGACTGGATTACTCGCCTGTCCTGCATAGACAATCTGCACCGTGGAGTCGGTAGAGAACCACATTAGCTGCACGAAATCATTTGCATTGAGATCTATCATGAAGTTCCATGCAGCAACATATTTGTCATCTTTTCGATCGAAAGTGAAGACGGTATTACTAGCAGGGACATCGTTTCCATTTACTCGTAACCAGATTTCTGCCGTTGATGCTGAGTTCGCTGTATGCAACATCTGTGCCGAAAAAGCGATGTTGTAAGTGCCCGTCACACCCACTGTCATCTTGGAGCCGTTCACCAAGGAAATCTGACGCTGTGAGACCACAGTGTTTACTCGCATAGCCAACGGTTGTCCTGGGGTCGTGTTCGTTTGCGTCGTAGTATCCAAGTAGGAGCCGTAGATTCCCTGCAACAATCCAGGCGTTCCAGATGCACCTGTTGATCCTGTTGCACCTGTTGCTCCTGTTGGGCCAGCAGGACCGGTGGCGCCAGTATCTCCCTTGTCGCCGGTTGCCCCCTTTTCGCCAGCAACTCCTTGTGCACCTTGCGCTCCCGTATCTCCACGCGGACCTGCTGGACCGGCTGGACCGGCTGGGCCCTGCGCACCCGTCTCGCCGCGCGGACCTGCTGGGCCTTGCGCTCCTTGCGCTCCTTGGGTTCCGGTTGCTCCTGGTGCTCCCGTCGGCCCAACTGGACCTGTTTCGC
>CAZBCF010000073.1:0-3477 GCA_964490435.1 uncultured Bifidobacterium sp. | reverse complement strand
AGAGCAACGGACTTTTAATCCGTGGGTCGTCGGTTCGATCCCGACAGGGCCCACGCAGTTTCTGAATCCGTTGGCACCTTCTCTCCGAAATACTCCGAATGTCCGATAAGGACTTCCGGGCTCAGAATCTGTTGGATTGTGTTTCCAATAAATGTGATGCCAGGCGGGTTTTCTTTGCCGCCGTTTTCTTGGGGATATGGACGGGCATCAAACTTAAATTACATTTGCTGGGGTAAATCGATGCATTCTCTACAGCTCATCACAACTCACAGCTAATAATTTTTTCCGATTACAAATCAGTCCACACGCCTACATTTCCGCTCGCGTGTGGCTGTAGCTCAGCGGATAGAGCCCGATCCTAACGAAATCGTGGTCGTGGGTTCGAATCCTACCAGCCACTCGCGCCAAAGGCGGTTCTGGCGTCGTTACCCAGAACTGCTTTTTTATTACAATCAACAATCTGTGATTAAAAATGCAATCAAGTGACAATCAGTAACAACGGAAAGAAGCTGCGCGCAATGATTTATCTTTTTGTTAAAGAATTTGATGTAATTGATAATGAACTTGTATCACTAACAAAGAGTTAAGTTAGTTAATTGAGACCTTCTTCGCGAGTTCGCAACTGTTTCCCGGTTTGGTGATATAGGCCTTGGTGGTGCCGTCATCAGCGATCGCGAAGAAAGCGATCACGTTTGCGCCGTTGTACTTGCCACTATCGACGGCCACTACGCGATCGACTAACTTGAATTTCACCACACACGCTAATTGCGCGTTGGTCAATTTGTTGAGTTTGCCTGGCTCGCCATATGGTGCGATCTCATCGAGAATAGCATCGAGATTCTTCGCGTAATCCATTCCAGAACGAGTGATCTGCACATTCGGCGCATCACTTGGTAGGTATTCGGTGCCACCCTCTGAGCCAAGCATCTGGATTTCAGGTGATGTCACTTCGGGATCTACCGTTTGAGCGTTGCCCTCTTTTGATGAACCCTTCGAACTAGGAGCAGGTGCAGGTTCTGTTGTCCCTTGTTGGCCATCGGCACCGTCGCCACCTTCTGCTGTGGAGACACTCTCTTCAGGCATCGGCGTTAGCTCTGGGTTGTTCGAGTCAATTGGGTTACTCGCGCCATCTGACTCGCCGCTATTGCTCTCTGCGGCAACCTCGGAGCGTTGTGAGTTCCCATTAAATAGTGAGGTCTGACTACCAACAAAGGTAAGCACACCAGCGACAGCGGCAGCAGCGACCATAAATTTATATCGCGCGGTGAAGCGCTGTGCACGTCTATTCTGAAGTGAGACGGTATTGGATTGAGACTGGCTTTCAAGCGTGGCTATGTGATCAGCCAAGAAATCATCAAGTTGCTTGGAGATATCGTGCGGAACAGGTTTTGAAGTTGGCAATTGAGCAAGTAGATCATCGACCCACTTATCTTTATCCTCACCATTCATACTCATGCTCCACCTCCATTACTAGCTCTATTACTCGATAGACGGCCGGGAGAACCAATTGGTTCCACGATATTGGGGTTCAAGTCAGATAAGTGGGTGGCCAGGGCAGCACGACCGCGAGCGCATCGGCTCTTGATTGTTCCTGAGGGAACTCCCAGCACCAGCGCAGCATCCTCGACCGAATATCCCTCGATCACCACTTTGGTGAGAGCTTCGCGCTGATCGACCGGCAGTTGCGCCAGCGCCTCAAAAACGCGGATGTTCTGGATCGAATTGTCGGTGAAGTCTTCACTCACCTCGAGGCGATTTTCGACGCTGATCTCACTATCTGCCAGTTGTGGACGAACCTGGGTCTTACGTAAGAGGTCGATACATGCGCGATCAACAATCTGATACATCCACGTACTCAATTTTGATTCGCCACGAAAAGAGGACGCCTTCTTTGAAATCGTGATCCACGCCTCTTGCACGCCATCGCGTGCTAATTCTCGGTCGCCATAAATCCGGCGACATGCAATGTTGTAGTGGAGCTCCTTATACCGCTGCAATAAGGTGCTCAGCGCTTGGTTGTCACCTGCGACGTATGCATGGAGTAATTCCTCGTCGGTTCGCTCATCTTTAATCACGGGAAATGCTCTACCACCTTGATGAGTTCGCGGGCGCGCTTGGGTGGTAACAGGATAACTCTTAATAGATGGCGAATCTAGCCAGGTGAGGGTCGCAGTCGTCATCGGAGATTTTCGAGTTTCTTACGCGTTGTCCCAATCATCATCGGAATCTTCTGAATCACCATCGGCGCTTTGGTAAGTCACGTCAAAAGTCTGTGAGATGCGCTGCTTTTGTCCGAGCGCTTTTACTACCCGCATTCGAAGCGTTTCGGTGTAATCGCACCACGAGGAATCTCCGTAGTCAGAGTCATTCTGGCAATCTGGTGCGACGAAGAAGACGACCTCGCCGCGGTAGTCTGTTCGCTCCTCGCCAATGACTTCCCACGATTGATCTGACTCATCAAAGCGCTCCAGGAGAACTCGGCGGGAAGGATTTGCTGGTGCGACTTTGAGTTCGATGACAGGCAACTCATCAATCGACCAGTACTCATCTTCGGAGAATTCGCGATCGCCTCGTTGATCCGTATCGCTCCAGTTCCAAGTGATGTTCTGAAGCTTCGCGCTGGGCTTGGCGCTCTGTGAAACTCCGGCAGCGCTGGATGGCGCCACTTGTGAGAAAGCGAATGCTGCCAAGCAGCCCCACACGAACAGTTTCTGACGTAGCTTCATCTTCTTCCTCCATTATGAAATCCGAACATCTATCTGACGTAAGGGCGCTCCCCTTGGTTCCCTAGCGGGATAAATCGGACAACGGCCTCAGAAGGGGGTGCGGAGGGCGAGATCAAGAAATAATTGTGGCTATAGCCTGGGTGTCGCCTGGTAGGCCGACTTTGATGCGAAGTTATCCAAGGAACTCTTCGACCGCTTGGCGAATAAGAGCAGATGGTGTTTGCCCTCGCGCCGCCGCAGCGGCTTCTAATTTTTCTTTGAGAGGTGCCGGTACGCGCGCCTTGATTTCAGGGGAGTGCACTGTGGGCGCAGTAAGTGAAGGGCGTCCAACATAAGGGCCATGCTCTTCAATTTCTTTGACCATCGATTCAATTCGAGCATTGGTATAGCGTTCACCATTTCGATCCAGCACTACCTCTTTGTCGAAGTCAATATCTGGACCCCACACATAATCTTTGCCAAGAATCTTGAGGGGCTTCTTCTTACTCATCTTTCTTTCCTCTCCGATAAATTGTGGGCATTACGTGAATAATGATGAGTTCGTGTTCTTCTAATACAGCGATAATTTCGAGTTCTCGTTCTCGCTCATCGACCCCAACCCAAAGGAGTTTGAGCGGCTCTGGTTGGATCGCGCTCGGCGAGTTGTTGCGAATGACATGATCGGCGCTGGCCTTGCCGATTCGATGTTTTCGCGCCGACTTTGAATAGCGAATGAGGTCGAATTCATAGTTCATATTATGCGCCACATAAA
>CAZBCF010000072.1:0-3515 GCA_964490435.1 uncultured Bifidobacterium sp. | reverse complement strand
TTTGGCTTTCCCTACATTTCAAATTAGTCTACTTGTAATTTTCTCGAATTTATTAACATTTCACGAATTATTATCCATATCAGAGCGGGCACTAAATCGAAACTTCTTTTTGACAACCACTTAATGCCGTTAGTGAATAACCAGAAAAGTTCATTTTTCTTACTTACTTCAAACTCAATTGGTAATCGCTTTTTTGCCCTACATTGCAGTAGCAAATTGTTGCGAACCAAATCAGCAATTAACTGATGGCCAAACGGTGAGGGGTGCATGCGATCAATGTGCCAAATCCTCGAATCTTGTGAGGTTAACTCTCCCCACGTATCCACGAATCGGACATTCGAATAAACTTCCAATCCTTTTAAAACTTGGTTGAGTGCTTCAACTCGTTTTGAGAGTATTCGTCGCAAAATAAGAGGACCTGGCGCCGTGATCAATGGATCGGGAAGACCCAGAAATACTAGCGCAGTATTACTTTTTTCTAGCATGTGAATAAGCGCAACGAGAGCCTCATGAACCTGGTGCGTTGAGTAGTCTCCACGAAGAACGTCATTTGTGCCTATGCAGATAAGGGCGATATCTGGAGAGAATGCAAGCGCCGTGGCAGCTTGATATGAATGCAAATCTCGCGCCCTCGCACCATTCCTTCCAACATTTAGAAAGGCACTGGCACGCACATCGTGAGCAAACCTTCCTACCCAACCGGCCCCAACACCCGGAATGGCATCTCCAAAATCTCCCACTCCGAAAACCGAGCTGTCACCAAGTGCAACAATCCGAGGTTTTTTTATGTGTCGAATTTTGAAGAAAATATCCACATATTCATCACTCAACTGTAGCGTCATCGTGGTCTCAATTCTGCGGTGTAGGTTTGAATAAGAGTTGTCGCAGTGCGCTCCCACGAAAAGTGCTCAGCCCTCTCTCTGGCCCAAAATCTACGGTTTGAACGATCAACTGCTAACAATTTCTCTATGTGGTCCACCCATGTTTCAACATTTCTTTCAATCGCCTTTCCTGATTGGCTATCTATCAACTCCCTGATTGCTGAGGAATCTCGACATATCACAGGCGTACCACAAGCTAACGATTCCATGGCAGCCAGACCGAAAGTCTCAATCGGCCCCACCGCGAGAAATATTTGCGCTTCTGACATCAATGCCCGGATTTCACTTTTGTTCTCCAGAAAACTATAGAAAGTGACTGGAAGTGAACTTCGATCTGAATGCGCTCTCAATTCCCGCTCTAGTGGCCCTGTACCGATAATCTTTAAGTGCAATGGCAAGTTTCTATTCGATATCTCTCTCGCAATTTCAAGAAGGAATCCTGGGTCTTTCTCTTTTGACAACCGAGTACAAGCCAAAACGTAGTGGTTCTCTCGGGTTGAGATATTCGTAGGGGAAAATTTTTTTAAATCGACGCCAAGCGGGACAATAAAACAATTTGAAGCAGACTTAGCAACGTAATCTGAAATTGATTCAAACTCTTGAAGGGCGCTTTTTGTCGTGGCGATAACATGATTTACCGAGCGCAAGGTAACTTTATTCCACCAATTTACGATATGTGAGGTGTAAGGTAGCCAGGGCAAAAACGCCGAAAGCACACCGTGAATCCTCTCGTGAGCAAAAAAATACACGGGAATGGCCCTATTTTTAGCCCAACGTGCAATAGCGAGAAGGGTCGTTCGGTCCGATAACTCAATGATATCTGGTGCAAAATCTATCAGTTCTCGTCGTATCACTGACATTTTTAGAATCACTCGATAGCCACCTGACCGTGGAATTTCCGGCGCTTGCACCTGCATGTGCTTGAGCTTCCCCACATTTGAGATCTCAGTTCGCGCTCCAGGTGTAATTAATAGGACCTCATGACCGAGCTTTAGGTACTCTTGGCTCAGAGAATTCATTGTTGTACGCAATCCCCCGCTTTGAGGGGAATAAAAGTTCGCCAAGTGCGCAACTCTCATCATGCTGCCTGACGCGTCGAAATTTTTTCTCTTCGAATCACGTTTAACATGATTTGCTCCAATTCTTCACAGACGCTGTCCCAGGTACGGTGTCGCACTGAATCGTAGGCCTGAGACGCCATTCTTTTTCGTTTGCGCTCGTCATGGATCAGCTCGGCAACTGCTCGTCGGATGGCTTTGTTACGGCCAGGTTTATACAGAAAGCCAGTTACTCCGTGCTCCACTAAATCAATTGGCCCCCCGATTTCTGGGGCGACTACTGGCAATCCAGAAGCCATAGCTTCTTGGATCACCTGACAAAAAGTTTCGTTCTCGCCCGTAGTGATCAAGATATCCATAGACGCTATCGCTCTACTCAAATCCTCACCCGAGAGATGTCCCAAAAACAGTCCATCCACCAAAAATTTCTGAAGACGTTTGCGCGAAGGTCCATCACCGACTATGACAATTTTTGTCTTTCTCCCTGATAGATGTCCGATATCCGAAATCGCAAGTAGTTTCTCCACTTGCTTTTCTGGGGCTAAGCGCCCTACAAAACCTATTACACATGTTTGTGAGTCTGCACCCCAAGATTTGCGAACCTCTTGTGAGCGCCAACGCGGATTGAACTGCGAATGATCTACTCCACGCCCCCAACGAATTATGTTCGTTACTCCAATCTCTTCTAGCCAATTAATCGATGATGTGGAGGGAGCCAGCGTAATATTGCTGCGAGAGTGAATCTTTCGAATCTGCTTAGTGGCAATCTTCTTGGCACCAGAGAGACCGTAATGACCAACGAAACCAGCGACGTCAGTCTGAAAATTTGCAATCACTGGGACTTGATAAATTTTTGCAGCTTTTCGTACTTGGTTTCCAAGAAAGAAAGGAGATGCTAAATAGACGATATCTGGCCGGAATTCTTCCATAAGCCTTACCAAAGTCGATTTCCGTACCTTTGGCACATCCACCTGAGCGAATTTATGAAATGACAGTGCGGGTACACGAACAATCTCTATATCTGCAAGCCGATTAGGTCCTAACCCCGGCGCAATGATTTGTACTTGATGACCTTTTGAAGATAGATAACGAGCGGCACGGAGCACAGAATTTGTGACTCCATTAGACCGAGGTAGAAAAGATTCAGCTGAAATGAGAACTCGCACAGCATTGCCCTCTCGCTCTATCACTACTACAAGTATCCAAGCAAATTGGTTCAGAGTTCTATTTCGCTCGGTTACGGGCCAAGTAATTTCTTATTACTGTTTATCACCTGAAATCCATCTCTTGTTAACCTTTAAATCCGCAATTCAATTGAGTTTTCTGCAAAAATTAAGACATGGGGAAAAAACGTCCGATTGCGGCATTTTTTGATCTAGATAACACCCTCATCCGAGGCTCATCGCTCTTCTATTTCATCCGGGGGATCGCGCAAGAAGGTATGGTGAAGCAAAGGCACCTACTGAGATTTGCATATGAAAATTTTCGGTTCAAGCAAAGCAAGAGAGAGAATCCCAATGCGATTGATTTGGCAGCAGGTAGGCTCCTTAGCTTCGTCCAGGGCCGTAGTCAAATC
>CAZBCF010000071.1:0-3855 GCA_964490435.1 uncultured Bifidobacterium sp. | reverse complement strand
AGCAGGTGACTCTTAATCACCGGGTCGGCGGTTCGAGCCCGTCACGACGCACAAGGGCATAAGGGATAAGCCAGTAATTAATTGACATGCTTCGCTATCTAGGCGTGTACTCCGCGTGGATGTCGAATTGCAGCCAATGGATCATGGGTCGGAAGAATCAAATCAGCCGTTTGACGGACCCACGACATCGCTTCAAAACATTCTGAAATATTCACAGCAGAACCAACAGGCGTATTGCTCTCAAAATTCTCGTAGGTCCAAATAGTGTCACCTGGAATCACCACTCGGCCTTCACCGGTTGGAATTACAAACGCCGCGCTATCAGCAGTGTGCCCACCAACATGCTTTATCGAAATGCCTGGTAGTGGTGTTTCGCCGTCAGCAAGTAGGTCTACTCGTTCTTCAAGCATATTTTCAATGAATGTAATCGCAGAGGTTGGGAAGATAGGATTGGAAACCATATTCGGAATTCTTTGGCGCAGCTCCATTAGCTCTTGCCAACCTGAATGAGATATCAAGAATCGCGCACGAGGAAATAGAGCGATATTGGAAACATGATCAGAGTGAAAATGAGTTAGGGCCACATAATCAACATCTTCCAATGAAACGCCCTCTCCTGCAAGGAGTTCGGTAACTCCTTTACGGTCCGGTCGGGTCAATATCTGATACTCGGGTCCAAGACCGGATGAAATCAGGGCATTAATCGCGCTCGCATCATCCATTCCGCAGTCCACGACCGCAGTTAAGCCCTCGCCTTGAATCAAGAAAACATAAAAGTCAAATTCAATTCTTCGATCCCAGCCAGATTGGAAAAAGACCTGAGGTCCGGGAACTAACTGAGTTCCATATTTGAGAATCTTGATGGAATAACTCATTTTGAACGACCATTCGCCACTCTGATTTCCTCGCCTACGCGACAGCGACTGCCGGTTCGCGCCGACTCATGCGCAAGGTCTATCAACTCTTGGGTTAATAGCGCATCTTCAATGCTGGAAACGATGCGCGTCGGATCTCCACCAATTGCTGCCGCAAATGCCTCGTGTTCGTAAATGTAACTATTCTCGTAAGCGGGAATAGCAAAAGACAACGAGCCAAGCGCCCTTCGAAATGTCGATGATTTCCATTCGTACGAACTTGAACCATTGGTTCCCAAAGCTTTTACTGTGAACATCCATGGAGCCATTGAATCGTCGTTGACTGCGAAGGTGGCAAAGAGATGAACAGTAAGTCCGCCCGGGTATTCCCAAGTCATCCACGCTTGATCTTCTGCGTCATGCTCGGCCCACTGGGGTTCGGAGGTGCCAGCGGTGATATGGGATGGTCGGCCTAACAATGCAACTGTTAGGTAGGCATGATGAATCATGACCTCACCAAGCACCCCTCCGTAATGGCGTGCGACCTCCTCAGGATGGGCTATGACATAGTGAATGAAAAGTGCCCGCAAAGTTCCCAACTCTCCCGACTGTACGAGAGATCGAAGTTGAGTGAAATGAGAATCGTAAGCATAGTTATGACCAGGGAAGCACACCTTGCCCGAACTTGCTGCGGCTTCAGCAATCACTTTAATCTCTTCTCGCGAAGCGACAGGTTTTTCGATAAAGACATGTTTCCCTGCGCTCAAAGCCTGTACTGCAATTTCAGCATGCGATTCCACAGGAGTGAGAACCAAAATTCCATCAACTTTTTGATCCGCTAGTGCATCTGCTAGTGAATCTAGGGATGGAATTTGCCACTCTGCAGAACGATTAGCTCTGCGTGCTTCATCAGTGTCCAGAAAACCAACAATCTCAAGGTGGTGACCCGTTCGAGCAGCCCGGATATGTAGGTCCGCAACCATGCCCGCCCCAACCACGACCACGCGAGGGACAATCATGCGTGAACCATCAATTTCCCCACGCTTTCCGGGCTTCAGGGGCAATGGAGCTCGAGGCGCCTGGAGTTTCTGGGAGTACCAAATCGCTTCCCGATAGCGTCACCGGTTCCTCGAATACTTCCAATCCCCAAGGGAGGTACTCGATCATTCCTGGTTTGCTACTTCCGACACCCGCAACTAAATGCTGATGAATTTGCATCATGTCTCCTGCATGCGGAACTACCCACTTACCTTTTGCTTGTGCAGCATTTGCAATTCTTAGCCATTCGGTGATTCCCGCAACCCGAGTGACATCGACCTGGACGATATCCACGGCATTAGAGTCGAAAAAAGCTTGAAACGCCTCTGCAGAATAAATGCTTTCACCTAGTGCGACTGGAACTTTCGTCAGACCCACTAGCTCAGCATGGCCCGGTACATCGTCTGGATGTAGTGGTTCCTCTATCCAGGCAATATCTAGGTCCGCTAACGCGGGTAGCACACGCCTTGCAGTGACCACATCCCACTTTTGATTGACATCAACTGAAAGTTGCACATGTTCGGGCAACGCATTCCTCACCGCCGCAACACGACGAATATCTTCTTTGAAGGAAGGACCACCAACTTTGACTTTGACCCAATTCCATCCATGACCCACCATCTCGGTAGTGTCGTTAATGAGCTCGTCGACCGTGAAATTGAGCCACCCGCCATCGGTGTTGTAAGTCTTTAAGCTTGTTTGTCTCCCACCGAGCAACCGCCAGAGCGGTACGCCAGCTCGTTTAGCTGCAAGATCCCAAAGTGCAATGTCCACCATCCCTTGCGCCATATGAGCAATTCCACCTCGGCCTACCCAATGCAACGAAGACCAATAAACCTCGTCCCACAATTTCCCTATCAGGCTTGGATCCTTGCCAACCGCCATAGGTTCGATGTACTCATTAATCACGCTGAGAATCTGATTCTCGCCTGCCCAAAGTCCTGAATAACCAGTTCCCACTAAGCCATCCGAGCAACGAACCTCTACAACGGGAATATGCCAATGAGTCCGGTAGTACAGCGAGTCGGCAATTGGGCGCCTTAGTGGAACTTTCAACACATAGGTGGTGAAACTTTCGATACGACTTGTCACAACCCTGCCGCCTTTCTGTCGTGTTCGATGGGAAGAAGTTGGACTAAACGCTTCTCGGCCGCAACAACATGTCGTTTAACCGCTGACCTCAGACCATTTGAATCGCGCGCTTCAATTGCTTCGACAATAACCTCATGCTCTCGCAATGCATCGCTGTAGTCGATCACTCCTTGGCCTGAGTAAAGTCGACTAACATGCATATGAAAATTCATTCCACACCACGCATTGACTAAGAAACTATTGCCTGTCAGCTCCATTACTTGGCGATGAAAGTCGCTATCGAGTCGACTGAAGTTCGAAAATTGTCGATACTTCGATCCGTGCTCGATTCCTCTCATCCTTTCCTCTACTTTTCTGATGGCCAGGATTTGTGCTTGGCAAACTAACTCTCGATTACGCAAGCGAGCAGGGATGCAAAAATCAGCCGAGTCTTCGTCCAGTGCCGCCGATTCGAGAATTCGCCTAGTCGTAAACAACGAGCTGAACTCGTTGGCAGTAAGTAGTGGAGCGACCGAGAAACCTCGATTAGCATCTTGAATTAATAAGCCCTGCGTAGCTAAGCGGGTCATTGCCTCTCGAATGGGAGTAATACTCATTTGCAACATCCGCGCGGTGCCATCGATGCTAAGACGAGAACCAGGCTCCACATTACGATCGAAAATGGCCTCTAAGAGCGCAACCTCAGCCACATCGACTAGTGAGGACTGCGGCGCACGGCGGAGCTTTATCGGATGGCTTGTCGGGCCCATATCATGCATCATGCATGATATGGGCCTTGGGGTCAACCCTCAGCGAGATTGCTTGATCGGCCGCAAGGCTGTCAGCGCCCACAAAATGGCAATGACATCTATTCCTTCTTGAATCAGAGCCC
>CAZBCF010000070.1:0-3867 GCA_964490435.1 uncultured Bifidobacterium sp. | reverse complement strand
TCAAGGAGTCAACCAAGACTTTCTCCAATTCGATTGCTGGAGTGAAAGAGTCGCTGGCACTCGCCGGTCCTACTGCCTTCCCAGGCGTTGACGCAACCGGACTTCCTACCGGTTTCACCATCAACGACTCTGGTGACTACGCCGGCACCGCCGTACTCAAGAATTTCGGTGAGCCCACATTCGCAGGCTCCAAGATCATCACCGAGTCGATTTTCGCCACCAATGATCCGAAGAATGTAAACATCATTCTCGATCAATTCGTCACTTTCACCGGAACTGCTCTGCAGTATTCGGTGGTTCCTACTGTCCGTATCAACGGGGTATGGCAAGACCTTCTTGTCATCTCAACAAATACCCGCGTTGAGACACAGGCAGATGGAACGAAGTTGATCATCGCCACCATGTTCATCGATCCTGCGAAGACTGGCGTGAATAGCGTCAAGGCTCCAGCATCAGGTCGCGATGCCGATCGCATCCCTGCGATTGTGACTGTTCGACTTCACACCACACCAATGGGTCAGACCATCCTGGGCCAAGCTGTCCAGGTTCTCGATCCATTTATTAACGCGGGAGGTGCGGTCTAATGGCCCGCCGCCCTAATCAGGTTTCCATGCCGAATCCGGAATTCGGTGTGGATTTTGATGCGTCAGCACGTGCGATGCATCAATCGGCGTCAAAGGGGTCTCTCATGGTTCATGAGACGGCCTTTTCGATGCCAGCCGTCGCGAGGAAATCCCTTGCGGCGACTTTGTTCGAAAGGAACACAATGTTAAAAACTCTCAAGCGCAAGATCGCGCTTGTTGCAGTAGCAGGGTTGGGCTTTGGACTTGTGTCCACTGTTCCAGCCAATGCAGCGCTTGCGGTAACAACGGAAGTGAATTTCACTCACCCGGGTACCACAACTGCCGTAACTCCTCGAGCAGGAGCGGTAAATAGTGGCACGGTAACTGAGGAAATTTATGTTCGATCAACCGCCACTTCAAACACATTTAAGTTCGATACACCTGTCATTGTCACAGGAAATGTCTTGTATCTACACATTTCATCGAAAACTGGCGGTGCAATTGCAGGAACTGCGAGTGACATGATCACAATCACTTGTGGTGCTGGTGGTACAAATGGTGCTTGTGCTCAAGTGGCACTTACCCCTGCTGATACTGTCGCAGCTGCTGACACGAAAGGTATCTCTTACACGGTCACAGGAACATCCATGACTGGATCAACTTTCACAACTGGCGCGTTGCCCGCTGGAAGTTATACTGTTTGGGCTTCTACGACAACAAGCCTCGGCACTCCCTACAAACTAGCGAATATCACTTCCTACAATGTTGGTGCGCCTCGTACTGTCACTATCGATAAGAAGCTCACCCAAGTAGGTGCTCTTGCTGATGCTACTTTCAAGTATTCACTTAAGGACTCAGCTGGACGTTCGACATTCCTTGTCGGTGATGAACAAATCATTTCTTCAATGGATACAGTTGCTACCGGTGTAAACGTAATGCAGCCACCATCTGTAACTGCAGATGATGCTAACGCTTCAGATCCAGTTGAAGCTAATTCGACTCCAACGTTGACCGGTTCAACATTTGCTGGCTACACAGTCTCTCTCGATGCTAACTCAGCTCAAGTTGGCGAAAGTGCCACCACTGGAGTCAATTACGGAATTAATGCAACTATTCAGAGTGGCGTAAATGCCTTCGGTAGTGCATCCACGACATTCCGACGACTAGCAAGCACCAATGGCTTGACGGGAACTCTTGTCCTTTCAGACAAAGCTCTAGCAACCGGTGCTGCAGTGACCACAGCGTCTCTTGCTCAAGGTGACACGATTGCCACAAATAAGTACATCGTCACATTGAAAGATTCTGCTGGCGCAGTCGTTACAGGCGTAACTCCTGCGGTTACTGCCACCTCTGGCACAACTGGAGCTACCACCGCAACTGCAACAGATTCAACCCAAGACAATGAAGGTAACGCGGATGCACTTGTCTCCACCTATACCGCACCAGCGACTGGAACATCTGACACAATTACATGGTCGGTCTCTACTGGTGGCGGAACTTCAATCTCTACATCACTCGCAATTTCCTTGATTACTTCAGTTGCAGTAACTGCTAATGGAGCGAACTTGGAAGGTACTAGCAATGGTGGATATTTGGAAGTAACTGATACTGCTGATACGGATCTTGCAGCAGGTGGTGCTGTTTATGCAGCGAGCGTAGATCCTGCTAACACCACAAAGATTACGACTGATATCTTCCTAACGGTCACAGCTACTGGTGCATTTGTGCCGAATGCAGTTCTTAACGTTGCCATTTCAGGTACTACTCCTTCAGCACAGCGCACAGCATCAGCAACCACAATAACAACCGATGCTTCAGGTAAGGCATCAGTTGATGTAACAGTGGTTTCTCCACGTGCGACTGAAACTGTGATTGTCACCATCACCTCTGGTTCAAAGACCGTGGGTGTGGCTACTTACACATTCAATGCAGCAGCCGTAACAATCGCAGAAATATCTGCTGGACCGGCACAAGCCATCACACAAAAAGCTGGAACAGCAACTCCTGTAACAGTTACTGTTGCAGATCAGTATGGTCAAGCAGTAGCAAACAAGCGTGTTCAACTCTCCGTAGTTGGTCCGAGTGCTCCCACTTCTGCACCAGTTATTTTGACTGATGCAAAGGGTGTTGCGAGCTACACCGTGACCGGTACTACTGCTGTAGCGGGACAAACTGACATAGTCACCGTAACTCACTATGACGCAGGAGCAGTTACTGCGGGAGCTGACGACATCGTCACCATCACCTATACTTCCGGTGATGTAGCGGCAGCGTCGATGACGGTTGAGTACTCACTTGACCAAAATACGCCTGCTTATGCAACAGAGGCCACAACTGCAATTGCTACTGCAATTGGTACAGCGACTAATGACGCTTCGGCCGAACTAAATGAAGATGCTAAGCATCTCACTCCTGACACCAACGGAAACTGGACTGACACTCTCGTTCAGGGCCTTGGTGGTATCGATGCCGCAGAAGATGAAGTTGTAGAACTTCGCTTCCGCGTCAGAAATGCTGCTGGTGCTGCAATTGGTGGCGTAAAGGTAACTGTCACTGCACCAGCTGGAGGAAAAATCATCAGCTCAGCAACTGCTGTTGTTAACACAATTGATAAGTACTCCGACACCAACGGATACGTTGTTGTCGACGTCTTCTCTCAGAAGGTGGGCAATGCAGTGTTTACTGCAACTGCAGGCACAGCAACTGCTTCACAAACAATTCCTTACGGAACCTCAAACATCGGGCCAACTAATGCTCGTTACATCAAACTCACCCCTGCAACAGCCTCTGTTGCTGGTGGTAACGCTCAGTTGATGACGGCAACAGTCACCGATCGTTTCGGAAACCCAGTCAAGGGCGCAACCGTTACCTTCTCTGAGGTTGGAACAGGTCGTCTCACAGGAACCCCAGCTGTCACAAGCGCTGCAGGTACCTCTGAGGTCGACTTCACCACTCTTATCGGCGAGACCGGCACTTCCACAGTAACTGCGTCTATGACCGGTTATCAGGAACTCAACGAGGCTGGAAAGGTTGGAGCTACAACCGGAACGAAGACCTCTCCGTTCACTGACGACGCCACTGCTGGTGTTGCTAGCGCAACAGCCGCATTGACTGTTACTGCTGCAACTGCAACTTCCTCACCTGAGGTGACCGCAGTCAAGGCTGACGTCAAGGCTGTCTCTGACACCGTCGCAACTCTCTCCAAGGCTGTAACCACCGTTCAATCTTCGGTCACTGAGTTGACTTCTTCCTTCGCAACTCAAATCAAGAGCCTTACTGATGCAATCGCCAAGATCAGCCGTGC
>CAZBCF010000069.1:0-4019 GCA_964490435.1 uncultured Bifidobacterium sp. | reverse complement strand
CGACCCACGTGCGGGCAAAGTCGCCGCGCGCCACCTGGGTGCCAACGAAGAGCGCAAACGCGGCGCCGCTCAGAACCATCGCGGCGACGGCCCATTCGGGCAGGCCCAACACCGGGTTCGGCACCGGCATGGCCGATGCCACGGGCGGCGAGACCGGGTCGGGTGCCCGACGGGCACGTCGACGCGAGGCCCGCGTGTCAGTCGGCGGCGGCGCCTCAGCCGCAGCCGTCACGGCAGCCAGGCCCTCGCCCGACGAGTTGCCACCGTTCGCGGGTGGTCGCCACCGCGCCCACGCCAACCGGAGGTGCTCGAGCGCGACGAGGGTGGTGATGCCAAAATACGTCGAGCCGGGGAGCGCGTTCCCGATGGTCGTCTGGAGGCGATCGACGTCGCACGGGGTGCCGGTCACCGGGTCGATCCCGTATCGCTGCAGGATGGTCGCCAACGCACACGGCACGGCACCCATCGCCAGTGCCCGAAGCACGGTGCCAACACCGCCGGCGGTCGCGATGGCCGGGCCGGCGAGGGCCACGACCGCCGCGACGGTGATCAAGAAGAGGGTGCCCTGACCACGACCGAGCGACCCAAACCAGCTGGTATCGGATGCGACAGACGTGATCGACCCGAGTATGCTGATGCCTGCAATCGTCGCAAGCGACCACGTCGCCATGCCCCGAACGCCGCGCACGGTGCGGATACCAACGACGGCACCGGCCATCGCCGCGAACGAGAGGGTGCCGGTGGAGAGGTGCACCGCGACGGCGAGGGCCACGGCGAAGAGGCCGAGGGCGCCGGTCAACGTGGTCTTGATCGGCTCAAAGGTGCTGAGAACCCCCGGGATGACGACGACCGGAATGGCGGCGAGGATCAGCCCAAGCAGTGCAACGGCCACGCAGACACCCTCCCCACGACTAGAACGACGGGCCCAAAAGTACGAGGAGTAACAACTGCGCCACGATCAGTACACCGCCCCACAAGGCATACGGTCAGCAGTTGGACCTACACTCACACAACGTGCTGAATCCTTGCCACACTGTAGCCTCGCTGCTCAACCCCTCAGCATAGACAATCTCATTCCATTCGTTCCGAGTGCCGCTAAAACACACAAATGGCCATGAACCCAATCATCCAACAAAGAGGTTCGACGCCCAGAACCACGCACAGACTCAGTGTGGAGAACTCATGCTACCTTACGTTAGCAAGACAATCTAAGACGCCATACACGCAATACCTCAACACTATCTACTTAACCCATTTCCGCCGCGGTACGGATCTTATCACTTTCTCCTTACGCTCCCGCCAAACGCACGGGTGTTAGATATCGGATGCAACAACAATAGCCCGCAGAGAGTCAAAGCAATTACGCCGAATATACACTATACCGACATCGACGTAAGTGATTGGAACCAAACTGCACAATCGCATGCAGACACATACCTTTTAACAACATCGGCATCCTTTGCCGATACCATCCGCAATCTGCCCCACGCATTTGAAGCTATGATCTAGAACCACAACCTCGAGCATTGCGAATATCCTTACGACGTGCTTTTAGGCGTGATATCACGCATGAAACATGGCGGCCGCCTGTACATCGCTATGCCCTGTGCCGAAAGCGTACGTTTTCCGACTCGAACAGGAACACTCAATTATTATTATGATTGGACGCATCAACACGAGCCACCCCAAGCAACTTTAATCTATAGCCTACTTCAATCATACGGATTACAGATAACCGTTTACCAACCTCGCTATCGGCCGCTACTGTGAGCCATGATCGGACTCATACAAGAACCCTTTTCCGCCATACGTCAACGAATATATGGCGGCACATGGGCACTGTACGGCTTTGAATCCATTATCTGGGCGACCAAGGTATAGCCTCGCTTAATGGTTTTATATTGCAACACGTTAGAGAGTATCACCATCGCAACAGCGCTAACGCGCCGAAGGGCTAACGGCCAATGATTAAGCGACTCGCAGACGACAAGCACAGGAGCGACTGCAACGAGCGCACATCCGTACCTGCGCCGCCTCTAAGTAACGCCGCTAACAATGCCTCTAGCGCATCGCACATGAAGTATCTATATGTCTAACCTATTTATATATTAAACTACACAGCCGAGAACTTCAGAAAGTGACGGCAAGAGACGTAGACTTCTAAGGGCGACAACGAATCCCCGGAACCTGACAGGGAACTGTCACCTAAAAAAACATCGACCCGACGATGCTTTCACAAACATATAATAGCCCACTGATCCCGCACGCTTATAGACGCCCCGTCCGGCCAAGACAAAGACTTTGCACAATACTCGAGAGCTTCCTGTCGCTCAACCTCCGTACCATTTTTAAATCTATAACCAGAAACTAGTTCTAAAATACGGATCTGCGACCACGGGGCATTGAAAGCCGAGACATTCAAAGAACCGCCAGATGAACGAAATGGGTCCACTGCTGGCATTTTTCCTTGAACCACAACCACGCGTTCCAGCATCCCACTGACGGCTGACGCTTCCAGCCGAGCAACAATACGATTTGCTAGAGCCCAATCTCTGACTGAAACGAGGTTATTTTCGGCAACTACTTGCGCACTTAATCCAACCATAGTCCAACTCGCGAACGCCAAGATACCGACGACGTACCACGTAAGTTTGTCCCAATACTTACAGTAAGATAGGCCTAAACCACAAATCCCACCCATAACCAAACCATTTTGCGCCAAGACACGCGGCGGTAGCCAAAATTCACTGGCAAACACAATAACTCCTGGTGATATCATAATCATAATTACCAGAATCAGTGCAGCAATAGCAATGCGGCCATAGTGCACACCTTGATATCTGATTCCATAACAATAGGCCGCTGTAGCGACCACAAATAGTATCACTAATGAGAGCCGTAACGACAGAGGGAGCAAATTTCCACAGTCCCAATACATACAATTTAAAGTTTTCAACCATCTAATCACAAAATCTCCAACGTTCGGTACTACTATTCTTCGAGCTGGTGAATCCGCATAGCCACCAAATACAATCCATCTGATAATCATGAACACAAATGAGTATATCCCGATATTTACTGCCACCACAACCAACCTTCTGACCGTCCACTTAACTGTATCTATCGCTTTTTGACTGTGGTCAGTGATTCGCTGTAACGCACACAAAAATAAAATAATAACTGCATAAATAATGACCGGTTGATACAACATCAGCGCAGCTTGAAGAAACATGCTCGCCCCAAGAAGATTCCGCTTTTTAACATCTGTGTTCATAAGTACCACAGCGCAGATCGGCAATATGGTGGCAATGGTGTTCATTCCTGAATAGCCAGCAAATGTAACATTTTCCATGGCAAACGGGTTCAGCATCCATACCAAACCAAACGCTGCGATACTCACACGATCTGAAAGTCGAAGAAGAAACGCCACAAGTAGAACGAAAAACCCGGGAGCAACCCAAGAAAGCACGGTATTGACACTTGACAAAGACCACCACGTGACACCAAGCAAACTATTCAGACCTGTAACTCCGGCAAGAATGTATCGACCGTCAAACACGTGGTGTTTCACGTCTCCTATTACGTCATAGGAGTAAATTAAATGATAGTCATCTTGATTAAACCTCGGCACAATTAATTGTATTTTGGCAATAATATTGACACCTATCAATCCGCTAATCACACGCATCACTAAGATATTAGATACAAACTCTCGTAGCTTTTGATAGTTCTCTACAATTAGACTGAGCATATTGTTACGCCCTAGCTCGGTTTATTTTACGTCGTCAATCCTACTGATAAATGGCAGAGTCATAATATGTTCGTTATCCTATTCTGGTACCACAATATACACTTACTTAAATGAAATAATCGCGCCGATGCCCCTATTTCGGCGCGGTTCAGGTCAACTACAATATTACTTAAGATTGCCATTGATTGTTACTTATAATCATCCCAACAACAGTTGATATTTCGCTCACACATTCACGATGGTGGTAGATTGGTGATTGTGAATCAGG
>CAZBCF010000068.1:0-4023 GCA_964490435.1 uncultured Bifidobacterium sp. | reverse complement strand
CAGAAGTTAACGCTGGAATGCTTCAAAGATCAGCGCCTTTTGTTCCTCTTCATGCAAGTGGTGGTTGCCTGTTGCAGGTGCCGCGGAGGCAAGTCGTGAGACGCGACGTATCGAACGTCCATCAAGCAATTCCATGGAGCTAAGAGCGAAGAAAGGCCATGCACCTTGATTTGCTGGCTCGTCTTGCACCCAGAGAATGTTCGCGCTCGGGTGCTTGGCAATCTCAGCCTTGATTGCGTTAGCAGGGAATGGATAGAGCTGTTCAACTCGAACTATCGCAGTCGTCAATTCATTGAGCTTTGCTCTTTCGGCGACGAGTTCATGGTAGACCTTGCCAGAGCAGAAGATTAGGCGCGTAGCGTTGTTTACCATCGGATCAGGAATTACTGGTTGGAAATGTCCCGACGTGAAGTCTTCTATTTTTGATGCCGCCGCTTTCAAGCGGAGCATCGACTTCGGCTCGAAGACAATGAGCGGGCGACGCGCTGGATTAGCCATATGCCAACGAAGTAGGTGGAAATACGAGGCAGGACTGGATGGTTGGGCGACCGTCATATTGTTCTCGGCGCATAACAACAAGAACCTTTCGATTCGTGCGGACGAGTGATCTGGTCCCTGTCCTTCGTAACCATGTGGCAAGAGCATCACAACAGAGGATCGCTCGCCCCACTTTTGTAACGCAGAGGAGACGAACTCATCGATGATTGTCTGGGCGCCATTCGCAAAATCTCCGAACTGCGCCTCCCAAAGTACGAGTGCATCATCGCGCTCTACTGAATATCCGTATTCGAAACCAAGCGCCGCATATTCAGAGAGCAGAGAATTGACAACAAAGAATTGGTTTTCGTTCGAGATCAATCCGCGAAGAGGAATCCATTCACTTCCGTTATTGCCATCGACGATGACGGCGTGACGCTGACTGAAAGTTCCGCGTCCTACATCTTGACCGGCCAGACGGATGTGTTTTCCTTCGAGGAGAATCGAGCCAAATGCCAGGACTTCGCCCATGGCCCAATCGATAGTGCCTTCATTGAGCATCTCAACGCGACGAGAAAGTTGTGGCAAAAGTTTGGGGTGGACGGTGAAGCCTTCAGGGATTGCAACTTGAGTCGCAGCAATCTGTCTTGCCACGTCGGCAGTTATTGCAGTATGAGCATCTTCTGGAGCGAGGTTGTTCTTGGCATCCAACGTAGGTGCGCTTGCCTCTTTGTTATGCACCGCAGCGAAGATTGCCTCGAGCTGTGACTGGAAATCACGCGTGACTTCGTCAGCCTCTTCCATCGTGATGTCACCGCGACCAACCAGTGCCTCTATATATAGGGTGCGCGTGGTTCGCTTAGCATCAATAAGTTTGTACATTAGCGGCTGAGTGAAACTTGGCTCGTCTCCCTCATTATGGCCGCGACGACGGTAGCAAATCATGTCGATAACTACATCTTTGTGGAATGCCTGCCGGTATTCATATGCCAATCGAGCAACGCGCACGCAAGCCTCGGGATCATCACCATTGACGTGGAAAATCGGCGCCTGCACCATACGTGCAACGTCTGTTGCGTATGTCGACGAGCGAGCCGCACTTGGTGAGGTGGTAAAGCCCACTTGATTATTAATGACGATATGGATTGTGCCACCGGTTCGATATCCAGCAAGTTGTGAGAGATTCAAAGTCTCAGCGACTACTCCTTGGCCTGCGAAGGCAGCATCACCATGCAAGAGAATCGGCACGACTGAGAAAGCATCGCGGACATTGATCTTGTCTTGCTTGGCACGAACTATTCCTTCGAGTACTGGATTGACAGCCTCGAGGTGTGATGGATTGGCTGCTAAGTACACCTTCGTTTGTGCTCCAGAATCGGCAGTGAATACCGATTGAGTTCCTAGGTGATACTTGACGTCGCCAGAACCTTGAACGGAGTTATCTTGGTAGTGACCTTCGAACTCTTGGAAGATCTGACCATGTGGCTTGCCAGCAACATTTGCTAGCACATTGAGTCGGCCCCGGTGTGGCATGCCGATGCATACTTCATCGAGTTTCTCTTCGGCAGCAGAGATCAAGATTGCATCAAGAATAGGAATGACTGACTCGCCACCTTCGAGCGAAAAGCGCTTTTGCCCAACGAATTTAGTTTGCAGGAATGTTTCAAACGCCTCGGCGCTATTGAGTTTACGCAGGATTCGAAGTTGTTCGTTTCGATCCATCCGTTCCACTGGCACCTCAAGGCGCGCCTGCATCCACTTTCGTTCGGCTGGGTTACTCAGGTGCATATATTCGATGCCAATAGTTCGGCAATAAGCGTTCCGAAGAATTCCAAGGATGTCGCGGAGTTTCATGAAGGGCTTGCCGCCAAATCCACCCGTTGCAACTTCACGATCGAGATCCCAGAGAGTTAATCCGTGTGTGACGGTATCGAGGTCTGGATGGATGCGTAATTTGAACTCGAGTGGGTCGACATCCGCCATGAGGTGCCCACGGCTGCGGAAAGCATGGATTAACTCTTGAACTCGAGCAGTTTTGTGAATGTCATCATCCTTGCCCCGCTCAAAATCCGTGTTCCATCGGATAGGTACATAAGGAATTCGTAGGGCAGTGAATATCTCGTCATAGAAGCCATCGGCGCCTAGAAGTAATTCGTGGATGCGACGCAAAAAGTCGCCCGATTGTGCGCCTTGGATGATGCGGTGGTCGTAGGTGCTAGTGAGGGTGACGACTTTGCTCACTGCCATACGCGCCAAGGTCTCTTCGTTAGTTCCTTGGAACTCTGCTGGATATTCCATTGAGCCGACGCCAAGGATCAAACCTTGGCCTTCCATCAATCGTGGCACGGAGTGGACGGTGCCGATTGTGCCGGGGTTGGTGAGTGAGACTGTGGTGCCAGCGAAATCTTCGACAGTGAGAGCGCCCGTTCGCGCTTTCTTGATGAGTGATTCGTAAGTTTCCAGGAATTGCCCAAAGTCCATCGACTCGCATCCCTTTAGTGAAGGCACAAGTAATTGTCGAGTACCGTCAGATTTCGCGAGATCTATTGCGATTCCGATATTAATGTGATCAGGACGTCCGATTGCGGGCTTGCCTTCGACAGTGGTGTAGTACGCATTCATCTCCGGCATAGCGCGCAGCGCCTTTACCATCGCGTAACCGATGAGATGTGTGAAAGAGACTTTTCCACCGCGCGCTCGCTGCATGTGATTGTTAATCACAATTCGATTATCAATGAGCAATTTTGCCGGAATCGAACGGACGCTCGTTGCAGTTGGAACGTTTAATGACGCTTCCATATTGGTGACGACACGTGCTGCAGTGCCACGAAGTGGGTCAACATGTCCTGAGGATGGAGATTCAACAACGGGCGCGCTCTTTTGAATGGGTTGCGCGGGTAATGGTGTTGTGGTGCGCGGGGCTTTTGAGATAACAGATTGAGGTTGCGTTGCGGCTTGTTGTGTTACTGGTTGCGCTGAAGTTGCAGCTGGTTGCGCAGTGGTCGCTGGAGCAACTATTGGTGGCGATGCAGGAAGCGACGATGACGCTGCGCTTGCACTCTTAGGTGCAGGAGGACGCCCACCGGCAGGTGGGAGCGTTAAGCCAGGCGGAAGCGCTGCCCCTGGTGTAGCCGCTGCGCCTGGTGTAGCCGATGCGGACGATGGAGTTGATGCAGTTGTTTTACTCTGCGTTCCAGTTCCTGCGGTATGACCACCGCTGGCAAAGAATGCTTTCCATTGGCTATCCACTGATTCGGGATTTGCCAGATATTTCTCGTACATCTCATCAACGAGCCATTCATTGGCCCCGAAATCCCCAGCGAAGTCTGTAGTCGACACTGACTCTCCCAGTACTTGTTTGAGGTAAGGGTATCGAGCATCAGGGGGAGATATCACGCGGAATGAAAGGAGCACAGGGTGAGGTTTCTCAAGTTTTTCCCTGCGCAACGTTGGCGGCGCCAAAAGGAGCGTCGTACCGCCCATTCTCAGAGTGGTGGCTCAGAGTGGTGGCTCAGAGTGGTGGCTCAGAGTGGTGGCTCAGAGTGG
>CAZBCF010000067.1:0-4109 GCA_964490435.1 uncultured Bifidobacterium sp. | reverse complement strand
GAAACTGCCTTCTGCAGGCGTTCTTAAAAAAAATAAGAACAGTCCAAACGCGCTAAGCAAAGATGCGAGCCCTAAGAATTGATCTAAAGCACTACCCGGCGCTGAAATATAAAGCGCCAAAAATACGCATACCACTTGAATCAAATAAATTATGCCGACGTTTTGTCGAGTAGATAACCCATGTCTTCTTAATCGATGTGAAATATGATCGAGCCCACCCTCAAATGGATTCACCTGGCGCCTCAAACGATCAATCACAACAAGTGAGGTATCAATAATTGGCACGGCTAGCAACAAAACTGGAATCAAGAATGAAATCGGTTGTTGCAGCTCTTTTGGATCTAACCGAACCGCAAGAGCTGCCAATAACACGCCAATAAACAGGGCTCCCGAATCACCCATATAAATCTTTGCGGGATGCCAATTGAGTTTTAGGTACCCAAGGCAGGCTCCTGAAAGTACAAGTGCAAGAGCCGCAACTAGATATTGACCTGATTGAGTGGCTACTAAAAAAAATCCAAATGCTGATATCGCAGCGACTCCGCTGGCTGCACCATCCATGTTATCGAGGAAATTAATTGCATTTGCTATACCAACGACCCAGAGAATCGTTAGGAAAGCATCAATGGCTCGGTTATTGAAAGATGTTCCCACAGTTTGGCTGCCCACAAGAATAACGGCAGTGAAAACCCCTGCGAGAAATTGCGCTAAAAATCTTGGCCCTGCACCTAAATGTTTTAGATCATCGACATAACCCACCAAGCCAAGCAAGAGTGCTGGAACCAAAACACTTGCTGCGCGTCGATACATTTCGGAATCTGCCGAATGGGTCACCAATGCGATTGTGACAACGAGAAATACCGAGATTATTATTGAAAATCCACCAAGGTATGGAATCGCGGTGCGTTGAATTTTCCGCTCTGAATTGGGGGTATCTAGAATGTTTCTTGCGAGAGCGATTTTGCGAAAAAGAGGATTCAACGCAAGTGAAATTAGCCCGGCGCTTACGAATAGAATAAGGTGCTCGAGACCAGATAAGCGCATAGTTGGGAAGGGTAGTAGGCGAACTAGTGAAATCCAACGATATTTGGCTGCGATTGGCAAAATTTGCCTAAGTGCGTTGTTTCACTCTAAGTTTTAAGTCTTATGAGTGAAATCGCCCTTTTTACTCCGCTCACACTTCGTGGCGTAACTTTTTCCAATCGCTTATGGGTTAGCCCGATGTGTCAATACTCCGCGTCACTTGATGGCGTTGCGCGCGAATGGCATCACGTACATATCGGTTCCTTTGCCACTGGTGGTGCAGGTCTAATCATGATGGAAGCAACTGGCGTACTTCCTGAAGGCCGAATCAGCATTAATTGTCTTGGGCTCTGGAACGATCAACAACGTGATGCGCTCAAACCTATTGTTGAATTTGCACACGCGATGGGAACAAAGATCGGTATTCAATTAGCGCATGCGGGTCGTAAAGGTTCGACCATGCCACCAGGTGCAGATCATCCTTTTGCTTCAGTAGCAGAGGGTGGGTGGAGCGCTCCCGCGCCGAGCGCGATTGCTTTTGGCAAGATGCCCGTTCCACATGAGATGAGTATCGATGAAATCAAGCGCACGATCACTGGATTTGCCGATGCGGCTGAGCGCGCTGTCGCTGCTGGGTTTGATGTTATTGAGTTACATGGGGCACACGGATACCTCATCCATCAATTCCTCTCACCGATCAGTAACCACCGCACCGATGAATATGGCGGTGATTTCGAGAATCGAACCCGCTTCTTGGTGCAGGTTGTCAATGCGGTACGAGCTGCAATCCCTGATTCGATGCCGTTATTTGTGCGGATCTCTGCAACCGATTGGGTTGATGGTGGTTGGGATTTAACGCAATCTATTGATCTGGCTCGAGTGCTTAAACATATTGGCGTGGATCTGATCGATGTATCTAGTGGTGGGCTCTCTGAACTACAGCAAATCTCCCCCGCCCCTGGTTATCAAGTCCCTTTCGCTGAGGCAATCAAAAAAGAAGTGGGAATCCCCACTAATGCTGTTGGCATGATTCACGAGGCAGAGTTTGCAAATGAATTAGTGGCTTCAGGGAAAGTCGATGCAGTGATGGCAGCACGAGCATTTTTGCGCCATCCACGATGGGCTTTTGATGTCGCGCACGAGCTCGGCGCCGAGGTGGAATGGCCGCGCCAGATTTCGATGGGTAAGCGGCGTTAGTTACTTGACGCGGAATGTATCGAGCTTTGTGGTCCCGTATAGCAGGGTCAAGGTATAGCCAGATAATTTAGTTTTTGTTCGCAGTCCTCCAGCACCATCTTCATCGGTATTAATCGTGAATCTCAGCGACTTTGCACCACGCTTTGTCGCACGAACTGATAATGACTCTTCAGGCAAGTTACTCTCAACTCTAAGGATAAAGCGAGCCAGCGAGGAGCTATAGGTGACGGTTAATGAACCTTCAGGATCCTCTTCGACACCATCCTCATCTGCAAGCACTTCCTCTTTCGCATTTTCTTCTTTAATACGGCTCTTATCTATTTTTTGATTCCAAGAATCAATAGCATTTGCGGCAATCTTGTATTGCGTCATGGCTTGATCAATCAGCGTTACGCCCGATGCATAGGCTCCACAATCCGGATCTTGAACTGCGAGCGACTTCAGTGATAACCGGTGTTTCTCTAGGACTTGAGATTCAGCGTTGAGCGATAAAGACCAACTCGACAACATGTCCACTACCGAAGCAGACGTCATGTCAAATGGACCTTTGAGCTTCTCATTATATTTTGCGATAAGGGCATAACTACTTTTGATTTCCGCAAGAATTCGATTACCGGCATCATTGCAATAATCCGTTTGGACTTTATTGGCGGTGCTCGCTCCGCTTGCCACTTTTGCCTTCACATAATTAGCATCGATAAAGGACTTTACGCTGGCAGCTTGGGTTTGGACTGAATTAGCAGTGTCCCAAAAAATTTGATAGCCAGTGCATTTTTCCAAACCCTTACCTTTATAAATCGCATCAAATTTCGAGGTTGTATTTCGGACATTAGTGCTCTCTTGTTCCACTATGTCACTGTAGCTCTTCAAGAGTTCTGCCATACCGGGAGCAGAAATATCCGTGATTGCCGCAGTCTTGTTATAAATGGTGTCGAGACCAAGCTTGCTCTTATTTACGTAGTCAAGATACCCGGAATCAATAACACATGAAATATCGCTGGGAGCAGGAATTGGTTTTGCTGGTTTAACGACGCCACCAGGGCCTATCGAGAAATTTCCTAACTTGAAACGTGAGGTTGTTGGCTGGCCATTTGCACACCCAGAATCACAGACAGCGGCATCTAAAACATAATCTCCGGCAAGAATTGAGCCTGAGGAAGGCAACTCCACCACTGCGTAAAAAACTCCATAGGAATATGGAGAAAACTCACTATTACCGTTTTGATCGGTCAGAGTCACGGCTCCGATTTTCCTCACTGGAATATAAGATCCCTGACTTCCAAGCTTGATATCTAAGCCATCGCTTGATGAAAGTGCGAAGTTGTTTGAACTTTGAGTGACATCGACTCGAACTTTGACGTGTACTGAAGCGGGGAGGTTATCAGTGCTTAAATTTTGCGATGTGCAGGTTTCATATCCGCGCTTACCAAGATTGAGTTCCGCAAAGTCGTACTTAAAATTTGAACACACAGCGAAATCCTGGATTGATATTTCAAATTTAGCTTTACTTTCATTGAGAGTTATATTGGCGGCGCGCGCTTGGGTCGGTGCGCTCAACCCAATAAGTAGTGAAAGAAAGAGGGTAAAGGCCGAGAGTAGCCCTACTCGAGAACGAAACGGCGCGCGAAATCCATAGGAAATTTGACCTGACGACATCCCCCTAGGATATGGAACGACGGCTCAGGACGCACCCTGGGATTCTCTAAATCGCTCCAAATTAGTAGGCTCTATGACATGGAATATAAGAATCTAGGACGAACCGGACTTTCTGTCAGCCGCCTCTGCCTCGGCACTATGAACTTTGGGCCAGAGACAGATGAACCCACATCGCACGCGATTATGGATCGCGCACTCGATGTCGGATTGAACTTCTTCGATACCGCTAATCG
>CAZBCF010000066.1:0-4189 GCA_964490435.1 uncultured Bifidobacterium sp. | reverse complement strand
GACCCACTTCCGATTGCGCCATGGAAGAGCGAGATTGCTAGCCAGCTGGAAGCGGCTGGAGTGATGTTATTAACTGCTCACACCAACGCTGATATTGCTGACCCGGGAGTGAGCGATGCTCTTGCCGATGCCATAGGCCTGCTCAACATCGTGGCGATGCCTGGCGGATTAGGTCGCGTGGGCGAGGTGCTTCGACCAGTTCCCTTAAGCAAGTTTGTCGAACAGATTGCACGGAGCATTCCAGTAGGTGTCAATGGCATACGCGCTACGGGTGATCCACATCAACTCATCAAACGAGTCGCAGTTTGCGGTGGTTCCGGAGATGATCGAATAGAAATCGTGCGCGAACTTGGCGTTGACGCGTACCTCACTGCCGACCTCAAGCACCACAGAGTGGCCGAGGCGCTCGCCGCCGGAGCGCCAGTGCTGATAGATGCAGGACATTTCGCCACCGAATGGCCTTGGCTGCCGCAGGCGGCACGGTTGTTAGCAGACGACTTAGAGGCGGCCGGGTACGCTCGCCCCGAGATGAAAATATCGGAAATTTCTACCGACCCCTGGCAGGTGCGATGAAAGCGACCCCGCTCGACCAAGAGCGGCTCCTGGAATTACAGAAGATTGATACTCAGATTCTGCAAGCGGAGCATCGTCGAAAGAACCTTCCGGAATTGGCCGAGGTAACGCGCCTAGATAATGAATTGGCAGGTCTTACTTCTCAGCGCAATCAACTGACAGTTGATCAAAGTGATATCAAGCGAGAGTTGGCAAAAGCAGAGGATGATGTTGCCCAGGTCCGTAATAGGAAGCAGAAAGATGAATCGCGCCTTGCTTCAGGCTCTGGTAGCCCCAAAGATCTCGAGAATCTTCAACATGAAGTTGCCACCTTAGAACGTCGAATCGCGGATTTAGAAGAGGTTGAACTTGAAGTGATGGTCCGATTCGAAGAAATCGAAAAATCAGTTGGAGCGCTCGCCGATGCAATCGAACAATTAGAGGGTGCAAAAAATTCTATTGAGTCCGTAGTGCGTGAAAAAATTGAGGGCATTACCAAGGAATTGGCGCGATTCACTGCTGATCGCAAAGACTTGAGCGCGATTGTTGATAGCGAATTACTGAAAATGTACGAGAAGATCCGAAGTGATCGAGATGGTGTTGGCGCTGCCGAGATTATTCGCAGACGTTGCACCGGATGTCAGCTCGACCTCACTGCCGCAGATGCGGCAAAGTTTGCTGCTACTGCACCTGATGAGGTCATCCGATGCGAGGAGTGTCGGCGCATTCTGATTCGTACTTCAGATTCAGGGCTCTGATGGCTCGTTTCTTGATTGTTGAAGCCGATGGGGGTTCGCGTGGCAACCCTGGGCCTGCAGGTTTTGGCGCTCTGGTGCGCGATGGCAAGAGCGGTGAACTACTCAGAGAGATTGCAGAGAGCATCGGAACTGCCTCAAACAATGTTGCAGAATATCGGGGGCTCATTGCAGGACTTTCCGCCGCCCATGAAATCGATCCCGCTGCGCAGATCACAGTGCGGATGGATAGCAAGCTCGTTATCGAGCAGATGTCGGGGCGTTGGCAGATAAAGCATCCAGATATGCGCGAACTTGCGCTACGGGCGCGCAATATCCACGACCGATCACTAATCTCTTATGAGTGGATCCCACGCGAGCAGAATTCTCATGCTGATGCTCTTGCAAACAAAGCACTTGATGGTGTGGCGGCGGCGAGTACTGGGCCTAAGAAACAGATCAATTTCCTGACTGAGCGACTCACTGGTACCGAGAAGGCAACCACCATCTATTTCGTCCGGCACGGAACTACTGATTTCACACCCAATCGCAGATTCTCTGGTGGGGATGGGAACGATCCGGCGCTCAATGCACTTGGCTTACAGCAAGCACAAAATGTCGCCGCCGAGATGGCAAAAATCAAACCTGAAATTTTGATCTCCTCTCCCTTGACGCGCACGATGCAGACTGCCGCCGCAATCAGTAATACGACTGGCCTCTCGATAATCGAAGATGATTCCTGGATTGAGATTGCTTTTGGTAAATGGGATGGATTGACATTCGAGGATGTGAGGAAGCAATACCCAAATGAGGCTCAAGAGTGGCTCGCCTCAACGGCATTTGCTCCTCCCGGTGGCGAGTCGTATGACCAAGTCGCTGAGCGAATAGATCCCGCAATCGATGCTCTCGTTGCTGCGTACCCGGAGCAAAAGATTTGTGTCGTAACACATAATGTTGTGATTCGGCAGATTGTTCGACTCACACTTTCGGCACCGAACCATGCCGCGTTTCACATAGACATCGACCCGTGCAGCATCACCACATTGTCGGTCTGGCATCGTGATGGACTTCGGATCTTGCGCTCGTTCAGCGAAGTGGGACACCACCGAGGCAATCAGTAGCGGTGCTAAAACGTGAATGATGGCCTCTTACTTGCACTGAAGATATTTCTCTCACCACTATTGATGTTGATTGTCACCTGGCTCCAAGCACGTTCGAGTGCGAATGCTGGTGGTCGATTCATGGGATGGCCTCTAGTTACTGGGCCAATTCTTCTAATTATCTATTTGCAAGAGGGAGCAGCCTTCGCAGCGAAGACTGCACATGGTGCGCTCCTTGGTCAGATATCGCTGATCGCATTTGCATGGAGTTATTCCTTCATTGCGCTACGTGCGCCGTGGTACATCTCGATTCTCGCTGCGACTATTACATTCATTGGTTCGGTTTACTTGGTGAGCCTCAACCATATTCCACTATGGCTGACCTTTATCTTGCTTGTGTCAGCGCTATTTCTTGTCAATAGATTGTGGCCACGTTATGAGCCAATCACCACGCCACTGAGTTCGCCCAAATGGGAGTTGTACTTGCGAATTGCTTTGGTCATTGCACTTGTTTTCACGCTATCCGAATTCTCGCGAACTCTAGGGCCGGGGCTGACAGGTGGATTTTCAACGTACCCGGTTATTGCGACCATCATGGGCACCTTTAATCACAAGAGATTTGGGGCTAATGCGGCCATCGGTTTGCATCACGGC
Source organism: uncultured Bifidobacterium sp. (assembly GCA_964490435.1). Lineage (GTDB taxonomy): Bacteria > Actinomycetota > Actinomycetes > Nanopelagicales > Nanopelagicaceae > IMCC26077. Next base: position 1,149 of record CAZBCF010000066.1, on the reverse strand, counting down.
TTAATGCAGAGGCTCTACATAACCTCGATAATCCTTGGTGCCGTAGCGCTCTTCCTATAGTTAGAATCGCCCCATGCCCGGGATATCTCTGATCGGCAAGACCGCGCTTATCACAGGTGCCGGTTCGGGAATCGGCAAAGCATGCGTGCAGGAGTTTGCTGCAGCGGGCGCGAAGATAATCGCAGTTGATCGTGATGAGATCGCGCTTGCAAAATTAGCCTCTGGTCAAGTAACCACGGTCCTTGCAGATCTATCTAACCCTGAGCGCTTTTTTCCGGAAAATCTTGCCGTAGATATCCTGATTAACAACGCCGGTGTGCAGCATGTCTCTCCAATCGAGGAGTTCCCCTTGGAGCAAGCCGATTTCATGCTCTCGCTGATGTTGCGAACACCGTTCTATTTAACCCAGCGAGTATTGCCGCATATGTATCAATCTGGGTGGGGCAGAGTGATTGGCATCTCCAGTATTCACGGACATGTCGCATCGCCTTTTAAATCGATTTACGTGACGACAAAACATGGATTGGAAGGGCTACACAAAGCGATTGCACTCGAAGGTGGACCACACGGGGTGACCGCAAACACCATTGCACCGTCGTACGTGCGCACACCATTGGTCGAAAAGCAGATTGCTGACCAAGCAGAAGTTAATAACTTGAGTGAGGCAGAAGTGATTGATCAGATTATGCTTGCGCCTGCAGCGGTAAAGCGGCTGATTGAGCCTGAAGAAGTCGCTGCACTCGCGCTCTTCTTATGCGGTCCGAATTCACAATCCATAACGGGTTCGGCTTTCGGGATCGATAATGGTTGGGTGGCACGTTAGATATCTTTGAGCAGCCGCGCGATCTCTTGGCGGGTAGACTCATCAACATTAAGTCGAGGCGGACGAACTTTCCCACCTTTGAAGCCGACGATATCCATAGCAGCTTTGACGGCGGAAGCATCGTCTGCGGCGCTACGTAATTGAGCGAAGCCGGCGCAGATCTTTTGGAGTCGCAATGCCTCAGTGACGTCACCGCTCTTGCACGCTTTATGAAGCGCAAGCTCCGGCTCGGGGTAGAAGTTTGCCATCCCTGATGTGAAACACTCCATACCAGCTTGATATCGAAGATGCGTGATGGGTGGATCAAAGGATTTATTGCCTATCCA
>CAZBCF010000065.1:0-4621 GCA_964490435.1 uncultured Bifidobacterium sp. | reverse complement strand
CTGCAGCCACGTATTTCTCCTGTCAGCAGGGTCCGATCCGTCACCGGACCTGTTACCGAGAATGGTTCCTTATATTCGGAGGAACTTCCAGCATTTAGGTAAAGTTTTTGTGTCGTGTCGCACACGAATTTTTTCTCTCGTTCGTGCTCTGTTCGTTACCCCTCAGATTCGAGCGTGCGGGCACGTACTTCGCGCTCATGGAGCGCGTAGGGATCGGTACGACTGTCGTATTTGCGAAACTTGGGCAAGAAGGCGGTGGTAGCAGCGACTGCACCAATGCAGAGTAGACCTCCTCCGACGATTGCACCCCGCAAGCCGGTGATGGCTGCCATGCCGCCGGCGCGAAGTTGTCCGCTAATCGGTCCGACTGTGTACGAGAGAACTTCGATGCCTGCCAGTCGTCCGCGGAGTTCATCGGGAATAGTTTGATTCCAGATTGTTGAACGGAAGATGACGCTGACATGATCCGCGCCTCCGGCAACCACCAAGCAGAGCAATACCCACGGAACAGAGTCGATGAGGCCAGCAAGTGCAATCGCCAGACCCCACGCTAAAGCAGCATAAATTATGGCTTTTCCGTGGTTGTAGATACGAAGTGTCCATCCGCTCGTCAGCGTCACTAAAAGTGCTCCAACTGTTCCAGCAGAATATAAAAGTCCGAGCGCGGATGGTGCACCGAGTGATTCTGCCCAGAAAGGGAAGAGCGCTGTTGGCATCGCGAAGAACATCGCCGCTAAATCAATGAGATAGGTACCCATCAAGTCTTGGCGCTTGACTGCATATCGAACGCCATCGAGGAGCGCCGAGAGCGAGGGTGGAGTCTTGCGCTCACCACCCCGAGCGAGGGGGGCTAACCGTGCCAGGAGCAATAGGGAGAGGATGTAGCTGATGACATCGACGAGATATCCGGTGCTCACCCCCCAATACGAGATGATGAAACCGCCGACTGCAGGTCCGGTGATTACTGCCACCTGCCAGCGAAGACCCATGAGCGCGCTTGCCTTAGGTAGATCCTCATGGGCGACGATTCGAGGAATGACTGCGTTATAACTGGGGGAGGTTGCTCCATTAACGGCTGAGAATGCCGCGGCAACGAAATAAAGGACCCAAAGGCGAGGCTCGGCTAATTGGGCATTGAAGAGAAGTAAAGCGGAGAGAGCGAGGGCAGAGACTTCGCCGAAAATGATGAGTTTGCGCCGATCGAACGCATCGGCGAGGACGCCACCGTAGAGCCCGAAAACGATCAAGGGAATCAACTCGGCCGCGCCCATTAATCCGACCGCCACATAAGAATTGGTCAACTCTTTTATCTGGAAAGGGAGGGCGACATAGGTAATCATCGAACCCATCCGAGAGATGAGCCCAGAGTAGAAGAGAATCGCTAGGTTCTTATTGGTACGTAAGAGCGAGAGGTCAATTGCTGAGGCTGCTAACTGAGCCTTTATTTTGCTCCACATGAGAGCCCTACTCTATTGAAAACTCTGTTCCTGACTAGGGAAGGCTCCCGTTGCGACATCGCGGGCCCACTCATTGACTCCGTCGGCGATCTCCTTCCGCAGGTTTCTATAGACCTTTGCCAACTTCGGTGGTTTCTCGGTTAACCCCATCAGATCGCTCCAGACAAGTACTTGCGCATCACATCGATTACCTGCGCCGATGCCCACGGTTGGAATGCTCAGCCCCGAGGTGATCTGCGCCGCAAGCTCTGCCGGAACGAGCTCCAAGACAAGTGAGAAAGCGCCTGCATCAGCGACCGCATGTGCGCTCTGGATTAGTCGATCGCCATCAGCGCCTCGACCCTGCACACGGTAGCCACCTAATTGATGGAGTGATTGTGGTGTCAATCCGATGTGTGCCATCACCGGAATGCCGGCAGCAACCAAAGTTCTGATCTGAGGTACAACGCGCTCGCCACCCTCGAGTTTGACTGCCTGAACGCCACTTTCTTTCATGAAGCGCGTTGCGGTGGCAAGCGCTTGGTCGGGCGAACTCTCGTAAGAGCCGAAGGGTAAGTCTGCAATGACCATGGCGCGCTTGGTGCTGCGCACGACTGCACGTGCGAGGGGAATCAACTCATCGACCGTCACGGGAATCGTATTCTCATAACCAAGGAAGTTGCTCGCAGCGCTATCACCGACCAACAAGACCGGAATGCCGCATTGATCGAAGATCTCTGCGGTGTACTGCTCGTAAGCAGTGAGCATCGGCCAGCGCTCCACTGATTTGGACTTTTGGATATCTTTGACGGTGATGCGGCGATGGATGGCACCGCCATATAAAGCAGATAAAGAGTGCGAGTTGGCAGAATCGCTCATAATTAAACCCCTAACGCCTCAAGGCTGTCGCGAATGCCAAACAGTCGCAGTAGTCCCTGTGCTCTGTGGGAAAGCCTACTTCCTTCGCCACGGGATAGGCTCGCCCTATGGCAGGAGAGAAAGGCCCGCTCCGGTTGGCTCTAGCGCAGTTGAACCCTGTGGTCGGGGATATCAACGACAACGCGCAGCGAGCATTTGATGCCATCGAGAAGGCTTGGCGCGATGGCGCTCACCTAATTGCCCTGCCCGAGATGATGGTCACCGGTTACCCGGTCGAGGATCTGGCGCTGCGCGGTGATTTTCGAAGAAGTAGTCGTGTCGCAGTATCGAAGTTAGCAACCGAACTTGCCGCTGCCGGCATGGGCAACATCGTCGTCGTCATTGGATATCTCGACCAGAACGACAACGAGAGCGCGCGAGCGCGCCTGGGTGTTCCGGTTGGAGCACCTGAGAATGCTTTGGCGGTCATCCATAACGGCGAAATCATTGCAAAGTATGTGAAGCGCCATCTTCCAAATTACGGGGTCTTCGATGAATTCAGGAATTTTGTTCCTGGTGACCACAGTCTTGTTGTGCGGTTGCACGGAATCGATATCGCACTTGCAATCTGTGAGGATATTTGGCAAGACGGGGGCGTGATGCCAGAGATTACTGCTCGCACTCCGGGACTTTTGCTAGTTATCAATGGTTCGCCTTTTGAGAGCGATAAAGACGATTCTCGCGAAGCGTTGATTTCGCGCAGAGCCCGAGAGTTGTCAGCCCCAGTCGCTTATGTGAATATGGTGGGCGGTCAAGATGAGTTGGTTTTCGATGGCGATTCGCTTGTCACAAATTCGATGGGCGAGGTGTTGGCGCGTGCACCGCAATTTAATGAGGGCACGATGCTTGTTGATCTACAGGGGAAATTGCGAACTTCCAAACCAGATGTCGTCATTAGTGACACAGAGCTAGTGGATTACCCATTGATGATGCCGCGGATCGCACCCGCCCTTGATCGTGGTGGTGAACTCTGGTCGGCGCTTGTCACCGGATTGCGGGACTATGTCGCTAAAGGTGGATTTCCGTCGGTATTGATCGGGCTATCTGGCGGGATTGATTCAGCTCTTGTCGCAGCACTTGCAGTTGATGCACTTGGTCCTGAGCGTGTGTATGGCGTTGGGATGCCCAGTAAATACTCCTCTGGACATTCGTTGACAGATGCTGCCGACCTTGCCGCTCGCACTCGCCTTCATTATCGAGTGGTCGAGATCGAACCGATGGTTTCGGCATATTTGATGAAATTGGGTTTCACGGGAGTCGCTGAGGAGAATCTACAAGCGCGTGTGCGCGGAACAACGCTTATGGGAATTTCTAATCAAGAAGGACACCTAGTTCTAGCAACGGGAAATAAAAGTGAATTAGCAGTGGGTTATTCAACAATCTATGGCGATGCAGTCGGTGGCTATGCGCCAATCAAGGATTTATGGAAGAGCGCAGTATGGGAGTTGGCACGTTGGCGAAATGCACTCGCGCAATCACGAGGAGAGGTTCCGCCAATACCGGAAAGTTCGATCACCAAGGAGCCAAGCGCTGAACTGCGCCCGGGACAGCGCGATACCGACTCACTTCCCGATTACCCACTCCTTGATCGGATCCTGCACCGTTACGTCACCCTCGACCAAGGCTTTGCTGAAATCGTCGCAGCGGGATTTGAGCCAGCGCTTGTGGCGCGTGTGATGAAAATGGTCGACCGCGCCGAATATAAGAGGCGCCAGTATCCGCCTGGCACGAAGGTCTCAGCCCGCAACTTTGGCAAGGACCGGCGCCTTCCCATCATCTCCAAATGGGCCCCATGAGAAGGGCCTAACTAGGCTCAATCTGGGCTCAATTTGGGCTCAATGTGCCCTTGTGCAGTTAACGTCCCGGAAATATGTGCGGTGGATGATGGGCGCATGAGTAGGCAGAAACAGCAGGAGTTCGTGCTCCGCACATTGGAAGAACGAGGCGTTCGTTTTGTTCGACTCTGGTTCACTGACGTGCTCGGTACTTTGAAATCTGTTGCCGTTGCGCCTGCGGAATTAGAGAGCGCATTCGATGAGGGCATCGGCTTCGATGGTTCAGCAATCCAAGGTTTCGCGCGCGTTCATGAATCTGACATGTTGGTTCGTCCTGATCCCAACACATTCTCGATTCTGCCGTGGCGAACTCAATCGCCCGGTGCGGCCCGAATGTTCTGTGACATCACCCTTCCTGACGGCACACCCTCACCAGCCGATCCGCGCCATGTACTCAAGCGCGTGCTCCAACGTGCAGCCGATAAGGGGTAT
>CAZBCF010000064.1:0-4817 GCA_964490435.1 uncultured Bifidobacterium sp. | reverse complement strand
GATGGCGCCTTGGACGGCTCTGCAAGTGTGGCGCTGTCGATGCCCGACACCACAACTAGCTTATATGTGGGCTCTGCGGTTGGATCGTATGAGGCGGGTTCGAGTGCGTCATTGTTTGCCGGTACGCTCGATGAACTTCGCATATCCAACACAGCGCGTAGCTCCTTCACTACCAACCCGTACAGTAGTGGCCAAGAAACGGTCACCCTTAATACTGCCGTTGGTACTTCGGGTATTCGACAATGGGATAGTTGGTCCGAAACACTTACCGCCAATGGTGGCTCAGTAAATTACCGCGTTTCAACAGACGGTGGAGCCACATGGCTGTATTGGAATGGCTCTGCATGGGTATCGTCGAACAACTACAACCAAGCAAATACAGCCACAGTCATTAACAGCAATATTAGTACCCTGCCTGTTACGTTTTATGGGTTTAAATGGCAAGCTATTTTAAAGGGCGACGGTACACAGCAGGTAAAAATTAATGGCCTTACCGCGCAGGCAACATCTGACTATGTGGCGCCTAGTGCTAATGCTAGCGCCTTAACGGCTAAAAAAGTAGCTGCCGGCGCAACGTTATCTACCGATGCGTGGACCAATGGTTCTTCGCCGTACTTTGCCTGGACTGCTGGCACCGATGCTAGTAGCGGCGTAAAGGGTTATTGCTTGTATCTTGGGCAGGACAACACTGCCGACCCGGTAACATCTAAAGGGTTACTTGGCAGTAGCCCAACCTATAGCGGCGGTAATTGCCAATTCTTGGTAACCGGCACAAATGTTGATTTTGGTACGGCCGGCTATATCTCCACAGCCCTGAGTACCTCAAACAACAAGTACTACTTGCGCGTAAAAACAATGGATAATGCAGGCAACGTTAGTAGCGATATTGCCTCGTTCCCCTTTAAATTTGATAACACTGCACCAACCAACCCCGGATTTATCACAACCCCTTCAAGTTTTGTAAAAGATAAAGCAGTCACCTTTACATGGCCCGATACTGGTGGCAATGCTCCGTCTGATGCAAACGCGGGTTTGCTTGGGTTGCAGTACCGGCTAAACAATGGCACATGGTATGGCGATTCGCACAGTGGCACTGGGGATAGCGCTGATTTACTTACCAACGACGGTAGTTATACATTTGTTGAAAACCCAGATTTTGCTAACCTGGTCGATGGTATTAATAATCTTGATATTAGAACATGGGATCAAGCTGGCAATGTAACGACAACGTATGCTAAAGCCGCTGTGAAAATTAATAGTAGCGGTGCGCCGGATCAGCCACAAAACATTACTGCCACTCCATCTACTAATACAACCAATAGTTTTGCCTTTTCGTGGAGCGAGCCCGCCGACTATATTGGCGATGCCAACGCCCTTACCTATTGCTATACCATTAACACGCTACCAAGCGAGCAAACGTGTACCTTTACGAGTGCTGGCGTTAAAACATTAGCGGCTGGGGCATACGCGACACAGCCGGGATCTAATACATTTTATGTGGTCGCCAAGGATGAATCTGGTAACATCAGCTATTCGAATTACGGCTCTGTTCAATTTACCGCTAACACGTCTGCGCCCGGTATTGCTCTTAACTTAGAGGCGCTTGATGCATCTATTCGCGCTACCAGCAACTGGCGCTTGGCGCTCACTTGGGAGCCGCCTGAAGACGTTGGCTCTGGGATATCTCAATACAAGCTATACCGATCTACCGATAACTCATCGTTTACGCAAATAGGTAGCAGCAGCAGTACATCATATGTAGATACCAACCTAAGCAACACGGCAACGTACTACTATTTTGTTCGTGCCTGCGACAGTGCAAATAACTGTGGTGCGCAAACTGCGGTCGCATCTAAGCAGCCCACTGGCCGCTACTATGTACCGCCGACTATGACCGGTGGCCCAATTATTAGCAATGTTACTACCCGAAAAGCGCGCATCACCTGGGCTACTGATCGCGAGAGCGATTCGCGCATAGCCATAGGCACCAAGAGTGGGCAGTATGCAGAGTCGGAAACTGCGGTATCTACTATGACACTCGACCACAAGGTAGATTTAACCAATCTAAGCGCGGGGACAACGTATTATATGCGTGCCAAATGGACAGATAGCGATGGTAATATTGGTATTAGCCAAGAAATGACCTTTACGACAGACCCTGCCCCATCTATTAAGGAAATAGCAACACCAAAAGTTAACTTAACTTCTACGATTGTTGAGTTTACTTCTAAGAGCGCCACTAAAGTAACAGTTGTGTACGGGTTAAGCGATTCGTTTGGTGGCTCAAAATCAATTAATACCTCATTTACCGAATCAACGTATGATATTGAACTAGATGGTTTGCAGGACGGTTCAAAGTACTTCTATAAACTAATATCATACGACTCCGAAGGAAATGCTTACGAAGGTGATGTGTACTCGTTTACTACCCCGCCTCGCCCACGTATAAGTAATTTGCGATTCCAGCCAATAGCTGGCGAACCAACGAGTACCCAAGAAATATCATGGCAGACGAACGTACCAGCAAACTCATCGGTTACATACGGCAAAGTTGGCACAAATGGCGTTGATGTACTTGATTCGAAATTAGCTACCGAGCATAAAATAATTATCCGTGGGCTAGATGATAACAGCGAATACTTTATACTGGCGCAATCACGCGATGTTGATGGCAACCTAGCAATTTCTGATAGGCAGGTCATAAAGACAGCGCTTGATACACGTCCTCCAAAGATTGCCGATGCAACACTCGAAGCGAGCATTAAGGGCACCGGTGGTGAAGCTCGCGGACAGGTTGTGGTATCGTGGCGAACCGATGAGCCAGCAACCAGTTACGTTGAATATGCTGATGGCTCAAATGCAAGCGTGTTTAACTTCCGCACCGCCGAAGATACCAACCTTACAACCGAACACATCGTGATAGTATCTGACCTACCAACCTCACGTGTGTACTCACTTCGACCAGTTTCCAAAGATAAAGCCGGTAACGTGGCGTACTCTGATGCGCAGCCAGCTATTATCGGTAGAGCGTCCGAGAATGTTCTGACAGTGGTACTTAACGCATTAAGAAAGGTGTTTGGGTTTTAGAAATTAGAGCGTACATAAAATGAAGCAGGTATTAATAAAAGCCACCAACGTGTCGGTTAATTTTCAAGTAGGTCACGACACCCTACCTGCTATTCGTAATGCCAATTTAGATATAGTCGAGAACAGCTTTAACATCATATATGGCCCTTCCGGTAGCGGTAAATCAACCTTGCTTAATATATTGTCTGGTTTGCAAAGACCAAGCACCGGCCAAGTGATAATACGGGGTGAAAATATATATGATTATACGAGCGATGAGCTTGCGTATTTTCGTGCTAATCATGTTGGTACGGTATACCAAACCAATTATTGGATCAAAAGCTTGAACGTGCTCGAAAACATATCTGTGCCACTTTACTTTTTAGGGTACTCACGATCGAGTGCCGCAAAGATGGCAAAATTGTCATTAGAGCGAGTAGGTATGAGTGTGTATGCTCAAAAATACCCGTATTACCTATCTGGTGGTGAGCAACAAAGGCTGAGCTTGGCGAGGGCTCTTTCTACTAACCCATTATTTATTTTGGCAGATGAGCCAACCGGTAACCTTGATAGTAAAAATGGCGACCGCGTAATGGAGTTGTTGCAAAATTGCCAGGACGAATATCGCTCAACAATTATTTTGGTTACCCATAACTTAGAATATTTATCGCTTGCAGACACGTTAATGGAAATCGAGGACGGTATTGTTACGCAAATCAACGATGATACCCAGCGCGTGACGGAGCGTATTTTAAGCGATCTAAAAGAACGATTGTTGCATATGAGGAAATATGGCACAGCAAATAATTAATACCAATGTAGAGGCGAGAAAAACATCACGCTTTATGACGTGGCTTCATAGGCCCAAGCGCCGAAAATTCCCTTCGATTCCTATTGCAACTTTGTTTTATATTGCCTGGAAAAACCTTATTAGCAAAAAACTTCGTACCTCGCTAACATTTTTAGGTGTTGCTATTGGCGTTGGTGCTATATACTTTTTGCTTTCGTTTGGTATGGGACTGCGCAATTTGGTAACAAATGAAATTATCGGAAATGAGTCAATTCGGTCTATCAGTGTTACATCGTCTAATTCAAAAATTATCTCGCTTACAACAGATAGCTTTAATAAAATTCGAGATTTTTCGAGTACCAGCGAAATAAGTGCAAGTTTCACATTCCCTGGTAGCGTGCAGTACTCTGGTAGTGAAATAGATAGCGTTGTGTATGGCATTGATGTGCCTTATCAAAATATGACAAGCCTCAACCTAGTTAAGGGGCGTCTATTGCAAAAAACCGACGAAAAAGTGGCACTTTTTAACCGAGCTGCGCTTAAATCGATGAGTATTGATGAAAAAACTGATATTACAAATTCAAAAATCCGCATTAAAATACCGCTACAGCAAATAAGGCGTGATGCTAAAACTGTTGACGACGAATTTACGGTTGTAGGAATATTGGACTCTGGAACGGGTAGCGAAGTTTTTATACCGCGTTATCATTTTGAGGTTGCTCAGGCGGGCAGCTACTCGCAGTTTAAATTACTGGCTAAAGATGATCAATCTATTGCGGGCCTACGTAAGCAAATTGAAAGCCTTGGCTTTCAAACGACTTCGCCAATAGACACTGTAGAACAAATTAACCAGGTGTTTCGCTTTTTCAACTATGTGCTAATCGGGTTTGGTGCGATTGGTATGGTGATTGCCATACTCGGTATGTTTAACACCCTAACCATTTCGCTTATTGAGCGCACG
>CAZBCF010000063.1:0-5020 GCA_964490435.1 uncultured Bifidobacterium sp. | reverse complement strand
CCACTGCATCTTGAGCCTCTACTGGAGTTTTTCCATCTGAATACTTCAAATCTTTGAGCGTGAGAGTCCACGTCAATCCATCAGCTGACTTTGAGACAGTCTTAACCAAATCTGGCTTGGGCTTTCCATCAGACCCAAATCGCCATAGAAGTCCTTGTATAAGAAGGCGAGAAACATAGTTTCCGTTGACTGTGCGGTTTGCATTTATTGGATCTAGAGATGTGACTTTTCCAACTGCCGCAATGGTGATTGCATCGCATTCAGCCACTGCTGTTGGTGTACTCAACTTACACTTTGCTCCAGTTGCTGCCTTTGCAGCCGGTACGCCGATGAGAAGAGATCCCAACAGCGAAGCCGATGCAAATGCGAGGACAACATTTCGCATTTTCTTTGATGTCATTCTTAGTACCTTTCCGGAGGGCTAAGCACATACTTCAAGACCGATGTGGCCTTGATGGCGCAAAATGCTACTTACGAGAATTGGCGCTGGCAACGATTTTCTACCCAGAAAAATCGGGTGGGTGGCATGTCCGAATCGCACTCGTTTTACCAGCCATTTTCTAAGGCTGTAGCCATTTATCGGAGGGTAATCAAGTAACAATTTGTGACCTTTCGGCTCGACCGAATTCGCTTCTCGTGTACCGATGAGTAGGTCGGGTACGTTTTTGCAATGGCGTTCAGTCGAGCCAATGCAAACACTCGATTTATCGCGCTGAAAGAACGAAACTATCGAAACTATTTCTTTGGCACAGCCATATCGAACTCGGGAAATTGGGCGCATCGCGTCGCACAAGATTGGTTGATCCTCAATCTCACCGATAGCGCACAACTTCTTGGCGTGGTCGTAGCCGCACAATTCTTGCCGGGCTTCTTCTTCAGTCTACATGCCGGGAAATTGGCAGATAAAGTCAATCCGAAGCGAGCGCTCATTGCGTGCAATCTCGTTGCTTCTGGTATCGCAGCGACTCTTGCAGGACTGGTGCTTCTAAACCGAGTTTCAAGCGTGCATGTCATTGCGGCCGCATTCCTTTTAGGCGTCACAAATGCGATTGATGGTCCGATTCGGCAGAGTTATTACGTCACCCTCGTTGGTGAAGATAAATTGCCCAGTGCGCTCAGCCTTAATTCTGCGAATATAAATATTGGTCGCCTCTTTGGTCCGGCTCTCGCCGGTGTTGTGATTGACGTATTAGGAATCGGGGAGGCGATACTCTTCAATTCCCTGAGCTATTTACTCTGCGCGCTCTCACTGGCTTCGATTCGACCAGTTGATTATCGATATCAACATGTACGCGAGGAAGGCGTTCTGGTTTTACTCCGGGATGGCTTCGCATATGTCTTCAAGGAGAAGCGGCTCTTCTATTCGATCTTTGCCGTCTCGTTCCTTGCAATGTGGGGACAGGATATGCAATTCACTTCCGCTTTGATGGCAAAGCAGGTCTTTAAAGGAAGCGCATCTGGATTTGGTTTGATGGGTTCAGCAATTGCAGCCGGTGCGATTCTGGGTGCAGTCTCCTTCGCGCGCCACAAGACCCTGCCCTCGATTGACTTGCTGACCAAGCGGGCTTTTTTCATGGCAGGTATTTGGTTCTGTGCATCACTAGCGCCAAATTATTGGATCTACCTCATCGCGCTTTTTGGTTGCGGCTATTTCTCGATGGGGGTGAACATCTCGGGCAATGGTGGGATTCGCACCTATGCCGCACCGGATTTCTACGGCAGATCCTGGGGAATATATATATTTGCATGGCAAACGATGATCGCAATCGGCGGTATTGCACTTGGTTTCCTTGCCCATACATTCACTCCTCGTGGAGCAATCGCATTTGGCGCGGTCATGGCGTTGGGAATGAGCACTTTTCTCCGCCTGAGATTTCGCACTCCCGAATAAGAGATAAATCTCAGGCTAATTCGTGGACAGCCAATCTACCCAGTGATTGAATAGTGAAATGGCCTCGACTGAATCACCAAATGCTTATCTAACTCCAAACCAAACTACCTGGCGCGAACCTATGAGTGCGCTTCGATGTGGCGTTGCTCAGCGAGAGTTCACCCCACCGGTCGGCATCATGTCGGGAATCTGGGGAGCGGCGAAGAAGTTCCGCTCAGAATCCATCCACATTGGACTCTTTCTTACCGCTGTCGCGCGTGAGGATAAGAGCGGTGCGAGGAGTTTTATCGTCGGTATCGATCTATGCGTACTTGGCTGCGTTGAGTGTGCCCATGATTTGCTAGATCGAATCGCAGATGGTGTTGGCGTGGATCGAGACAAGATTCTTTTTGCTTCAAGCCACACTCACGCTGTCCCGCTTCCTTGTTTACATCGATCACAAAAGGAAGGTTCAGAGTTAATCCCTGCATTCCGAGAGGCAATCATCACGAAGTCGATCGAGGCGTGCAAAGAGGCAGCCTCAAAGATCGAGGATGTTGATGTGACATGGGGCTATGGCCACTGCAATCTTGCGGTCAATCGAGATCTGCCGTGTGGTTCGCAAGAAGTCGTGGCATTTAATCCAGACATTGTTGCTGACGACACTCTTGTTGTGGGTCGAATATCTAATCGGTCTGGAAAAATAATTGGCACCATTGCAAATTACGCGTGTCATCCCACAACACTTGCTTGGGACAACATGGCGGTTTCGCCAGATTACATCGGCATGGCGCGCATTTTGGTAGAAAAGGCAACAGGTGCACCGATGATGTTCTTGCAGGGAGCATCAGGTGAACTTTCACCTCGTAATCAATACAGCGGTGACACATCACTTGCCGATAAGAACGGCACGATGCTTGGACATGCGATTCTCTCCACCCTTGCGTCGATGCAATCCCCGGGACACGGACTTCGCTGGAATGGCATCGTCGAATCTGGCGCACTTCTTGGTGAATGGCACGAGATGCCGGTGCGTGGCTCTGACGTATGCCAAGAAGAACGAATTGATGCAAAGGTGCGGGTAAAAGAATTGAAGTCGATTGCGCAACTCCGCGAAGAGTGGGCGGGCATCGATCCGGGCGCGCTAGAGGAGCGAATCATGCGAGCCGAACGCCTTCGAATTGGCTACGAATCCAATGCACAAGTGGATCATCCGATATGGGTATGGCAGTGGGGCGAGGCAGTTTTCGTTGCACAACCTGGCGAGGCGTATTCCTTTATTCAGACCGAACTACGTCGGAGAAATCCTGGGAAAGTAATCTTCGTCATGAACCTAACCAATGCGCCAGGGCTCTTCTATTTGCCAATCAAGAGCGCGTACAACGCGCCTGCCTATCAAGCGTGGCAAACACTGTTGGCGGCCGGCTCTCTAGATTCAGTTATTGATGCAGCCGATACCGCAATCAAACGAATTTTAGGAGCGAAGTAATGGCACGTCACGACCTACAACCACCAAAAGAAATCTCATTCATCAAGCCTTACACAGCAGGGTTAATTTCGGGGGTCGCACAACGAACAATAAATCCGCCCATCGGAATTCGCGCTGCAAGTTGGGGTGCGGCAAAAATCCACGTCGCTACCGGAATTCACAACAACATCACCACGACTGCCGTTGCAGTTAAAGCTATCTCTGGGCAATTCCAATACTTGGTCACCGTTGATTGGGGTTGGTGGCAAGGTAAAACCGATGACTTAGCAGTGCGTGGAGTGGTGTTAAAAGAATTAGGCATTGAAGAGAATCAATTACAACTTCACTTGACCCATACCCATGCTGGTCCGACTACCGCTTCTGATGTTGCCCATCTAGAAGGCGGCGAGTTCGTTGCGGAGTATCACAAGTTTGCTACTGCAGAGATCATTGCAGCATGCAAAGAGGCTGCAGAGAAGGCGCTACCTGCGACCATGACATGGGCATATGGCAAGTGTGACTTGGCAATGAATAGGGATCTACCCTGCGGAGATCTCGATATCGTCGGAATTAATCCTGGCGTGCCAGCCGATGACACTCTCACTGTTGGTCGGATTTGCGATTCAGCGGGGAAAATCATCGGGACGATCGTTAATTACGCCTGCCATCCCACTACCCTTGCTTGGAAGAACAGCAAGGTTTCACCAGATTTCGTTGGTGAAGCGCGAGATATCGTGCAGGCAAAGACCAGAGCGCCGATGCTCTTCTTGCAAGGCGCATCCGGAGATCTTGCGCCACGCGATGGATTCTCAGGTGATACCGAAGTCGCCGATAAGAATGGTCGAATTCTTGGTTATGCCACAATGGCCACTCTTGAGAAGATGATCACTTCGGGTAAGGGAATGCGATTTCTTGAAGCAGTTGAATCCGGAGGATTGCTCGGTGACTGGGAAGAAGTTATAAACGATGCGCCTAACATCACCAGCGCTGTTCGACTCGATATCGAAGTACCGTTGCAAAAACTGCCAACTATTGAAGAGTTGCGCGAGCGTTGGAAAGATGTTGGTGAGGGTCCTCGCGAGACGCGCATTAATCGTGCGATGAAGCTTCGCGCCGGTTATGTATTAGAAGGAGGTCGCGCCACCCATCCAGTGTGGATTTGGCAGTGGGGCGATGCAGTAATCGTCGGCCAACCTGGTGAGGCATATTCCTATTTCCAAATGGAGTTACGCCGTCGCCACCCTGATCGAGTGATCTTTGTACTCAATTGCACCAACGGTCCTGGGTATATGTACCTACCAACGCCCGAGTCTTACAAGCGATTTCGCTATCAGGCATGGCAAACTTTGCTTGCCGAAGGTGGACTCGAATTAATTACCGATGAAGTGTCAGCAGCAATCGCTCGGTTGCCCCGAATCCTGCGGTGATGAGCGCACGTCCAGAGATTGATCGCGTTCCATCACAACTAACGCGAACACTTTTTGGCATTTCACAAGCCGATATCACGCCACCCGTTGGAATCTCCGCTAATCCATGGGGCAAGAGCACGTCAGCGCTCTCCACTGGAGTACATCGACCTCTGACTGCGACTGCAATCGCAATCCAGACGGCAGATCGCACGAGGTTTATTGTGGGACTCGACATCGGGTGGATTGGCTGTTACGAGTGCGATGTAGTCCGCT
>CAZBCF010000062.1:0-5262 GCA_964490435.1 uncultured Bifidobacterium sp. | reverse complement strand
TCACTACTCCCCTCTGGAACTCGGGAACCACCCGATGGCGATATCTTGCTGAGGTTGTGGCAAGAACGCCAGCACTGACGCGGCGCAAAACCTTAAAAGTTAGTAACTTTCCCAAGAACTTATCTCTAGGCTAAAGGGGTGAAGTACCCGCAGAGCCATCGCGAGGCGACTAAAGATCTGATTTTTGGTCGGGAGGTGGCAGATCCCTATCGCTGGCTAGAGCTCGCCGATAGTGACGAGGTCCGAGACTTCTCCAGCGCACAAGAAGCCCTGTGGCAGAGCCAGATCGCGCTCCTTCCCGGGCGCCATCAATGGAGCACTCGACTACGGGAACTTCTCGGTGCTGGATATCGCTCGACTCCTACCTGGCGGGGCGCTCGCGAATTCTTCATGCGCAGAACTGCTAGCGAAGAGTTAGGAATCTTATATACGCGAAAAGATCAGACGAGCGAGGTCGAAGTCTTGATCGATCCACTCGCAATCAATCCGGGTGGGACCACCACTTTGGATTCGTGGCAACCGTCAAAGGAGGGCGACCTACTCGCGTATCAACTCTCTACCGGTGGAACCGAAGAGAGCACGCTCTATGTGATGGATGTCGACACACATGAGGTCATCGATGGTCCAATAGATCGCGCACGATACTCACCCATCGCCTGGTTACCGGGTGGGAAAGCCTTCTACTACGTTCGCAGACTCGCACCAGAGTTGCTCAAAGAGGATGAACGTCAGTATCACCGTCGGGTGTACTTCCACATCGTCGGAAGCGATCCCTCCGAGGATGTCGAGATCTTTGGTTCCGGACTCGAGATGACTAACTACTACGGAGTGAGCGTATCGATGGATGGGCGGTGGCTCACTCTTAGTGCAAGCGCTGGAACCGAACCTCGCAACGACCTCTGGCTTGCTGATTTACATGCAGCGCCACCAAGCGCGCCGAAATTCATCTTGATTCAAAGCGCCGAAAGTGATTCACAAACCTCACTGGAGCCTTTGCGCGATGGTCGAATTTTGATTGGAACGAATTTCGATGCGCCACGAGGTCGCATCTGCATCTCCTCGCCAACGACTTTGTTATCCGTCGGCGAATCTGCAGAGTGGCGCGACCTAGTCCCCGAAGATCCCGAAGCGGTTCTCGGGGGGTGGGCGGTGCTTGATGGCCCGCTCATGCCTGCGAGCATGCTGCTGGTGCTGTGGAGCAGACATACTGTTAGTGAGGTCACCGTGCACTCGCTCGAAACCGGCGAGCGACAAAGCACGATTCCATTACCAGGATTAGGAACGATTACAGGAATCGCAGTTCGACCTGAGGGTGGACACGAAGCGTGGTTTGGTTATACCGACCATGTGACTCCGCCAACAATCTACTCCTTCGACGGGCGCACTTTGGCGGTACAAAAATATGCCGATCCGCCCGGTGCTGTGCACGTTCCCAAAGTATTCGCGCAGCAAATTACTTACACGTCCTTCGATGACACTCTCGTTCGTATGTTCATACTCTCGGCCCATGACGGAGCAGATAAACCTCGCCCTACTGTTCTATATGGATATGGTGGTTTTGGCGTCGGACTGAATCCAGCGTTTTCGGCAACTGCTTTGGCGTGGGTCGAAGCTGGCGGCGTCTGGGCAGTCGCAAATATCCGCGGTGGCGACGAAGAGGGAGAAGAGTGGCATCGCCAAGGTATGCGCGGTGAGAAACAGAACGTCTTCGACGATTTTCTCTACGCCGCACATTTTCTTATCAACAATGGTTGGACCACGTCAGAACAATTAGCCATTGAAGGCGGTTCGAATGGTGGGCTTCTGGTTGGGGCCGCGCTCACGCAACGACCCGATCTCTTCGCTGCAGTGGTCTGTTCAGCGCCATTACTCGACATGATTCGCTACGAACTTCACGGCTTAGGTGCAACCTGGAGCGATGAATATGGCTCGGCGCAGGTGGAAGAGGAATTCGATTGGTTAATTGGTTACTCCCCCTACCACCAGGTGCGCGAAGGTGAGCGGTATCCCGCAACGCTCTTCACCGTCTTTGAGGGCGATACTCGAGTCGACCCACTCCATGCTCGAAAGATGTGCGCCGCCCTGCAATACGCACAGAGCGCAGATTCTGAGCGCCCGATTCTCATCCGCGCCGAACGAAATGTCGGACACGGCGCCCGTTCCCTCACCCGCACCATTGATTTGAGCGCCGACTCTCTAGCATTTATCTCACGGTGGACGGGAATGTCCCAGAATGGTGGAACTGGCAAATGAATGGCGCACTCGATCAGTTCATAGCGTGGTTTACTGGCGCACCAATACGAATCGCTACCGTCGTGGTCATTGCACTTATCATCAAGTTCTCGGCTAACCGCGCGATCATCCGCTCGATGAATAAGTTGATTGCCAAGACTGATCGAGGTACCGAGAATCGGGCTGCTGAACGCGCCCGAACGATCGGCGCATTACTCAAGAGCACCATGAATGCCCTTACCTTCATCGTCGCCGGCGCCATGATCTTGGATCAACTCGGACTCAATCTGGGCCCGTTACTCACCTCTGCAGGAGTCGTGGGAGTAGCCCTTGGTCTCGGCGCACAAACTATCGTGCGCGACATCCTCTCAGGTTTATCGATGTTAATTGAGGATCAATATGGAGTTGGCGATCGGGTGCAACTTCTTGAAATCAGTGGCGTGGTCGTTAATGTCGGAATGCGAATCACGACAATTCGCGATGATAACAATGTGCTCTGGTACCTTCGTAATGGTGAGATTCTCAAAGTGGGAAATCACTCGCAATAATCTCCTGATGAGAATTATTGATTGATCATGAAGGTCGCAGCGCCCTCGAGATAACCCCACAGTTCTGCATGCAATTCTTCACTCAAACCCATCTCATCCACTGCTGGCTTCATACAGGCGAGCCACGCATCTCGTTCAGCAATTCCGATACGAAAAGGGATGTGCCGCATTCGTAGCCGTGGATGGCCGCGCTCATCGGAATAGGTATGTGGCCCGCCCCAATATTGCTCAAGAAACATTCGTAATCTCCGCTCAGCGCCTTCAAAATCGCTCTCGGGATACATCGGGCTCAGGAGCGAGTCCTTCTTCACGTTTTGGTAAAAGGTATGAACTAATTTTTCGAAGGCAGGAGCGCCACCAAAGCGTTCATAGAAGTTTTCACTCACCGTGAAAGTACTCCTGGAGGAACTCCTTTTCGGCCTCACTGAGTGGACGTGACATTTTCGAGTTCATATCAACGGTCACCTGCACTGTGCGCGCTTTGGCTACGACCTGTCCATCAACATGAACTTCATAAGCAAGGCCAAAAGAGGAATTGCCGATTCGATGGACCCACACCTCGACCTGCGCGTTGACGCCACCTTCATAGATAGGTGCCACGTAATCGACCTCTGCACGCGCAACTACCATGTCGAAGAGGATGGGTGCCTGATTCTTTCGTTGGCGTGCATAGATAGTGAAATCCACACGCGCTTCTTGAATGTAGGTGAGATACGTGGCGTTGTTCACATGACCAAAGGCGTCGAGATCGCCCCAACGAACTTGTAGCGGATAGATATGTCGCATTATCGAGTCAACTTTCTGTAGGTCACACGATGAGGACGAGACGCCTCAGGCCCAAGACGTTCGATCTTATTCGCTTCGTATGATTCGAAGTTCCCTTCGAACCAGAACCACTGCGACTCGCCTTCGTAAGCGAGAATATGGGTCGCAACGCGATCTAAGAACCAGCGATCGTGCGAGATGACCACTGCGCAACCAGGGAAGTTAAGGAGCGCATTCTCAAGGCTTCCGAGCGTCTCAACATCCAAGTCATTGGTTGGCTCGTCGAGGAGCAAGAGGTTTCCGCCCATCTTCAACGTGAGCGCAAGATTCAAGCGATTTCGCTCACCGCCAGAGAGAACGCCAGCAGGTTTTTGTTGATCAGGTCCTTTGAACCCGAACGTTGAAACGTAAGCCCGCGAGGGAATCTCGACCTGTCCGACCTTCATAATGTCGAGACCTTCAGAGACGACCTCCCACAAAGTTTTCTTTGGGTCGATACCAGCACGATTCTGGTCGACATAAGAAATCGAGACGGTCTCACCAATTTTGATGCTGCCGCTATCGGGAGTCTCTAAACCTTGAATCATCTTGAAGAGCGTGGTCTTTCCTGCGCCATTAGGTCCAATTACACCAACTATGCCGTTACGCGGGAGCGTAAATGAAAGGCCATCAAAAAGTAATCGATCGCCAAAGCCCTTAACAAGGTTCTCAACCTCTACAACGACATTGCCAAGGCGAGGTCCAGGTGGAATCTGGATCTCTTCGAAATCGAGTTTGCGCATCTTCTCTGCTTCTGCTGCCATTTCTTCATAGCGTGCCAGACGCGCTTTCTGTTTGACTTGGCGACCCTTTGCGTTTTGGCGCACCCAATCGAGTTCTTCGGCCAAACGCTTGGCGCGCTTTGCATCTTTTTGACCCTCGATCTTCAATCGCTGCGCCTTAGTCTCGAGGTAGGTCGAATAGTTACCTTCGTACGGATAAGCACGCCCACGATCGAGTTCCAAGATCCACTGCGCAACGTTGTCGAGGAAGTAACGATCGTGAGTGATAGCAACGACTGTGCCGTTGTATTTAGCAAGGTGCTGCTCAAGCCAGAGGACTGATTCGGCATCGAGGTGGTTCGTTGGCTCATCGAGTAATAACAAATCTGGCGCTTGCAAGAGCAATTTACAGAGCGCTACCCGGCGTCGTTCGCCGCCAGAGAGCACCTTCACATCTGCATCTGGCGGTGGACAGCGAAGTGCATCCATCGCCTGCTCTAATCGAGAATCAATCTCCCACGCATTGGCGTGATCAAGTTTTTCTTGTAAGTCTCCCATTTCGGCGAGCAACTTGTCGTAGTCAGCATCAGGTGCAGACATCCGATCAGAAATTTCATTGAAACGATTGAGCATCTCCATGATGTTTGCGACACCTTCTTCCACATTCTCAAGGACATTCTTGGTTTCGTTGAGTGGTGGCTCTTGCAACAAGATGCCAACGGTGTAGCCCGGGGTCAGATATGCCTCGCCATTTGAAGGTTGCTGTAATCCAGCCATAATCTGTAAGACCGTCGATTTACCGGCACCATTCGGACCGACAACGCCGATCTTGGCTCCGGGCAAGAACATCAACGTGACATCATCAAGAATGACCTTGTCACCGTGCGCTTTACGCGCCTTTTTCATCGTGTAAATGAACTCAGCCATGGACGCCACTTTATCGCTTCAAGGGTGCG
>CAZBCF010000061.1:0-5331 GCA_964490435.1 uncultured Bifidobacterium sp. | reverse complement strand
GGACCTGGCGATCGTGACGGCGACGGACCTGGCGACGGAGATTTCCGTGGTGGACCACAAGGTGGAATTGATGGCGTAGCCGCAGTCCTTGCAGAGCTCGTCAAAGCAGGAACCATCACACAGGCGCAATCCGATGCAATCACCAAGGCGCTCGTCAATGCACCAGCCGCAGCGAAAGCAGCAGCAGACGCCCAAAAGGCAGCACACGAAAAATTAGTTTCTGACATTGTCGGAGTCGCATGGGCAGATATTCAAACTCGCCTCCAAGCAGGCGAGACGCTCGCTGCAATTGCAGGTGCCAAGAAAGATGCTCTCGTAGCAGCACTTGTCAAAGAAGCAACTGATCGCATCGATGCTGCAGTAGCGGCAGGACGAATGACTGCCGACCAAGCAACTCTGCAAAAGACTGGACTCGCAGAGCGAATCGCTGCGATGGTCGCAAGCCCGCAAAAGGCTCCGAACGCACAAGGTGCGCCAGGCGGCAACGGTAAAGGCAAAGGCAATGGCGCAGTAGTCACACCAAAGCCAGCAGCATCCCCTTCCGCGAGCACCGGCGCTTCGAACGCTAAGAGCAAAGGTAAGGTCGTGGTCAAGCAAGTCAAGACCACAACCAGCAAGAAAGTTGCATAAGTTGCAGAAGAAGGCAGAACAAGACTGAGAACGGACCCCTCAGGAGATGAGGCGCGCGTGGAGATGAGAATCCACCGCGCCTCATCTTTTTTCTGAGAGTATCCCCCCATGAAAATCCATATCGCCAGTGATCACGCCGGATTCGCATACAAGACACTCATCATCAGCCACCTGCACCTGAACGGCCATGAGGTCGTAGACCATGGCCCGTTCGAATACGAAGCCCTCGATGATTACCCCGTCTTCTGCCTGCGCGCAGCCGAAGCAGTCGCCGCAGAACCGCGCTCCCTCGGCATCGTCCTTGGCGGCTCCGGAAATGGTGAACAAATCTCCGCTAATAAAGTAACTGGCATCCGCGCCGCCCTCGCCTGGAAACCCGAAATCGCAAAACTTGCCCGACAACATAACAATGCAAATGTCTTATCTCTCGGCGAGCGCATGCACTCCGAGAAAGAGGCCCTCGAAATCGTCGATGCCTTCCTTGCTACCGAGTATTCCAACGAAGAGAGACATACTCGTCGAATCGACATGATTAGCGAATACGAAGCGAGCAAGAAACTTCCTCCGCTGTAGCGCGCTACCTCTTGTAGTAAAAGAAGTCGGTCACCTGATGGTCCTTGGTGATTCCCTGCTCTTCAAATCGCGTCATCGGTCGGTTCGCAGGTCGCTGCACGACCCCGCCAACAAACTCAGGCACCTTGGCAAACTCTGCGGTGATCCACTGCGCATAGGGCTGCCAATCGGTCGCAATGTGAAGTAACCCATTGAATGTCAATTTAGTCGCAAGCAGGTGAATGAATTCCTCTTGTAGCAAACGGCGCTTGTGATGTCGAAGCTTCTGCCACGGATCTGGAAAGAAGATTCGAATCTCATCGAAACTCTCATCCGCAAAACGCTCACGCAAGACTTCATTAACATCTGCATGCACGATGCGCACGTTGGTCAGCCCCAACTTCTCTATCCGCCACAGGAGCGAGCCAACACCCGGCTTATGAACCTCTATCGCAATGACTGCGCTCTCGGGCTCGGACATCGCCATCGCGGCAGTCGCTTCACCCATTCCGCTTCCAATTTCAAGCACGCGCCGCTTCGCTTCAGGAAATAACAGGCGCACATCCAGTGGCGCACTCCTTCCTACCCCGAGGCGTGAATCTCCGATTGGCAGGACAAAACGCTCCCCTAGTCGTTCTATCGCACCTTCTTGGGCAGGGGTGATGCGAGCCCCGCGTAACTTGTATGTGCGAATCGAATTAGGGTGCTCGGATCCCCCGGTGCGCTCCATGGGGCAAGGGTGCCACCAATAGGACAGATTTCTCACTCTGGTGGTTTGATAGTGGCCTCTTTCATCCCGCTAAAGGAGCCCGCCCGTGCCCGGAGTCAACCTCACCCGCGAAGAAGCGCTATCACGCTCTGCACACCTCTCTGTCGAGAGTTACCACGTCGAACTTGATCTCACTACTGGCTCTGAGACCTTCCTCGCCAAGACCGCAGTTCACTTTCGTAGCAGTCAGCCTGGCTCGAGCACCTTCATCGATGCAGTAGCCAAATCAATGCACAGCGGCTCACTTAATGGAGTAGCCCTCGATGCCTCGGCATTCGATGGCGAGAGCATCCACCTCACCAACCTTGCCGCTGAGAACGTGCTCATCGTCGACCTTGAGGCGCTCTACTCCGTCAGTGGCGAAGGGCTACATCGCTTCGTCGACCCTGCAGATTCCGAAGTTTATCTTTACACCCAGTTCGAAGTGGCTGATGCGCGGCGAATGTATGCCTGCTTCGACCAACCCGATCTCAAGGCAACGTTCACTTTGAGCACAATCACTCCCCGCCACTGGGAGGTCATCTCCAATAATCCCGTTGCTGAAAGTAAAGAACTCAGCGCGAACTCGAAGTCAACCTTATTCACCACAACACCTGTAATGTCGACCTATATCACTGCGCTTGTAGCAGGGCCATACCACAAAGAATTTGATGTCTACAAAGGTGAGAAGGAAGTTCCTCTCGGCATCTACTGCCGTAAGTCACTCGCCAAGCACCTAGACGCGAGCGAGATATTCCTTATTACCAAACAAGGATTCGAATACTTCGAGCGCGAATTCGGTCTTGCCTATCCATTCGAGAAATATGACCAACTGGCGGTTGCCGAATTCAATGCAGGTGCGATGGAGAATGCTGGATGCGTCACCTTTGCCGAGGATTACTTCGTCTTTCGCAGTAAGGTCACCGACAAGAACTACAACTGGCGTGCGAACGTGATTCTGCACGAGATGGCGCACATGTGGTTTGGCGACCTGGTCACGATGTCCTGGTGGGATGACCTATGGCTCAACGAATCTTTCGCAGAATGGGCTTCGTACACAGCGCTCGCCGACGCGACGAAATTTAAGAACTCGTGGACGACATTCAATGCCGAACGCAAGAATTGGGCATACCGTCAAGACCAACTCTCCTCGACACATCCGATTGTCGTCGACATGCATGACTTAGAGGCGGTTCGTACCAACTTTGATGGAATCACCTACGCAAAAGGCGCCTCGGTCTTGCAACAACTTGTCGCTCACGTGGGTAAGGCGAATTTCATTGCAGCGCTCAAGAAATACTTCACCAAACATGCCTGGGCGAACACCACCCTGAATGATTTGCTCGTCGAATTAGAGGCGACCAGCGGTCGAAATCTCAAACCATGGGTCGATACATGGCTCTGCACGGCAGGAGTCAATACCTTGCGGCCAGAGCTCACTGTTGTTGATGGCAAATACTCGGCCGTCACGGTGAAACAAGAGCCACCTAAGATCCCCGTTGGATCAAAGGAACTTCGTCCACACCGAATGTCAGTGGGAATCTACGACCTAGTTGGCGAGCGACTCGTGCGTCGAACCAGCCATGAACTCGATGTCTCAGGTGCCGCAACTTCGGTCGAAGCATTCAAGGGTGAGCGTGCCGGCGACCTACTGCTCATTAATGATGGTGATCTCTCTTACGGCAAGATTAGATTTGATGCGAGGTCAGTAGAAACCTTGATCGCAAAACTCTCTGGAGTAGAAGAGCCCCTGACCCGCGCGCTTTGTTGGTCAGCGACCTGGGACATGTTGCGAGATGGTGAGTTGAGCGCGAGTGAATATGTTCCGATGGCAGTGACTGGTTTATCTACCGAGAAAGATGTCTCAGTAGTCTCGATGACACTCTTGCAATTGGGCACAGCTGTCGAGTTATACGCGTGCGATGAGAATCGAGACAAAGTGCGCGAGCAAGTTGCGAACGGCGTTGAGATTATGTTGGAACAAGCACCAGAAGGAAGCGACATGCAACTGCAATTCGCACGCTCCTTCGCGTCCTTCGCCTTCTCAGATCGACAGCATTCACGAATCAAGGACATGCTCGATGGCAGACTTCCCGGTTTGGTCGTCGACGCCGATTTGCGCTGGCATTTCCTCAATTGTCTCGCAGAACGCGGTTTAATCACTTCAACAGTGATTGATAGCGAACTAGAACGCGATAACACTGCTAGCGGCCATAAATATGCTGCTTCTGCCCGTGCCGCACTACCCACTAAAGAGGCAAAAGAGCGAGCGTGGGCTGATGCGATGGGAGGCGAACTCTCTAACCACATTCATGATGCCACGATTGCTGGGTTCAATAGACCAGGACAACGCGATCTCACTAAGTCATACATTGACAAGTATTTTGAATCGTTGACATCGGTGTGGGAGAGACTCTCATACGAATTAGCCTCAACCATTGTCACTGGCTTCTATCCTGCCTATCAGGTCAACCAAGAGGTTCTCGACAAGTCAGAATCCTGGTTGAAAGGCGCTGGACAGGATGCTCCACCTGCGCTGCGCAGATTTGTGAGCGAGAATCGTGATGCGCTTGCCCGAGCACTCAATGCTCAGCGAGTGGACGCCCGCTTTTAGCGCTAGTTAACAGTTTTATTTGATTTTATTTGATTTCGGTTAGGACATTTGATTTTTTGCTCTTACCCTCACGCGGGCGATGTATTGCGTAGCCAACGACCACGATGGTCAGGAACAATCCGAATGGCGCGATGAAAAAGTAGAGCGCCGTCTGCAACGCGGTTAGCCCTTGACCAGGATCAGGTGTTCCTTCTTGGCGCACCGCCCATGCTGGTTGGGTAACGAGAGCGAAGCATCCGATGAGCAGAAGACGTGTTAGGGCGATTTTTTTCGATGTCATAGTTTCCGCACTCTAGCGCAACTCAAAGTCATGCTCGCTGCGAGGCAACTCCGAAGGGTTCTAGATAGGGCACCCACCGAGGATCCGCTCGACCGGTTCCCAGAATTCGCCACGCAGCCCCAGATGGTTCATGGGGTGGGCGCTTTAGCTTCCATCCTAAATCCTTCAAGGTGCGATCTGCTTTTGCGTGATTGCAGCGATGACAGGCAGAGACAACATTCTCCCAAGTGTGGCCGCCACCTCGCGAACGCGGCATCACATGATCGATGCTCGCTGCTGGCGCTTGGCAGTAGACGCACTTTCCGCCATCACGCGCGAAAATTGCGCGCCTCGTCAGCGGAACAGAGTTTCGATATGGAACGCGCACATATCTTTGTAATCTGATGACAGTCGGAAGCGAGATATCTCCGGCCGGGTGTTGGATAAAAGTTCCAGATTCTTCGATCACCGCCGCTCGATGATTGAGAACAAGAACTAACGCACGTCGCTCAGATACGACACAGAGAG
>CAZBCF010000060.1:0-5641 GCA_964490435.1 uncultured Bifidobacterium sp. | reverse complement strand
TGGCTGCTGGAGATACAGTAATCACCATCATCGGCAATTTAGTTGACGATCCAGAATTGCGCTTTACACCAAACGGTGCAGCGGTTGCGAAATTTCGCATCGCTTCGACACCGCGTTACCTCGATAAGGCAACGAATGAATGGAAAGATGGAGATTCACTCTATCTCTCGTGCAATGTTTGGCGTCAAGCGGCTGAGAATGTTGCCGAATCACTTACCCGTGGAATGCGAGTCATCGTTCAAGGACGTTTGAAGCAACGCTCCTATGAGACAAAAGAGGGCGAGAAGCGCACTGTGTATGAGATTGAGGTCGACGAAGTCGGCCCATCACTACGCAATGCAACTGCCAAAGTGTCAAAGACAAACCGCGCCGGTGGTGCAGGATCTGCTGGTGCTGCATCGAGTGGCGGCAACGACGATCCATGGGCCGCATCGGGCTCTTGGGGTTCGCCAGTCGGTGCTAATGACGAGCCTCCGTTCTAAACCAAATATCAGGAATTAACGAGTTACAGAGTTAAAAGGAGAAAAAATGGGATCCAAAGAGAAAAAGGGAAAGGCCCCTCGTGGCAAGGCTGCTGCGCAGCTCAAGCCATTTAAGAAGAAGCCAAATCCCCTCGACAAGCTTGATTACATCGATTACAAAGATACGAATTTACTCCGTCGCTTTATCTCTGATCGCGGCAAGATCCGTTCCCGCCGCATCACTGGCGTAAGCGTCCAACAGCAGCGCGAACTTGCACGTGCAATCAAGAATGCCCGTGAGATGGCGCTCCTTCCCTACACATCGACGGCTCGCTAAAGGGGGAGTGGCAGAATGAAACTCATCCTTACTCAAGAGGTAGCAGGTCTTGGTCACCCAGGAGATGTCGTTACTGTCAAAGATGGTTTTGGCCGAAATTTCCTCATCCCACGCGGTAAAGCAATTGCATGGTCGCTCGGCGGCGAGAAGCAGATCACATCGATTCGACGCGCACGCAAGGCTCGCGAGATTCGCGATGTCGAGCATGCACGTGAAATCAAGGCAGCGCTCGAAGGTGCTGGTATCAAGGTTGGTGCCAAAGTTGGAAGCGCCGGTCGACTCTTCGGTTCCGTGACTGAGAAAGACATTGCGCTCGCCGTTAAGGCAGCAACTGGCGTCGAACTTGATCGCCATCGCATCAAGACCAATGGCCACATCAAGACTTTGGGTCGCCATGTCGTGAAGATTTCTCTCGCATCGAATGTCTCGGCAAACGTTGCAGTAGAGGTTGTGCCTGCATAAGAGTCAGCAGAATTGATTGCGGCCCTCAAGATTTCTTGGGGGCCGTTTTTAATGAACTCTGTGCTCTGTGCTCTGTTCAATAGATGAGATGGCAGAAATTTTCTCCCTCCACAGCCATAACTGGCTATCTGGGCAGGTGAGAGGTGGGAAGGGGGGGAGTTCTCCCCATCTCATCCACAGGCCATCAACAACTCTGCCGCTCTTTCCCACACCACTTCCAACAGCTCACCGCACACCTTCGCAGAGCATGTCACCGGGTGCTCCTATAGTCGCTCTTAGTAAATCCTCAGGAGGTGCTCCATGTCAGTTGCTGAACTTCCGCAACGTGGCGATGGTTTTGAGCGAGTCCCTCCTAACGACACGGTCGCAGAGCAAGGCGTGCTCGGTGGCATGCTCTTGAGTAAGGATGCGATTGCAGATGTCGTTGAAACCTTGCGAGGAAATGATTTCTACCGTCCAGCACATCAAACGATTTTTGAAACCATTCTTGATCTGTACGGCCGCGGCGAACCAGTCGATGCTGTCACAGTCTCAGCCGAACTCACGCGCAATGGGGATCTAACCCGCGTTGGCGGTGCACCCTATTTACACACGCTCATCGCATCCGTGCCTACTGCTGCAAACGCTGGTTATTACGGGAAGATAGTTCGTGAACGTGCGATTCTTCGCCGCCTCGTTGAAGCTGGAACGAAGATTGTTCAAATTGGTTATGCGAGCGAAGGAGATGTCGATGATGCGGTCGATGTTGCGCAAGCAGAGGTCTATGCGGTAACTGAGCGACGGGTAAGTGAGGATTATCAACAAATTAGCAACCTCCTCGCCGGGACTCTTGATGAAATTGATGCAATCGGTGCTCGCGATGGCCAACTCACTGGCGTGCCAACCGGATTCAAAGACCTCGATGAACTTACCAATGGTCTTCATCCGGGGAATATGGTCGTGCTTGCTGCTCGTCCAGCCATTGGTAAATCAACACTTGGCCTCGATCTTGCGCGAAACGCCTCGATTAAACACGGTCTTACCTCGGTGATTTTCTCCCTTGAGATGGGGCGAAACGAAATCACTATGCGCATGCTCTCTGCAGAGGCGCGAATCCCCTTGCAGAATATGCGCTCGGGAACGATGAGCGATGATGAATGGACTCGCCTTGCGCTCCGCGTGGGTGAGATTTCCGACGCGCCTTTATTTATCGATGATTCGCCCAACCTCAATATCATGGAAATACGCGCAAAAGCACGCCGATTGAAGCAGCGCCATAATCTCAAACTTGTCATCATCGACTACCTACAACTGATGTCGAGCGGCAAGCGGGTTGAGAATCGTCAACAAGAAGTCTCTGAATTCTCACGCCAACTTAAACTCCTTGCCAAAGAGCTCGATTGCCCGGTTGTGGCAATCTCCCAGCTCAATCGCTCACCAGAACAACGCGCCGATAAGAAGCCGATGCTCTCTGATCTTCGTGAGTCTGGTTCGATTGAACAAGATGCCGATATGGTCATTCTCCTTCACCGCGAAGATGTCTATGAGCGCGACTCTCCTCGACAAGGTGAGGCCGATTTGATTGTGGCTAAACACCGAAATGGTCCGACAAAGACTGTGACCGTCGCCTTCCAAGGTCACTTCTCGCGCTTTGTCGATATGGCCCAGCAGCTTTAACGAGTACTTATTCTCGCGCTCCAAGGCGGGCGCGTTCTGTGAGATAGATTCCAGCCAGTACTGTTCCGCCGCCAATAACTTGTAGTGGTGTGAGCGCTTCGCTTAAAACAATCCAGGCGATGGCACCAGCAATAACAGGCTCGAGCATCGCGATGACGCTCGCCTGCGATGCAGGAACTCTCTTAATTCCGTAGGTGATGAATAAATAGGGAGTGATAGAGCCAAATACGATAAGGATTGCAATCAATTGCCAACCAATCATGAAATTTCCTGGACTCAACTCTTCCAGTGAAAGGTTGGTCGTGAATATCTCAATTGGGAATGTCCATGGTGGTTGGATAATGGCGAGGGCGAGGGCTGCAAATCCAAATACATAGACGAGCAAACTTAGTCCATCTCGGATCTTCACAGTTGATTCGAGTCGAAGGAAGTAATACGCCAAGGCGAGCGCATCGATGAATGCGGCAATTACTCCGAGGCCATCGAGTTTCAGGCCGCTCCAAATCTCAGTGACAAGGAGCAATCCAGCCAACGCTGTTCCGATTCCCCACCACATCATCGGCTTGACGATCTGCTTCTTGAAGAAGCGAATAAAGAGTGCAATCCAGATTGGGGCAGTGAATTCAATGACAAGCGTGATACTCACAGGCATGCGGGTGACTGCGAAGAAATAGAAGGCCTGGACTCCGGCGATTCCTATGATTCCCATCAGGATGAGGTTAGGGAGCTCTTCTCTCGTGATTTTGAGAGCCCGACGATTAGTGATCAGGACGAAGAGGAGCATCGCGATGAATACGCCGGTGACACGGATTTGAGTGAGTCGAAGGGGGCTAATCCCGCCGGCGATGATGAGTTTGGCGAGGACGCCAGTTGTGGCAAAGAAGAAAGAACTTAAGACAACGAGTATCTCGCCGGTGAATCTACGCACTACGTGAGTGTACTAGAAAGCGCTCTCTGGTAACTCCATTACAGCGTTGTCGGTCTTTTCGATGATTGCTCGATCGACTGCGATATGTGGAAGTACATTCTCGACAAAGAATTTCGCCGCTGCGATCTTTCCTTGGTAGAACGGTTTCTCCTTATCACTGGCAGTGGCTAATTTCTCTGTAGCAACATCGGCTTGACGGATGAGCAACCAAGCACAAATGATGTCACCAACATTCATCAGCAATCGACTGGTGTTCAAACCCACTTTATAGATCTCTTTTGGATCATCTTGTGAAGCCATCGCGATACCAACCAAGGCACCAATCGAAGTGTTCACTTCGTTAAGCGCAGCACCAAGTTGCGCTTTGATTTCAGCATTTGTTCCACCGGAGGCAGCAAGTGCACCGATCTCTTTTCCGATTTTACGAATGGCTTTGCCACCGTCTTTGACGATCTTACGGAAGAAGAAATCGAGCCCTTGAATGGCGGTCGTGCCTTCATAGAGGGTATCGATTTTTGCGTCACGAACATATTGTTCAAGCGGCCAATCTTGAGTAAAGCCAGAACCGCCAAAAGTTTGGAGAGATTCGGTGCCAAGGAGCGTCCAGGATTTCTCACTTCCGTAGCCCTTTACGATTGGAAGAAGTAGGTCATTGAGCGCTTCTAATTCTGCAAGTTTGGCAGCATCCTCACCTGATTCTTGTTTGATGACAATCTCATCCTGGATGGATGCGGTGTAGAGAACAAGTGCCCGCATCGCTTCGGCGTAGGACTTTTGGACCATTAACGAACGTCGTACATCAGGGTGGTTGATGATGGTGACACGTGGGCTCGCCTTGTCGGCAGCCTTTGTTAAATCGGGGCCTTGTACGCGGGTTTTTGCATAGGCAAGAGCTTGCAGATAGCCGGTGCTTAAGGTGGCAATTGCCTTCGTTCCGACCATCATTCGAGCGAATTCGATGACCTTGAACATCTGGGCGATTCCCTCGTGGACATCTCCTAATAGATATCCGACAGCTGGTTCTTTCTCGCCAAGATTCATTTCGCAGGTTGATGAGACGTTCAATCCCATCTTGTGTTCGATTTTGGTTACGTACACCCCATTGCGCTTTCCAAGCTCACCACTCTTGTGATCAAACATGAACTTTGGAATGAGGAAAAGTGAGAGACCTTTAGTTCCAGGTCCGCCACCTTCTCGTCGCGCGAGTACAAAGTGAATAATATTTTCACTCAGATCATGGTCACCTGAAGTAATGAATCTCTTAGTGCCAGTGATGTGCCATGTGCCATCACCTTGATCAGCTGCTTTAGTGCGCCCCGCACCGACATCGCTTCCCGCGTCTGGCTCGGTGAGCATCATGGTTGCTCCCCATTCGCGCTCGATCATCAGTTTTGCGATGTTCTTATCGCGCTCGGTGCCAAGCAAGTGCGCCACGTGTGCGAATGCCGTACCGGATGCATAGATATGTATCGATGGATTCGAACCAAGGATCATTTCAGCGATAGCCCAGCGAATTGAAGGTGGAATGACAGTGCCACCGAGTTCTGCAGGTGCATCGATACGCCACCATTCGCCATCCATGTACGCGCGATATGACTTTTTAAATGATGCAGGAAGTTTCGCATCGCCTGTTGCAGGATTGAATTCCACACCCAAACGATCGCTTTCGACAAATGAAGCAGCGAGATCCACTTCAGACAATCGCTTGACCTCTTCGAGCATGCCCATTGCAGTCGCACGATCGACGTCGGCGAATGGTCCCTTCTCCAAAATCTCATCCCGCTTGAGCAGGTCAAA
>CAZBCF010000059.1:0-5696 GCA_964490435.1 uncultured Bifidobacterium sp. | reverse complement strand
AGGCCACTAGACGATGGGGACGTTCCGTTGTGGAGAGGCTAAGCGTAATGCCTGGCGCGGAGCGCACCAAACCAGGTTCAATCGAGCGAGGTCGCAATTACCGCTCACTGCGGAAGGCCCAGAGGCTCCCGCCGATGAGAATCAGGCCGCCAACCAGCAGGGCGAGGGCGGCTCCGAGTGCACCGTTGAAGGTCTCGACGATGAAGGTGCCGACTCCGACGGTAGCGATGATGAGCGCTCCAATTAATAGTGGCCATTTTCTTGTCTGTAAGTAGAGCCAGATCCCTAGTGCGGCGGTAAGTGCGGAGACGATGTACGAGAAGAGATTCTGATCTTGGATTTGAAGATATTGCGCAGAGATGAAATATGTTCCCATCACCAGTGAATATCCCCAGTAATCCTCTTGCAAAGTAAGTCGCACAGTGAGCCAAAGCCAGGTAGAAGCAAGCGATAACCAAGAAATAAGAAGTGGGAGATCAAAACGTGAATCGAAGAGTTGTTCATTGGCCGCGACAATCGTGGCAAAGAGCGCAACATACAATGCGATATGCCCAATCGGAGTTTGCACGCGTAAGTAACCAAGGAGCGCCACAAGAGCACCCGCGAAGAACGCCAGTGAGTATGGGCCGTCATTTCCGAAAACTGTTCCGACGGCTGCAGTCGTCGCTAATGCGCTCGCCGGGAAGAGCAATCCGGCAACGCGACGTTGTGCATTTTTTACATAATTTAGACGATAGGCGAGTATCCCTAAGAGCAGTGCGCTCACAGCAAAAATCGAGACTTGTCCGACTTTCGTCAAGCGATCCCATTGCGAGCTAAGCAAAATCGCAGCGGCGATAGCAGTAAATGCCCCGCCGAGGTAGCCACCGATTTCTGCGAGAATCGAACGTCGTGATTCACCCGCACTTTTAGAGGCGGAGATCTCGGTAGCGCTCGCATCGGCAAAGCGCTGCCGAATCTCATCAGCAAGAGTCGGGGTTAATTTCCCCTCGCGCAGTAAGGATTGAAGTGTGCGATCTAACTGATCGCTCACTTAATAGCCCACCGCACATCAACTGTCACAGTGACATCTTGTTCGCCAAGGTCGATTTCAGTGGGCGCAGCAGCCGCCTCAGATGTAGCAGCCTTAGCGACGCCGAATATCGGTGGATTGTATGAAGAGGAGGTCTCACTGACCCAAAGGATGCGTCCAAGTTCGAAGCCAAGAAGTTTTGCATATGCCGTGGCTTTCCGTTTTGCCTTGGCAACTGCCTTCTCCCGCGCAGCATCTTGCGCATCATCAACTTCTAGGACGATTGGAGTGACACCTGAGACTTGGATGTTATCTCCGCCCGCATCAACGGCAGCATCGATGATCATTCCGGCATTAGTCTCATCGCGAATGAGGACCGTGAAACTTTGACTCGCGCGGTAGCCCTTCAACTCCTGTCCCTTCTCTTGCGTCCAGGTGTATTCGGGATAAATGGTGAGGCTCTGCGATTGAATATCTTTTGCCGCCACTTTCTTATCCTTCAGAGCGGCGCGAAATGCGGCAGCGCTGGTGCTCACCGTCTTTGATGCGACGGCATTCGTGGTGCCAACAAACGAGATCACCGCGTTGAGTCGGACAGTATCTGGAGTGACTTTGACCGTTCCAGAACCCTGCACGCTCACGCCCGCTGAGGCAGCAGAGGCGCTCTGCGCCCCGATTCCTAGCGGAAGTAGGGCAAGGCACGTTGCTAGAAGTGTTGCTGGGATCAGTCGGTTGCGGCTATTTCTTCTCATGGCCTCATCTTCTCGCACTTTCCTTAAAGATTCCTCATAGTGCGACAATATATATATGTGTGCTCACCGGGGGATTCTCTCGAATTGCTCAACCGAAGCCTTGGCCAGCGCTGCTGCAAAACTTCGCGCTGGGGGATTGGTCGCTTTCCCTACTGAGACGGTCTACGGCTTAGGTGCAGATGCGACAAATCCGGCGGCAGTCGCGCGCATTTATGCAGTAAAGGGACGTCCTCACGATCACCCGGTCATCGTGCATTTATCGGATATCGATCAACTCGAACAGTGGGTCACCGATATCCCAACGTATGCAATCGCCCTGGCTCGCGCATTTTGGCCTGGGCCGATGACTCTGATTCTGCCGCGCAGTAAGAGTGTTGGTGATTACATCACTGGTGGTCAAACAAGTGTTGGTATTCGAATCCCAGAGCACCCAGTTGCATTGCATTTCTTGAAACTTGCTGGTGTCGGCGTTGCAGCGCCTAGCGCTAATCGCTTCGGTGCGATCTCACCAACCAGCGCGCTCGCCGTTGACGAAGAGATTGGCGCGTACCTTAATCCTGATACTGATCTGATTCTTGATGGTGGTTCATCAGAGGTGGGCGTCGAATCGACGATTATCGAGTGCCTCGGTGCTGCACCAAAAATCCTGCGTCCGGGTGCGATAACTCGAGAGATGATCGAGAAAGCAACCGGGTTAACAGTTGATGAGAGTTCCTCTCAGGTGCGTGCATCTGGCACGTTAGAACAGCACTACTCACCGCGCGCGAGGGTCTTCCTTTTAGATGCTGAGAATCCGATCGTTGCATGTATTGCAGGCGTGGGTTTCCTTGCTTTGGATAAGTTCCCCACTCCTGATGGTGCGATTCGACTAGCAGCGCCGAGGAATGATGAGGAGTACGCCCGGATGCTCTATGACGCGCTTCGCGAAGGGGATCGGAAGAACCTGCCGGCAATTTATGTCGTACCACCATCGGGGCCAGGAGTAGCAGTTGCTATTCGAGATAGGCTGAAGCGTGCGAGTGTCTAGTAGTTTACAATTCTCATCAATGCGGAGAATTTTATCTCGTCACAAAATTTCGAGAAGAGTCATATGCACCATAGTTTTGGTCCTTGCTTTTAGTGCGAATTTACAGGGAACTCGTGCAACAGAAAACGCACCAAGCACCACTGTAATAGGTAACGAATTAAGCGATGTCATGGTTGGGTGGAGAACTGCTGAAACATATTCAGGTATGGAAGCTTCAAAAATCCGAATAATTACTGTTCCCGAAAATCAGGATACTCGAACACCTGCCAGGTATGAATTGTGTAGAACTTTCGACGAAGATCCATGTCTGGACGCAGGGTCAAAGCCAACGTGGATCTCGATACTTTTACCCCATTGTGAATCAAAACTTGAAAATTGGTGTGTGGAGGGACTCTCGATTTCTAGAAGGGGTTCAACTCCAAAATCAAGTAAATTCATCCGGCAAGTACAAGGCATCAATACTCCTGAAAATCAAAAATTATTTTATCCACGAGGTGGGACCATTTCATTGTGGGACGCCTCAGATTCCCCTAACGCAGGAGGTTCTGACACTTACGCGGTGATGGCGCGCGTATTAATGGCAAATTTTCCTGAAATGAAAAGAGGCGTACGCCCCGGCGCTCGATTATCAGTTCATATATTGCCTTACAAAGAAGTTGGAAATTTTGAATCAAGTAAGAAAGTACCTTTCTCACGTATGGCATTGGCCGAAATCACCAATCAGGAGGGCGCAAGGAGATTCCAAATAACTGGCGGAGATCTAGATTGTGTGTGGACCGAAGATGGTAAGTGTGGATTGCCGGTGGATTTCGAAGATAATACTTTCGCCTCAATTTCAATTCGCCTACGTAATGACTTAACTGGCTGGTTGATGGGGCGCATGGAAGATCCTCAAGTGAAAATTGCGAAAATAGATAACGACTACAGCAAACTCACTGTGAGTGCTAACGTGGTACAGATTCCAATATTAAATGTATCGATTCCGAAAAAAAATCTAACCCCAAAACTTAGAGAGACATGGCTAGAAGATGGGTACGGAAATCCTGATCCAAATGCTATTGATCTGATAAATGGTGATTCTCCTGGTATCTTCGAAATAATTGATTCATGGCGCGATGTTGCACACGATACATCCGCAGGGCTTTCTACCGCTTGGAATTTTACTAGCATGACAGGGGGCGGAGGTTCTCCCTGTTTACTCAATCCAACCGGTTTACAGGGAATTGTATCGACCAACGCCATGGGTTATGACGGGATTGCACCATCTTTTGAAGAGGGATCACTAAATTATCAAGTAGCTGGATTTCACTACAATCCAGACGGAAGTGAGTTTTTAGGAACGTACGATTTACTAATCAATCGGAAAGTAGCCGATTGCTTGTACGGTTTGAGAAATTTACCAGTTAAAGCAAGTGTTTCAGTTGTAGATGATGGGAAATTGTCGAAAATTTCAACTTCGACTTTCGCGGAGATAGGAGTTGGGAATGATTCTTGGTTAAAGGTCGGTGTTAAGGGTTTCACATTTTCTGCGCCTAAAATAAGAGTCAAATTCTCGCAATCGACAAAGCCTCTAATTTGTATCAAAGGCACAATTACGAAAAAAATAACTGGGCCAGCCCCGAAGTGCCCTTCCGGTTTTAAGAAAAAGTAGTAAATTCTCTGCTATGAAGCAGAGGCTCCGATTCACCTCCCTGGTTGCATTGGTTCTCGCCGCATTATCGTTCTCGATGCTTCCGACTCAAGGTGCGATCTGGGCGCCAAACATCACTACTCCGCCAGGAAGCAACCTCATCGGCGTGAATATCGTTGATTCTTTCTTCAATTCGGGAGAGAACGTCTCAACACTCACCGCTCAGGGTGTACCGCGAATAAATACTGATGGCACGCCTAATGCCCGGCTCTGTACTGCTATCGGTGTGGATCCTTGTAATAAACCAGACCAAACCTATGTCGCAAACCTTTTACTGCCAGCATGTAAAGCCGCCAACGAACAGTGGTGTATCGAAAACGTCTCAATACGCAAGAAAGATGAGCCACTTACCAAAACTGCCACGCTGATTCGGCAGGTCGATAGTGC
Organism: uncultured Bifidobacterium sp.; assembly: GCA_964490435.1. Taxonomy (GTDB): domain Bacteria; phylum Actinomycetota; class Actinomycetes; order Nanopelagicales; family Nanopelagicaceae; genus IMCC26077. The sequence continues at coordinate 828 of CAZBCF010000059.1, read as the reverse complement.
GCTCGTTGCAAATACTCCTGGAGATGGCTTGCCTGGTGGTTCGAGTATCAGTTTGTGGCGCGCAGAGGGTATGACCAACAGTGGTGGCGCAGAGACCTACGCCGTCTATGTCGTGCTCAAGGCAACAAAGTTCCCAGGACGCGGACCCGTCTTTGATGAATTCACTGCGATGGTGCTCCCATATTCAGATAAGAGTGGGTTCCAGTATGAGCGACCATTCTCAGAAGAGATGATTTTGCCTAATGGTTCGATTCGAATTGGAACTCGAGGTTCGGCTGGTGAGTGCGCGTGGACTGAGACAGGTCGATGCGGTTTGATGGAAGATTTCCCAGAAGGAGTTCGAGCATCGTTGACCTTGCGAGTGAGCAATCAATTAACTGGATGGCTGATGGGTCGCATGGCAGATCCGTTAATTACTGTAGAAACTTTTGATGCGGAGCAAAATAAGATTGCGATAGATGCAGAACCTGTGAAAGTTCCAAAGTTCTACGCGGTCATTGAGCGTTCGAAGGCAACTTCGGGGATGATGCAGAATATGCCCCGCAACTCTGATTTCACCGGAGTCACAAATAGTCGCGCTAACGAACAGGGCGCTTTCGTCACCATAGATAACTGGAAAGATGTTGCGAAAGATACTGCTGCTGGTTTAGTGAGTACTTGGTCGGCTACGACCATCAAAAGTGGTTTTGGCTCACAATGTCTGGCTGACACAACGAAATTACTTGGCGTGGTTACGACTAACGCAATGGTCTACGAGGGAACTGCGCCAGCATTCATGGATGGCTCTCTCAATTACAAAGTTGGTGGGATGCACCTCAATCCAGATGG
>CAZBCF010000058.1:0-5871 GCA_964490435.1 uncultured Bifidobacterium sp. | reverse complement strand
GTAACATCGTATTTCTCCGTTGCGGCACGGTATTTCTTACTGCGCTTCATTTCATCCAGCTTTCTTTTTTTTCTAACTCTCTCGAGTTAGGTAGTTGGTTGTGGTTAGCGAGTCAGCGCGACTCTCCCACTTGACGGATATTAAGTTGTTTTGTTCTCTTCAGTTAATTTCTAACCGTTGACGGTGATGCCCATCGATCGAGCAGTACCGGCAATAATCAAACTTGCTGCGTCGAGATCATTGGCATTGAGATCTGCCATCTTGACTGTGGCAATCTCGCGGCATTGCGCCATCGTGATATTGCCGACTTTATTCTTATGCGGAATCGCTGAACCCTTCTCGAGTTTCGCAGCCTTCAAGATCAGTCGTGATGCTGGCGGAGTCTTGGTGATGAAGGTGAATGAACGATCCTCGTAAACAGTGATCTCTACTGGGATGATTTGGCCCTTTTGGGATTCGGTGGCTGCGTTGTAAGCCTTGACGAAGTCCATGATGTTGACGCCATGTTGACCAAGAGCAGGACCCACTGGAGGCGCTGGGGTCGCTGCGCCAGCCTGAATCTGGAGCTTGATTAACGCCTGAATCTTCTTCTTCGGTGCCATATTTCTTCCCTTTCTCTTCTAAAGCTCTCTTCTAAAGCTCTCTTCTAAAGCTTCTGTACCTGAGCAAATGACAATTCGACTGGAGTCTCGCGCCCGAAGATCGAGACCAAAACTTTAAGTTTGGCCTGCTCTGGCATGATCTCACTAATAGAGGCGGGCAATGTCGCAAACGGCCCATCCATCACTGTGACCGACTCACCAATTTCGAAATCGACCATCTTGATCTCGGGCTTCTCGCCCTTCTTCGCAGGACGTGGCGCCAAGATTCCTTCGACCTCATCGAGTGAGAGTGGGCTTGGATTATGCCCATGGCCGACAAAACCTGTAACACCTGGGGTGTTTCGAACTACTGACCACGACTCGTCTGTGAGATCCATGCGGACCAATACGTAGCCTGGGAATACATTTCGCTTGACCTGTTTTCGTTGGCCATTCTTGATTTCGGTGATCTCTTCTTGGGGAACTTCAATCTGGAAGATGTAATCCTCCATATTCAATGTGTGGATCCGGTTCTCGAGATTTCCCTTAACGCGGTTCTCATATCCTGCATAGGAATGGATGACATACCAATCTCCAGGAGCTGAACGTAACGCGCGGCGAAATTCAGCCTGCGGATCATTCTCTTCTACTGCCGCCTCGGCCTCTACCGTTCCAGCATCACCTGCAGTGATCTCCTCAGGTGTGACTACTTCGTCAGTCACTGGTTCGTGTGCTGCGGCTTCAAGAGCGGCTTCGAATCTGTCTTCACTCATGGCGTTATCCGTGTTCTCGTGGCCCGTTACCCAAAGACCCAGAAAGTGAGTTTGGTGAGGACGAGATCAAAGAGTGAGACGACAGCGATGATGAAAGTTACGAAAACGAGAACGACAGCAGTGTAGGTAGTGAGTTGTTTTCGCGAAGGCCATACAACCTTACGAAGCTCCGCGACGACTTGACGATAGAACCGCGCAGCGCGTTCAAAGATATTGCCACGCTCTTGCTCTACTTCACGCTCGCTATGAATCTCGCTCATCGCGCCTTACTCACTCTCCTCTCTTAACTCGCTTAACTCGCTTAACTCGCTCGACCTGCTCTCACATCTTCTCCAGGTAGCAGGGCAGAAGGGATTTGAACCCCCAACCCCCGGTTTTGGAGACCGGTGCTCTACCAGTTGAACTACTGCCCTCCAGCGCTTCGCGACCCTCACTTCTGATGAAGAAGGGCTGGCCACGGAAGGAGCTAGACGGAGGAGTTTACGGGTCAAGGTGGCGACGGGTCTAATCCGGCCATTCTGAGGGGCAGTATCACTGGCCAAACATGGCAGGATTGCCGCCGTGTCCCACCCAGCCAAGCCTCGAATCTCTCGTCGCATCGCAGCGATCGCCGAATCAGCAACCCTTGCGGTCGATGGGAAGGCCAAGGCCCTCAAAGCAGCTGGTCGCCCCGTCATCGGCTTTGGCGCAGGTGAACCTGACTTCCCTACTCCTGGCTACATTCTCGATGCTGCCGAAAAGGCAGTGCGGGTGGTTGCAAATCATCGTTACACACCAACACCTGGCTTGCCTGAACTTCGGCAAGCGATTGTTGCCAAGACCCTTCGAGATTCTCAATTCGAGATTGGCGTCGATAATGTCCTTGTCACCAATGGCGGCAAGCAAGCGGTGTATCAATCTATTGCCACTATCGTCGATCAAGGCGACGAAGTACTCTTACCCGCTCCCTATTGGACGACATATCCAGAGTGCATTCGTTTAGCTGGTGGTACGCCAGTTGAAGTGTTCGCTGACGAGAAGAGCAATTATTGTGTCAGCGTCGAACAATTAGAGGCAGCGCGGACACCAAAGACGAAAGCAATCATTTTTTGCTCGCCAAGTAATCCGACGGGTTCGGTTTATCCGATAGAACTTGTGCGTGCGATTGGTGAATGGGCGCTCAAACATGGCATTTGGATTATTACTGACGAAATCTATGAACATCTGCGTTACGACGGAGTCGAAGCACCATCGTTACCAGTGCTCATTCCTGAATTGGCAGATCAAACGATAATCCTCAATGGCGTCGCTAAAACGTACGCGATGACTGGTTGGCGAGTTGGTTGGATGATTGGCCCCAAGGATGTGATTAAGGCTGCCACCAATCTGCAATCACATCTGACGAGCAATGTCTCGAACGTCGCACAACGTGCAGCAATTGCCGCTCTCACAGGAGACCTCACCGCGGTCGAAGAGATGAAAGTAGCGTTCGATCGGAGACGAAAACTCATCGTGAAGATGCTTAACGAGATTGATGGCTTCGAATGCCCTATGCCGCAAGGCGCATTTTATGTTTATCCTGCCGTGCATAAAGTTCTTGGACGCGAGATTCGTGGCAAAAGACCAATGACCAGCGCCGAGTTAGCCACTTTAATTCTCGATGAAGTCGAAGTCGCTGCTGTGCCCGGGGAGGCATTTGGGCCATCTGGATATCTTCGCTTCTCGTATGCGCTCAGTGATGAAGATATCGTCGAAGGTATCTCGCGTATCAAAAAACTTATTAATGGTTAATTAATCGCACTTCAGGTTCGAGAAGTATCCCGAACTCCGTCTGTACTGCCATCTGGCATTTTTCAGCCAACGAAAGTAGTTCAACGCTCCGCGCGTTATCGATATTTGCCAGCGCCAAGACATGCTTTGAAGAGATACCAGCTCCCCCGTTACGATCCCCGCGCTTGATTCCGGAGCGTTCCAAAAGCCAGGCTGCCGACAGTTTCACCGTGCCATCTGCGTTCTTCCATCTAGGTGCCTCTAGCGGTAACTTTTCTGCAATCTCTTGAGTGACTGATGGATTGATGAAGAACGAACCTGCAGACCACGAATCTCGATCAGTTTCAGAGATGAGCATTCCCTTTCGCGCTCTAATCTGCAAAACCCTTTGTCGCACAGTAGTAACGGCAGAGCGTTCACCCTCGCTAATCTCCAATTCACGAGCGAGTTCTGGATACGTGATCGGAATCGAGCGCTCGCCTCTCTGCAATTGCACCGTGACGTCAAGTATCACGAAACGATTGGGCTCTTCTTTGAAGATTGATGTTCGATATCCAAAACCACATTGATTCGCGGTGAAGGTCTTTTGTTCATTCGATTTTCTATCCCAGGTGCGAACTCGAGCTACAAAGTTCTTGAATTCTTGACCATAAGCGCCAATGTTCTGAATAGGTGCTGCGCCTACTCGCCCAGGAATACCACTGAGCGTTTCTAGACCGGAGAATCCTGACTCGACCGTTTGAGCAACGAAAGCGTCCCAATCGACACCGGCAGCGACCGTGATCATTCCGCCAGAGCAGGCGTCGTAATCCAACTCACTTCCTTGAGTGCTTATTCGCAATACCGTGCCGTCAAAATCAGAGTCGGCTGCGAGGATATTCGAGCCGCCGCCAATCACAAGTGCGGACCTTGCTTGGTGAATTGTCCTAAGAATGAGCTCTTCAGAAGTACCTTCGACGAACTCTGAAATCTCTCCGCCGACGCGGAAGGTCGTTAGCTCGGAGAATCTCATACGAAAAGATTACCTGCGTGGCGCGAGAATCCCTAGATTGCCCCGAAATCGCTTGAGCAATCGTTGGTAGTTCTCCTTGGAATGCTTCTCTCGATACGCATCATCGACATCGTGATAACCGTGATGACGCTCCTGCTTGAGCGGCAACTCAATTTGTATCAACCGTCCGCCTGCTTCGCGCAGCGCTAGTGAAAGTTCCAAATCTGCATTTCGGTAATACTTCGCACTGGGATTAGCTCCTACTCCTTTAGCGAACTTCCGATCTAGAACCATGAAATAGCCAAAGAGCACATCTACTTCGCCTGAGCCTCTGTCATCCACCGAACGCCATTCGTCGTCAAGGTTCACCAAACCACCGCGCCATCCAACTCCTACATACCCTTCTTCAAGGCGGGCAATGACCTCTGGGAATGGATCTCCCAGGAAGCGAGTAGAAGGATCCATGAGCACTAAGTAGTCAGTGCGCACTTCGGCTAAGAGCAGATTGACTGCGTTCGACCAACCAAGGCGCTGTTTCTGGTAGTTAATCGTAATTCGCTCGGAAATTTCCTGAAGTGGATCATAATCTTGTTTGCCATTGACCAAGATATATATGGGACAAGTCGAATGTTCGACTATTGATTGGATTGTAGAAACGAAATCATCAAAGTAACCATCGAGAATCACAGTTGCCGTGATATCACTCTCGCTGATCACCATCGAATTTGTGCTTTCGTTTGGCCAAGGACTTTCACGCCTTCACAGAGCGCAGTTACTTCGACTGCAACCTCGTTGGAACGCACTTCGACAATCTTCCCGGTAAAGTGAAGTATGGTCTCACGATCCGCCGGGACTACCACTGGTTTCGTAAATCGGGTTGAGAAATCGAAGACTTGCGAGCCTGGGCCTATCCATCGTCGCACCGCCTCACCGGCGAGTGCCATAGTGAACATACCGTGTGCGATGACATTCGGTAACCCCACCGATTGAGCAAATCTCTCATCCAGATGAATGGGATTGTGGTCGCCACTTGCGGCGGCATAGGCTCGCAACTTCTCGCGATCTACGACAAAAGATTGTTCGGTCAGTTCTTGTCCCGCCTCAAATTTGGGTGTGGTCATTGTTCGCCTCGAAAGACCAATGTCGACCATGTAGATGAAAGTAAGACTCCAGAAAACGCGTTAGTGAAATCAGTTCTAATCGTGACAAACTCGTTTCCGGCAAGTTGCTTATAGCTCTCAATTTCACTCGTGGTGTCGAGCCGATCCCCGGCTTTCACTTGCTGGTGATGCAAAAAACGTTGCTCGCCATGAACGACCCGCGACCAATCGAAGCCAAGTGTTGGCAAGAACTCTTCGGCCGCGCCGACCGAAAAGAGAACAAGATAGGTTGGTGGCACGATTTCAGGTTCGGCGCCAATTGCAGCGGTGAACGTCGCAATCGAATCTTTGGTGATCGTTTTGGCGCGAATAGATGAGAACCGGCGCCCGACTAATTCGGGGCCGCGCGCTGACATGGGTTAGCGGCTCTCCCGATGGAGCGTGCTAGCTTTGCAACGCGGGCAGAACTTCTTCATCTCAAGACGATCTGGGTCGTTACGACGATTCTTCTTGGTGATGTAATTACGTTCTTTGCACTCCACGCAGGCCATGGTGATTTTGGGGCGGATATCCGCGCTCTTGCTGGCCATCGCTCTACTCCTTATATATATGTAATCTGAGAAGGGAAGGCTACCTGTTAGCCCACCTCTTTCGGAAATCTGGTAGCGGAGGCCGGA
>CAZBCF010000057.1:3862-7309 GCA_964490435.1 uncultured Bifidobacterium sp. | reverse complement strand
CCAGTTACGCAAATCAGCGTTAACTACCGTCGTCGATATCTTCGTGATCTTCATCGGAAGCTCCTTAACTGATTTCGGAAACTGTGAATTCCACCCACGAGGACACGATACCTCCAGGTTTGGCTACCAATGCGCTTCCAGAAGCGATTGCCTCAGTAAGGGGAATGACTGGCGAAGAGAATGGTTCGATGGTTACAAGACGGTGAGCGCCCCACAATGGATATTGTTTTATACCGCCCCAGACCATCCAAATCCAACAATATGGGTAGGTTTCCTTGTTCCATTGCATTCGTGCCTTTAGACCTAGCTTGCGATTGATCAGTGAGACGTCAGGATTTTTCATGGGACCCAAAATCACATGTCCATCCGTTCCATCATTCATCGGCAGCCTACCTACATCCTCATTGAACCCGTTTGTTCGTCGAACTATCGGCCACTCTCCTATTTGATCAACTTCAAAGCGGTAAGTTGGACTCGGATAATGTGGAACCTCGAAACGTTCTCCAGTATCGACCAATAGTTCGGCTCCGGCATCTGCCAAAGGTCCACCTAGTACGAGATGTTGCCCCCACTGGAACTCAATCTCTTCAGCTCCTATGTTCTCAACAGTTTCATCAAAACGAAGCGTTTCATTTTTAAGCGACATAATCCGCGTTAGGCGCAGTGGAAAAAGGCGGAGATTTACCCAAAGTTTCACGACCAACTCGTCATGAGAATCTCTAAGAATCTCAAAATTCCAGGAAAGTAGTGCGGCTTCTCCATGTCCTCCTACTTTGATTCCCTTGTATTCGACTGGGTATTGTGCTGCGGGTAGGACCTCCTGCCAACCTCCAGAGAAATGCTCTAAAAAATTCCCGAATTCAGAATTACGACTTGATATGAATTCGCGGTTACGAACGATGTCCTCATGGTTGTGCCACAGTAAATCTAAATTCTTCCGTTTATCGCGAATCTCAAGTATCTCAGCACCACGAGTAAGACTGACCTGCACACTCAATTCCGTCGAATTGAGCTCCATGATGCAATGATTTTCCCAATTGTAAATTCGGCCAAAATGACCGTTGGGACGAGAAGTGAACGGATCGCGCATCTAATTAACCAAGTGGTAAACCGGTTTTTGGATCTAACCCGTAACTTCGCGCTAGTTCCGGATCGATATCACCTACGCCAAGAGCTGAAGTCCAGGCACCTTCAACGGCAAGGCTTTGACCTGAGACATAAGAGGCTTTTTCAGATAATAAGAAGGCAACGACCTCTGCGATTTCGGAGGCATTCGCAATTCGCTTGAGCGGTGTAAGCAACTCCAACGACTCACGCCGTGCTTTTGGATCAGGGGCGTCGACGAAACTTTGCGCCAGGGCCGGCGTCATAACTGCTCCTGGAGCCACTGCATTACAACGAATGCCATATGGTCCATAAGTCACTGCAACATTTCGGGTGAGCGCATCGACGGCACCCTTGGTCATCTCGTAGACAGCATGATCTCGCCAGGCGCGCCTGCCGTGTACCGAAGAGATATTGACGATGGCACCTTTCACTTTACGTTCGACAAAGGAGTGCACTGCTTCGGCGCATCCCCAGAATGTGCCATTCTGATTTGTCCCCATAAGTTCTTCGAAGACCTTCGGGTCATTGGGGAAATCATGAAGTGCAGCTCCGCGAGTCCAGCCCGCGCAATTAACCCACGCCTTAAGGATGCCTTTCGAATTAGCCATCTCTCGCGCTTTGATATGCGTATCACGTTTTGAAACATCTCCAACTATTGATTGCACATCACCACCAGCAGCAGCAATCTCCTTCTCGACCTTCGCGAGATTTTCCCCATTAATATCTATATTGATGAGCGCATAATCCGCGGCGAGCCTTAGGGCTATTGCATGTCCGATGCCCGATCCTGCTCCTGTTACGACTGCGACTTCTTTAGCCATAATTGAACCGCCTATCGTTCGATGGGAAAATGACAAATCCAACCGTGGGTTTCGCTACCCATTCTTTCAGTCAGTACTTTGGATGCGCAATCGCTCTTATCTTTCCCAACAGGACACCGAGATCGATAGGCGCATGCATCGCTCTTTATGGGGCTAGCCTGCGCCACGACATCTGTCACAGCCCTCTTCTTGATCGAGAAATCGGCTACCGGGACAGAATCCAATAATCCTGCGGTGTAGTGATGACGAGGCCTCTGGAATACCTCTTCACGTGTACCGCGTTCTACGATGCGACCGCGGAACATAACCACGATCTCATCTGCCATGTAGTGCGCTACGCCAAGATCGTGGGTGATGAAGAGATAGGTCAACCCACGTTCCTGCTGTAGCTTTTTCAAGAGATTGAGAACCTGTGCTCGCACCGAAACATCAAGGGCCGACACTGCTTCATCAAGAATCAAGATTTTTGGATCTAGGGCCAAGGCGCGAGCAATGGCTACACGTTGACACTGCCCACCAGATAACTCGTGGGGCTTGCGCGTCAGATGTTCTCGTTCTAGCCCAACTGCCTCGAGTAACTCTATGACTCGTTTTTCACGTGAAGCTTTGTCACCGACTTTAAAGGCGAGCATCGGTCCCTGAATGATCCGTTTCACCGTATGTCGGCGATTCAATTGACTAAAGGGGTCCTGTTGAACGACTTGAATCTCGCGTCGAAGCGGTCTCATGGTCGACTGGCTTAGTGCAGTGATCTCATTGTTCAGGACATTGATGGATCCCCCGCTTGGCTTATCTAAACCAAGAATCAATCGAGCGGCTGTGGTCTTGCCACTCCCGGATTCCCCCACGACAGCAAGGGTGGTTCCCTCTTTCACGGATAAGGAGATTGAATCCAGCGCAAGGACGATGCCTCCCGAGCCTTTGAATTCTCTAGAGAGATTCTCAACTTTGATGATGTCGCCAGTCATGATTCCTTCACCGCAGAAAGCTCTTCAACCCTGATGCAGGCGACTTGCCTCATTGAAATCTCTCGTAATTCTGGAACGTCACTCGTGCATTGAGAAACTGCATGCTCACAGCGCGGAGCGAACACACACCCGGAAGGTCGGTTATCCGGACGAGGTGGTTGACCAGCAATCGATTTGATTGGTTTGTTGATATCTACCGTGTAGTCACAGCGTGAATCTAAAAGCGCCCGGGTATATGGATGGAAAGGCTGAGTGAATACATCTTTGATCTTCCCTTGCTCAACCAAACGACCACCGTACATGACATTAATTCGATCAGAGAACTGAGCTGCCACTCCCAAGTCGTGCGTAATAAGCAGGACTGAGAGATTTCGTTCTTCGGCAAGTCGATTGAGCAAATGGAGAACTCGCTCTTGAGTAGTTACATCAAGTGCTGTCGTGGCCTCGTCTGCAATTAAAACTTTTGGCTCACCACTCAATGCGATTGCGATCACGACGCGCTGGAGCATTCCACCAGACATTTCAAATGGATACGAGTTCACTCGCTCTTC
>CAZBCF010000057.1:0-3762 GCA_964490435.1 uncultured Bifidobacterium sp. | reverse complement strand
TTACCACTTCCCGACTCGCCGACCAACCCAAGCTTCTCTCCCTGTTCAATCGCGAATGAAAGGTCGTGGACGACTGGGACTCGCCCCTTGGATGACGGGACGGTGAGGGTGAGATTTCGGACTTCGATCACATTACTCATGGACTGAAGACCTTCTGGAATCTAGATTCTTTCTGATTCGCTCACCGTATGCATTGAAGGCAAGAATGGTGATGGTTACAGCAAGGGCCGGAAATGCAACGAACCAATAGGTGTTCCAGATCTTTGCGTAGCCCTGAAGCATTAAAGTTCCCCATGATGCATTTGGTGGCTGGATACCCAACCCAATGAAACTCAAGGTCGCTTCGAGCATCACGGCGGCCGCTGCATTGATGCTGAGCTGTACGAGTAATTGTGGTGCGATATTCGGCATAACCTCCGACCAAATCAAACGCGTTCGAGTGAAACCCGAAGCCTGGGCAGCTACGACATATTGTGACGAGAGCTCTGTTACGACCGCCGAGCGCGCCATTCGTGCTGTTGTGGGAGATAACAGGAAACCGACGACAACCGGTAGTGAGATTACGCTCGCACCCACGGCTGAAATGCAGACCAATCCAAAGAGGATCTGTGGAATGGCCATGGTGGCATCTGCGGTGCGCATCAAGACCTCATCAAGCCATCCCCGGCGAACTCCCGCCGCAAGTCCCCATGCGGTACCGATCACCAAGGCAATCACCGTGGCTGCGAGCGCGACCAAGATCGTTATTCGACCACCGTAGAGAATTCGCGAGAGAAGATCGCGACCGAGATCATCCGTACCCAGCCAATTTGTCCTGTTCGGACCTAAGAATGGCTCCGAAGCACCGATTTCGTAGGGGTCATATGGAGCAATCCATGGACAGAGCAAACAAAGCGTCACGATTGTCAGGACCGCGAATCCACTGAAGGAGAATCTACGCCTCAAGCTTCTCCTCCTTATTCATTCTCAGTCGTGGGTCGACCAACCCGCAAAGCAGGTCAAAGAGAAAGGTAGTGAGAATAAAGAGTGTGATGATTGTGAGCGCAACCCCTTGAATAACGGCGTAATCCCGCTTGAACGCACTTTCGATGGCGAGCGAACCGATACCCGGTAACCCAAACATGTATTCAATAACAACGACACCGCTTAGCGTGTAGCCGACAATCAATCCCAACATCGTCAATGCCGGCACCAACGAGTTAGGAAGAATGTGTCGGAACATGATTCGAGGTCCGGTAAGTCCCTTTCCTTCTGCAGTTCGAATAAACGAAGATTGCTTGATCTCCAACATCGATGCTCGCAAATACCTAACCAGGTATGGAGTTGCTGTCAGACCACCTGTGATTGAAGGCAAGATCATCAATTGAAGATTCTCGGTGACGCTCTCAGTGAGTGGGGTGAATCCTCGGGAAGGAAGAATTTGGAATCTCAGTGAGAATAACAAGATGAGAACAATGCCGATGACAAAACCTGGAACTGAGAGACCAATTGATGTGAAATAACCAATTGCCCGGTCGAGAGCACCGCCTGGCTTGCGAACCGAAAGCGGAGCAAGAATGAGTGAGAAAATGACTGCGAATAGAATGATGAAAAACGTTAATTCGAAGGTGACTGGCAAGCGATGCACCACCAGCTCAGTGACCTTAAATTGTGAAAAATAAGAAGTTCCCAAGTCGCCTTGGAGCGCATTGGTAATCCACGACCATAGTTGGGAAAGAAGCGGGCGGTCTAGGCCCGCCTCTTTCCGCATTAGTGCTAATGCTTCTGGAGTCACTTCGGTTGCCGCGCCGAGTCTGGCCAATACTGGGTCTCCCGGAAGTATTCGAATCGCGAGGAATACCAAGAGCACGCTAATCACAAGGACTGCAAGACTGGATATCGCTCGACGAACCAAATACCGCAACATAAGTGAGGGTAACTCCTTCGCTAGTTGATTAGTACGACTTAGGAGATCTTGACATCTTCAAGGTGCATCTGTCCGCCACCCTCAACCCATGCGCCCTTTACGTTCGCACGTGCTGCGTGAAGAACATCGAAGACGAATGGAGTAATGAGCGGAAGTTGCTCGTTCTCCATCTTCAGAGCCTTACACCACTCAGCTTTACGCTTAGTAGCATCAAGAGTTCCGATCGCCTTTGTGTACTGATCATCATATGCCTTGTTGTTCCAGTTGCTCTCTGCGCGACCTGAAAGAAGGAAGTTCATGGAGAAGCCTGGCTCACCGGGCACTGATTGGTAATTAGGAAGTAGAAGACCTGGATAAGTCTTACCTGCTGGATAGAACTTTCCAGCCCATGTTCCAACTTCGTTATTCTCAATCTTCATATCGATGCCGATTGTTTTTAGGTCAGCTTGGAGAACTTGTCCCATTGCATCGAACTCTGGCAGCGCACCTGAAACGCCCCACCAAGTGAAGGATGTGATCCCAGCTTCGGCAAAGAGCGCCTTGGCCTTCTGTAGGTCGAAGTTGTACTTCGTTAAGCCTCCAGCAGTACCGCAGTTCCATGGTGACTTATCTGGAACGATGGTGTTGAAAGAAGAAACTTGTCCAAATCCGTAATAAGCAGATTTCAAGATCTTCGCGCGATCTACTGCGTATGCAACAGCTTGGCGAGCCTTGATGTTATTGAAAGGCGCAGATGTCAAGTCATATTCCCAAGTAACAGAAACGCTTGAGACTTTTGCCTTTACGAGTTGAAGGTTTTTGTCCTTCTGAAGAGGCGCAGCATCGGCCAATGGTAGCTGATACATAACATCGATATCGCCAGAGCGAAGTGATGTTACTGCAGCCGTTGGATCTGCAGCCTTAACGAATTTGATTGTCTTAACGTTTGCTTTCTTACCAAAATACTTTGGATTAGCAACCATTGTGAGTGACTCATTAGGGCTGAATGCTGAGACCATGTAAGGTCCAGATGAAGAAGGCTTCTTGTTGAAGTTAGCAACTTCGCTTACCTTGATCATCTTGATCCAGGCAATTGCTTCAGGAAAGAGCGCATTCGGATCTGAAAGTGTGAAGATTACGTTATCTCCAGAAGCTTTTACATTAGTTATTGATTTGATCTTGTTGCGCTCTTGAGTAACGGTCTTCTCATCGATTGCATAATCGAAAACCGCCTTGACGGCTTTGGCATCAAGCGCGCTGCCATCAGAGAACTTTGCGCCTTTGACAAGAGTAAAGGTCCACTGAGTGGCTGCTTTGTTCGCCTTCCAAGACTTAGCAAGTTGTGGGCCGACAGATCCGTCTGGTTTCCATGTAGTCAAGCTCGACCACAGGAGTGGGAAGAGTGTCTCTTCGAAAGCAAAGGTTCGGATGATCGGATTAAGTTGTGGGATTCCTTGAGTGGAACCAACAACGAGTTCGTTCTTCGCCGCCTGTGCAGGCACGACAGTGCTTCCAAGAGAAAGAATCATGGCGCTGGCTACAGCAGCACCAATCACCTTCCGTCTGGTTGTTGAGAGTAGTTTCATTGATTACCTATTTCTCTAGTGTTAGAAGTATCCTTATCTAAAGATGCTTCTATGTTGTGCCTCAATTGAACGGCAACTATCAAAAGCAAACAATCGAAAATGCGTGTGAGCCGAACATCCTTCGTTCTTTACGCAAACTTTACGGAAACTTCTGATGGGGCCTTTATTTAGCCTGTGGTCGCACTTATAGTTCTCCTATGTCTGCAACCGTTTCCATCTCGTTCGATCTGGACAATTCGGGCAAAAATACTGGCTATCTAGTTGTTGGCGACTCCACCAATAACAGTGGAT
>CAZBCF010000056.1:0-7352 GCA_964490435.1 uncultured Bifidobacterium sp. | reverse complement strand
GTCGCCGCATCGGGTGCAGAACGGAATTTGCAGTCCTGCTTTGCGCCACGCGCTTAGTGAAATTTCAAATCCCACGACCAAAATCATTTACCTGGACGATATCTGCACTTACTATTCATTCATGTTCTTAAGAAGAAAAACTCTTGTAGCGTCCTCTGCTGCTCTTGTGCTCGTAGCGTATTCCCTTCCCGTGTTCGCTGAAGATCAATCAAATTTTTTTGGCGTAGGCGATTTGAACGTACCCGCAAAATATAATCTTGCCACTTGTAAGTCTGCCGCTGATCTAGATTGCATCGAATCGGTTGGCCTCACCCTTCCCTCGGGAGAGTACCGACCTGGAACCTTTAGCGAATATCGAGCAGGAACGAAGTTTCTGGACCCATATGACGGAAATTTAACCTATGACGGCAGGTCAGTATGGAGCGTTGATGGGCAAGAGGTTCTCCTCAATGCAAAACTTGAATCCCCCAAAAATGTGATTTACCCAGGTCATACAGGTGCGAGTTTGAAAATTTATCCCACTTATCCCGAATGGCGAACAAAAAAGTTTAAAATTGTTGTAAGAACTAGTTGGCTCCGCCCCATGAATGTGCAAGTGAAAGCCGAAGATGCAAATTTTCTGCAAGAGAGGATTTTAAACGGAAACAGATGGACTATCGAAGGACTTGTCATGAATTTTAGTGACTACGATGCTGGAGGTGATCCAGCAACTTCTGGTGAGATATATCGAAAGAAGATGCAGACGCAACCGAAAGCAGATTTTGATGAAGAGCGCATCGAAATCGGAATCCACCATGCGGGGAAAAACGAGTTTGATAGTTATTGGCCGCCAATCTGTGCTGATCAGGGTTACTCCGTACAATCAAATAACACGAACGCCACCGGTGATCCTGTCTGGACCGGGGAATCACTCGAGTTTGCTATTCAGGCGCCTCACTTGAAGAGCACTGGCGAATTGAACACCGGATATTTTCGTTTTGCTGCTAGCCATAAATTTCTTGATTGCAAATTCCCTGGGAATCTACTGACCAAATCTCCCAAGGTGGAATTGCAGATTTTCGACGAAAGCGGCGAACAAAAAGTCGCGACGACAGTTGTAGATAACTCTAATGGAATGCTCATTGTTGAAGCTAAAGGATTCCACTTCTCTGCACCCAAAATTAGGGTGAAGCCAGTGATGCCACAAAGCATGTCGCCAGCCCAAAGTTCAGTAACTAAACCACAAACTGTGAAAAAGATTACTATTACTTGCACAAAGGGCAAGAGCATTCGAAAAGTGAGCGGAATAAATCCACAGTGTCCACGAGGTTACTCACTAAGACGAAAGTAGCCGACTTATTTCAACTTATGGTTGAGCCTCAGGTGAGGCTTCGACTTTAGTCACTGGCACTGAACGGATAATCAACCAGCTCCCCCACGCCACAGCAAGAAAGAGTGGATATCCCATCGCCAGGCGAGCGATTCCTAAGAGATCGACATTGCCAGATTTGTAGAGCGGATACTGCACAACTAATCGAGAGATAAAGAGCCCGACCCAAAGCCAACTTGCGTTGAGATATGCCCGTTTGCGCGCCGGATCTTTACGCCATGCGAGGTTCTCGCCCAATATCGGGCCGAGAATTAATCCCAAAACCGGAAAACCTGCCAAGTTTGCGATCAAATATACGAATCCATACGCAACGTTAGTTATTAAACCAGGAAGGTAGAAATCCTCGGCTTTACCACTATTGCGTGCGAACCAAGCGCAGATCAAAACACCGACGATTCCCGAAAGCGCATGTTGCAAAGTGTCACGGCGAATCAATCGCCAGATTGTGAGCATCACCGATAGCGCTAGTGCACCATAAATCGCATCACGTAATGAGTCTCGAACATTGAAAACGAGCAGGAAGACTAGTGCGGGCAGACCAGAATCTATGAGACCTCGTTTGCCACCAAATGCCTCGAGGACTTTCTGCTTCTGTTCCTCACTCATACGTTCTCGCCTGAGCCCCTACCGGTCGAGCCAAAACCACCAGAGCCACGTTCGGTACCCGGCAAGTGCGCCACCGGAACGAATCGAACATTCTCAACTCGCTGGATGACAAGTTGAGCAATCCGATCGCCGCGTTTGATCTCAATTTCTTTCTTTGGATCTATGTTCACCAGAATCACGTGAATCTCGCCTCGATAGGAAGCATCAATCGTTCCAGGTGCATTGACCATAGAGAGCCCGTCGCGAATGGCAAGGCCTGAACGAGGATGGATAAAGGCGGCAAAGCCAGGTGGCAACGCAATCGCGATTCCAGTGGGCATCAAACTTCGCTCCCCCGGCGCAAGCGTCATTGCGATCCGCGCGTATATATCAGCGCCAGCATCTCCAGCTTTCGCGAATCGGGGAAGGGGAAGATCAGGGTCGAGTTGGTGGATGAGAAGATCGGTCATGGATTGATCTCGAAATCAGGATCAACGAAAGCGAGAAGTTCGGGGTGCTCGCGAAGGTGTTTGATATATGCCTCGGGAGCATTTTCCAAGAAGTGTTTCATTGGAACAATCACAAAGAGCGCTGCCGCACGAACTGCCACCGGACCGTCGAAACTATCTAGATGACCTTCGGCTCGGGTGTATACCTTCCGGTTGACCTGACCTGCAATCTCAGCGGTGATGTAGAGGGTCGAACCCATCGGAACTGGCTTAAGGAAATCAGTTTCGAGGCGCGCTGTGACCGCTGGTGAGCGAATCAACCACATCAACTTGCCGAGCGCTTCATCGAAAGCGAGTGAGAGCAACCCGCCGTGAGCCAAACCTGGTGCACCTTGGTGGTCATGTGTCACGGTAAATGTTGCAGTGAGGTCTTGCCCGACACCGGCGTGTGCAACCAGATGTAAACCCGTTGGGTGCAGATCGCCACATCCAAAACAGTGGCCAAAGTGGGATGGGATTTTGGTACCAGGAAGCGGCGCCTTTGGATGTCGAGGTGGGATAGTCGCCTCGGGTGGTGGCGTAGTGCTGGCTACCCGAGACATGAGAGCGAGTTTACGCGCACTCGCGACAGACCGCGGTGGCTCCTTCACCCTTGACTAGCTGCGAACGATGGTGAACGAGGAAACATTTTGAACAGGTGAACTCATCGACTTGGCGCGGCAAAACGCGGACCGTCAACTCTTCTCCTGACAAGTCAGCGCCCGGTAATTCAAGATTCTCCGCCGCTTCGGCTTCATCAATATCGACCTGTCCAGATTTCTTATCGGCTTGACGCGCTTTTAATTCTTCGAGGCTCTCTTCATGGAGCTCTTCGTCGGTCTTGCGCGGGGAGTCATAATCGGTTGCCATCTCGCATCGCCCCCTTCATCAAGCATCACCTGCAGATTGATCACTCTTTGTAACGCCATTCGCCGGCGAATTATGCCTAAATTTCCCGAGATTTCTACCGCCATGGGGGCGTGTCCCGCGCAAACCTCACGAAAGGCGCAAAAAGTCGACGCCCCGGCTGGTCAATCGGTCGAAATGGGCCTCGCGCTTCTCTGTGAAACGGGCAACATCGGCGCTGGTGCGTTCGATGAGGGCGGCGATTCGAGCCCGCTGCTTCTCCCCGGCGCCGCTCAGGCCGGTGAGTTCGAAGACGCCCCATGCGCGCAACACCGGTGCAACTACCTCGTTGAGATGAAGGTCGAGATCATAGATTCCGGCGAGCGCGATCTGCACCGACTTGCGAGCAAAACCAGGGATACCGTAGCCAGGCATTGCAAAGTTCTCTAGTACATCTGCAATCGCCTCAAGCGTGGCTTCAGGTTCTAATTGGAGCGCTGCGCCTAACAAGTTTCGATAGAAGAGCATGTGCAGATTCTCGTCGAGAGCAACCCGAGTGAGCATTCCCTCGCAGATGGGATCTGCAGAGATTTTGCCGGTATTTCGATGTGAGATCCGAGTCGCTAATTCTTGGAAAGTTACGTAGGCAACGGTGTGCAACATGTCATCGTCATAAGGGGTCTGATAACCCACCGACATATGGGCCATTCGCAAATCTTCTAACTCGGTGGGATTTACTCCTCGCGTTGCCATCAAGTAATCGCGGAGCACAATTCCATGTCTGGCCTCTTCGGCGGTCCAGCGATTGATCCAATTCCCCCACGCGCCATCTTGTCCCATCGCGATGGCAATCTCAGTGTGATAACTGGGCAAGTTATCTTCGGTCAGAAGGTTGATGATTAATGAATCTTGTGCGACAGCAGTGAGCCGGGAATCTTTCGCCTCCCATGCATCACCATTAAGCGGCCCGGCAAAGGTGCGCCCTTCACTCCACGGGACATATTCGTGGGGATACCAATCCTTCTGCGTGGCAAGGTGGCGTTCGAGTTCGGTGGCAACGACAGGTTCAAGATCGCGAATGAGTCGGGCTTGGATCTCAGGGCGGTAACTCATCTCGACCCTCCTTTGCGGCGTGCAGGAAGCAGCGCTAACTTACGCAACCGTAGGTTACGGGAAGGTAAGTTCGCTAGTGGCCTGCCACGCGGGC
This sequence comes from uncultured Bifidobacterium sp., assembly GCA_964490435.1. Classification (GTDB taxonomy): domain Bacteria; phylum Actinomycetota; class Actinomycetes; order Nanopelagicales; family Nanopelagicaceae; genus IMCC26077. Next base: position 2,857 of record CAZBCF010000056.1, on the reverse strand, counting down.
AAGGGCGTTGAGAATGTGGGCGTGAAGGCTGGGATGGGCAGCAACCACCATATCCCGACCCGCTTTATCACCGTGTGCGTTGGTGACCAGCGCTCCCGCCTCTTGTGCAATTAACTCGCCTGCGGCAAGGTCCCAGGCAGAGAGCTCCTCCTCGAAGTATCCGTCGACCATGCCCGAGGCAACTAAACAGAGGTCCACCGCGGCAGCGCCCATTCGACGAATGTCACGAACCTGCGGGATGAGTTGGGCAAGGCGCGCACCTTGTTTTATGCGAGTTTCAGTTGAGTACGAGAAACCCGTTGCCAGGAGCGCTAAGTGAAGAGGCACATCTGCATTCACTGAGATGGGGATGGGGGCGTTATCACCGCGACGCAAACGTGCGCCACCACCCTGAGAAGCGCTCCATAGGAGCCCCCCATCAAGTAATGGGGCAAAGACCGCGCCGGCGAGCGTCACTGCCTCTCGCTGCGCTGCTATGGAGATGTTCCAGCCGGGCAGACCGTAGAGATAGTTAACGGTTCCATCAATGGGATCGACGATCCACGTGATTCCGGTAGAACTGACGCGATCGGCCCCCTCTTCGCCGAGTAATCCATCTCCAGGGCGATGGGTGGCAAGGTAGCGAGCGACCAATTCCTCACTCGCCTTATCCATCTCGGTCACCACATCTACTGCGCTGGATTTGGTGGAGTAATTCAAAGTCGCCGGTCGCTTGGTAAGCAGCGCCCCTGCCGCTCGCACGATATCGATTGCAACCGACTCAAGTTGCGCCGCTAATTCCATGTAATCATCCTAACGGCCTACTAGAGTGCCGCTTATGGAGCGCGAACTGCGGATAGTCAGTGAGGATGGTGACTCCATTCTGCTCACCGACTCATCAGGAAATAAGTACCGCGCTGAGCGCAAGAGCGCCCCGCATCCAACTCTTATCTCGGTTCCACCTTCAGGCGGCGCTGAGCTCTCAATTAAGGAAATTCAAGCACGGTTACGCTCCGGGCAATCACCGCGCGAGATAGCAGAGAGCACTGGTACCGCACTTGAGAAGATCGAGCGATTTGCCGGTCCAATCATCCATGAACGCAATCACATCATCGCTCATGCCCTCGATACTCAAATTCGGAGAGGTCGAAGTGATCTCACGTTGCGCGAAGTAGTCAACGAACGTCTTGGCGCGCGGGGAGTTGATCTCACTTCGCTTGAATGGAATGGCTATCGTCAAGAAGATGGGTCGTGGATCATCACCGTGCATTACCCCACCCGCGATGGGCAGAGTACTGGCGAATGGATTCTCGACACCACCAAGAGAACTCTCGCTGCGCGCGATGAGGGGGCGCGATGGATCAGCGGTGATGATCGTTCACCGCAAGAGAAAATTCGTTCGCAACTACCCACTGAACTTCTGGGTGGCGGAGCGGAGCGCGAACCGAGAGAGGCTCCGCGCTTGATCGCCGTTCGCGAAGAGGTTGAGCCAGCATCCGATGCAGCGCGTGATGGCGTGATCGGGCGCGCGAAAGTGCCTTCATGGGATGAGATTATGTTTGGAAAGAAACCAGAGGAATAGATCGCTCGATCTCGGTGAGTCCGCCGTGATGGCCGATCATCGCCCCTTCCATATTTTTTCGGGCAGGTTCGATGAGCACTATTTCATCGTGTGGAATCACGATGAGATCCCCCATGCGATCCAGGCTCTGTTGCGTCGGATGCGGGCCAAAGAGCTCGCTCGCTACTGCCTCATCTTTCAGCACAATGTCCGCGCGCGCCCCTAATTCCTCGCGCCAGGTGTTGTGCACATGATGTAGTCGCCCCTCGTCAACGTAAATGTGACGTGCCCGAGGTTCACCGCCAATAAGTGTGACGTCTTGGGCAAGAGCGCCATCAATGAATACTTGCTCCTTAGCATTGAGCATTCCATGATCTGAAGTGATGGTGAAGCGCGCACCGGATGGAAGATTCTCTTTCACTAAACCAACAAAATCATCGGCCATCGTGAGCGCATCAAGCCACTCTTGCGAGCCCACTCCGAATTCGTGCCCTGCCGCATCAATATCGTTGATGTAGAGATAGATAAATGTGGGCTGTTTCTTTGTCGCGATTCGTAATTGCTCGATCATTCGATCAAAGGTGTTCGCGCCAAGAAAAGTTGCTCCCCGCAGGGCAGCCTCAGTGAATCCTGTACCCGCGTAACGCTCGGCCGAGATATTGAAGGAATTGATACCAAGTTTGGCTCCCTGTTCAAAGAGCGTGGCCCGAGACTGCCAGATCACAGGATCTACCCGTGAGTCCCATTTGAGCGCGTTTAACAATCTATTGTCACTGTAAGGGATTCGGACGGTGTATCCGAGCATTCCATGCTCTGCTGGATGCAATCCAGTGCCCACACTTGTTAGAGATGTCGCGGTCGTCGATGGAAACTCACTTCTCAAGTCGGCGACAGTTTCCATGCTCGAGATATTGGGTGCCGCATCGTGATACTGAGCAAGAGATTTTGCTCCCAGCCCATCGATGAGAAAGAGGATCTCGACTCCAGGAGATTGAGGGAGCAAGAGTTGTGATGAAATCGGGAGACCTAGAGCGGCAAATAATGCACGACTAACCTCGCTGAGCGTGAAACTGCCCACACTTGGAGGAACTACCATTCCTTGAATCTACAACATAGCTATCAATGCGCGCCGCCTCCCCAAAAAATCCAGATGCACCAGCGAGAATTGCGCTATGGCTAAAACGAAGAGCGCACCGCCCCCTCCACCATCTGTCGGCCGTGTTATCGATATTGATGTCAATGCCGAAATGTCTGAGTCATTCCTAGAGTATGCGTACTCGGTTATCTACTCACGCGCGCTACCTGATGCTCGTGATG
>CAZBCF010000055.1:0-7505 GCA_964490435.1 uncultured Bifidobacterium sp. | reverse complement strand
GCTACAAGCACAGAGCTAGAGAGAAAGACTCCCAGTGATTTCTTACGTGAAGTTAGTGCGAATGGCTTCGTTGCCATAAGTTTTTTCCTACTTTCTTTGATCACTAGGCGATAGCACTTATGCGATTCCATAATCCGGAAAATCTCAAAGTACCTCGCATGGTTGAAGCAACTCTCACTAATGAAAAGATTTTTTACAAGAAGGAATTGATACCTTTTTCTTTATATTTTCACAATGCGGAAAATCAAACTGAACTTCTTAGTTCTACTCGCTCCAGTTACGAGAATTGAGAACTTCATCAACTGCGTCCAAGGTACGTTCAATATCAGTTTGGGTATGTGCAGATGAGAGAAACCAGGTGCCACGCGGCAGGATGCGGATGCCGCGCTGTAGTAGTTCAAAGGCGAAATCAAGATATTTCGCGCGATTGGCGGCCATTGCGCTTCGGTAGTCAGTGGGGTGTTGCAGATCGAAGCGGACATTGAACACCGCGGGATAGCCGACAATTTCGTGCACTATGCCGCGTTTTGTGAATCGTTGTGCAAGCCCATCCATCAATGTGCGACCAGTCTTTTCAATAGCCCGATGAGGCGCTTCAGAGCGAAGGGATTGCAAAGTGGCGACAGTAGCTGCCATAGAAATGGATTGAGAGTTGTAGGTACCGCCGTGCATGACTTTCGCACTGCCGATGAGATCCATGATTTCCTTAGCACCGACGATTGCTGCAACAGCAAAACCATTTGCCAGGGCTTTGCCCAGGATTGTGAGATCCGGAGCGACTCCTAAGACCCGTTGCGCGCCACCGCTAGAAACTCTGAAGCCAGTGATGACTTCATCAAAAATCAATACCGCGCCATATTTTTTAGTGAGTTCTCTAACCGCTTCTAAGTATCCAGGTTGTGGAAGTACCCCGCCGGTGTTGAACATGATTGGTTCCATGATTACCGCAGCAATATCACCTGATGCGAGTTCACGTTCGATAACATCGCTGTTATTCCACGGTAAAACCACGAGGTTTTCCTCGGGTTCTTGCCCTTCAGTTCCCGGCAGTGGAGTAGGAGAGAGCGGATCTCCTGCCTTTGCAAGATCTGGGCTGACGCTCCACAAGACATTGTCGAACCAGCCGTGATAGTGGCCTTCGAATTTAATCACCTTCATCTTTCCAGTGAAGGCTCGAGCCACACGCAACGCTGCTTGTACTGCTTCAGCTCCCGATGAGTTGAAGCGAACCAAATCTGCAGATGGGACTAATTCGGTGATCAGGCGTGCCGCTTCGTACTCGAGTGGTGTTTGACCCGCGACCAGGATGCTCTCATGAAGTTGTGCGCTGGCGGCCGCAATCACTTCGTCAGGGCTATGGCCGAGAATCATTGGGCCCATACCTAGGAAGTAATCGATATATTCATTTCCATCGAGATCTGTTAAGTGGGCGCCTTGTGCTTTTTGAAAGACAAGTGGATGTGGGCGCAGTCCAGTTCGGTAGCCACTATTGACTCCGCCGGCCACATATTCAGCGCCAGCCTCCCAAGCAGCCTTGGACTTATCGAATTTCACCGGATTACCTCACTCAAATCTCTTGTTGAGACCATAGCGGATTACTGGGATATGCACCAAGGCACTTTCGTGCATTACGGATTTAGGTGAGATTTCTTGGGCTTATCGAGGTTCGGCGAAATTTTGTGAGGGAAGCCACCGCGACTCACTACCTGCCGGCGCATACATCCACCAGGAGAGATAGGTGTCGGTGCTCGTCACAACAGTCCGATGTCGCGCCATCGAAGGGGTGTAGATCACAGAGCCGGGCGAAACGGGAAAGGGCACATCATCAATGAAGACCGTTCCGGCTCCAGCCAGAACGGTGGCTATCTCTTCGGCTGGGTGAGAGTGCTCCTCGGTGCTCAATCCTGGAGGGATTGCGCTCAATCCGATTGCGACATCTTTTGAGGTTCCATTATCAGGCGTGGCCAAGACCACAACGATCCGGCCATTGAGCAGACGCCCTTGAGGGTGCGAGCCACGTTCGAGCGCTTCGAGCATCTCGCGCTTCATCTCTTCAAGATTGAAGATGATGGGCGCTGCGCCTGGGATTGGAATGCTCACATTCGCATTCATATTCACATTCATATTCATATCCATACTCTTTTAGTACCACGGCTCCTGGATATCACGATCGAACGGCCATAGCGGTCGGCGTGGTTTGGTGAACGGCATCAATTCAAGTCTGCTGTCAGAAGGCCCGGGTGCTGCAAAATCAATACAGGCATACGAAAGTGGTTCGTAATACGCCCGATAGGAACCAGCTGATTTAGCCTGCACAATCTTGGCGGTGGTGATATCCAAACCAACTCGAAGATACAACTGATAGTCGAGCATGAATGCAGGTTTTGAGGTGATGACGACGTGGATATCTCCGATTTTCACGACCGCAGTAGGTCCAGCATTGAAAATCTTAGAAGGATATTTAGATTGATAAACACCATCGCAGAGTGTGCTCACGATTGCCTGCACCGCAACGGGTTTGAAGAATCGAGGCGCGAGTGATCCACCTATTGATAACGAGACTTCACTGCCAACGCCAGCGGCAAAGCATTTCGCTACCGCTTGCTGGTCGGTGACGCTCATGAATACTTTCTCGTTGATTTTGTTCTGAATCAGATAATCAAGAAGATATGCGCTATCGCCGGTGCTTCCTGCAGAAGGACTATCGCTGCCGTCAGCAAAAATAAAGGGACGTTCATGCTCTGCACTCTGTTGCACGCGTGCGATGCCATCGGGCAACTCGGTCTTCTTATAGAGAACTCTTTCGCGCCGTTCCCACATCATGTGTGCAAGTTCGTCGGCATACTTTTGCGCTAATTCTTGGTTGTCCTCAGTGACAACTACGGCGCTCCAACCAAGTTCGTTGACCTCTAGCCAAGGTTGGGTGCAGTAGACGGTGGCATCGAGAACTCCTGGGAGCCTTTCGATTTCATGCAGTCGATCTAAAACCTCGCGCATCGGCCCCACCTTTGTGTCGTGCCCCTCGGCAGGTCCAATCATTTTGACTTTTCGATATGCCAACGTCGGTGTCTTCGTATTTCCTAACGCAGCCGCCATCAAGGTCATCGCGCGAGCACCTGTTTCGAAGAAGTCGATGTGCGGGCAGGTTTGATAGCCAGAAATGAGCGCGGTTCCCGTTGCCATCTTTTCGGTGAAATGTCCATGGAAATCACAACTCACAGCGATGGGGAATTCCGGGTTAGTCATCTCGCGTATGGTCGTTATCAAATCACCTTCGACATCCTCATTCGATTCGGTGGTCATTGCGCCGTGAAGGCGTAAGTAGACACCATCGACCTCGTTGATAACGGTAGCCAACTCCCGAATTAATCGATCTTTTAGGTATGTGTAGGCGGCATCGCTGACTGTGGGCCCGCATCCACCATCGGATGCGAAAACGGGAACCAGGATGATGCCCTCTTTATCTGCGACCGAGGCTGCACCGGCGATTTCGTCTTTGCCAAGCCCAGCGGTAAGCACCTCTGGCCCGGAAACCATCAAATAGCGATGAAATGCATCGATCTCGGTGAGTCCTGGTGAGAAACTATTACTCTCGAAGGTGATTCCAGCGACGGCAACTTTCTTTCCTCGAGCGCTCATGTTTACATCTCATCACGGATTCGCTGAAGAATCCAGAGTGTAAGAATGTGATTCTCAGGATGCGGAAAAAGACTTACCAAGCATAGTGTTCTGGGTGGGTCTTACATCCAGGGAAGATTTCGTTTATTGCCTTAAGTTGTTCATCACTGAGTTTAATCTCAAGTGCGCGTAGTGAAGCATCGAATTGCTCCATCGTGCGTGGCCCGATGATTGGCGCTGTGACTGCAGGTTGATGTAATAGCCAGGCGAGTGCCACATCTCCCGGAAGTAAGTTCCAGGAATCGCAGAGGTTCTCCCACTTCTCGACTTGTGGGCGAAGTTTTTCGAGCGTCTCTGCCGAACGCGCTTCAAGTCGGCGCTTACCTTCTTTCACCTTTTTGATAACTCCACCAAGCATTCCAGCATGTAGTGGCGACCACGGCAAAATACCGATGCCGAGGTGTTCTGCAGCAGGGATCAATTCTCGTTCGATATCGCGCACCACTAAGTTGTAAAAGGATTGCTCGGAGATAAGTCCCATGAAGTTCTTCTTCTCTGCTGCTTGTTGCGCTTGGACAAGATGCCATCCAGCAAAGTTCGAACTTCCAACGTAAATGATTTTTCCTTGTTGCACGAGAAGTTCCATTGCCTGCCAGATCTCTTCCCACGGCGTAGTTCGATCAATGTGGTGCATCTGATAAAGATCGATGTAATCGGTCTGCATCCGCTTCAAACTTGCATCACACGCGCGTTTAATATTTAACGCTGAGAGCCATTTGTTATTGGGCCAGTAGGGAATATCTCCAAAGCCGCTCATCTCGCCGTAGAGTTTTGTAGCAAGGACTACCTTTTCGCGACGGCCACCACCTTTGGCAAACCAACGTCCCATTATTTCTTCGGTACGTCCATGGTGTGGAGCGCCGTATCGATTTGCGGTATCGAAGAAGTTCAGCCCGACGTCAAGGGCGCGATCCATAATCGCATGTGAAGTTGGTTCATCTGTCTCTGGGCCGAAGTTCATGGTGCCAAGACAAAGACGACTGACGGATAAGCCTGACCTGCCAAGATTCTTATATTCCATAATGGAAACTTAATCGAGTAATTCCAGGTGGGCAAATATCAATATGCGAGTCAACGCCCGAATCCCTACCCTTGTAGCCATGAGAACCTGGCTGACCCGCGTGGCGACAATTCCCGGTCTATTTGCACTTCTCACTTCAGGCATTTTCGCTGTTGCTGCCCCCGCACAGGCTTTTTCAAATTCCCAGGTAATCGATCAGGAATCTTTCGTTCTGCACGTTGATGATGTTGCCATATGCACCAGGTACAAGTACGACTTTAGTAAGCCAACTATCTGGGAAGCCAATGGTTACCAAACTTGTCCCTCAGAAACCATCACCACGACTTCACTACCGGCGACGCTACATTTCAAGTTTCGTGTGCAATCGAAGGCAGCTGATGAATTTCAAGTTTCAAAGACAGATGCTTACTTGTTAACGAACAGAGGGTTCAGGCTCCCTATTTCCAAATGGAAACCAGAGCCGCTTACCAAAATCGATGGTGCCTTCAATCCGCTAAATCAAGTTTTTTATGGCGCAATCGAATTAGTTGGTGAATCCAATTTCCAAGCGGGTACTTATACCTTGTATTTGGAATTGTGGAACACGATGAGAAATTCGGAAGTGGTTGATTTACCGACACCATACAAGGTATTTACCTTCATAATCGGGCAGGGCGTTAAGCCAGTTCAAGTGGAGTGCACTGCACCTGTGGCGCAATTCCCTAAAACCCTTTCAAGCGCAGACGAGAATGTGAAAGCAATCAACACAAAGGTACTTGAGGTTAATCAGAGCGCTCCAGGAATCGCTGAAACCCTTCGCGAATACCGAAAGATACTTCAGGAGCAGATTAGCCGAGTAAACGATACCTCAAAGGAGGCAGAGGCTACTTTTGAATCAAGACCAACCTGTCTTGACCAACATCGCTCAAATGTCTCGACAATAGTGAACATTGCAAACAATGCACTTTCTAATGTAGCCGCTTATTTATCTAAAGCAGAAATTCTCGAGAAGATGCAGACCGATCCATGCATGAAAGATGCAGAAGAAGCCAAGAAGAGCATTGGCAATAATGCAGCGGTAATTATTGATATTTCAAATGAGTTGGCAAACGATGAAGCAAAGGGCGGCGGATTAATTGATTTACGAGAAGTTGCTACCTTGCAGAAACTCGAACGATGGAGAGGTCAGATTCTAGATTCGGCCAAGAATCTTCAAGAGTGGTCAGAGAAGTTGGCAATCACTTACAAGAACAATCCAACGTGTACTTCATATGTTGACTTGATGTCTGAGAGCACAAGTAGAACTGCGCAGGGGGCTAGTGCGATTGCCAAAATCATCGCGTTGATTTCCAAGGGAAATGCGCTACAAGGCAAGAAGAGCAAAACTGCAGAGTCTGAGGAGATTTTGCCGGAAAGTGAAGGGCTAGAGGAGGAGCCTCAAGCCACCCTTTCTATTGCCTACAGCAACTCGCAGGCAAGATTTATCATTAAAGTTGAGAGCAATCTCCCAGAAGAATCGCTGACCATTCGAGCCACCAAAAAGGGAGCCAAGTCTCTTCGCTTCACAGTGAGCACCAATGAAGAAGGTACTGGTGGATTGCGGACTAAGACTAAATTGAGCGGCTACACTCTTGTTTTGAGTTTTGATTCGATTAAATTGGATACTGTCCGAGTGCGTTAAGGCCTTTGGACTCACTTATTTCTTTTTACCCATAGAAATCTGACGTGGCCACGGGACTTCTACTCCCAATTCGTGGGCTATCTCAAGTGCCCATCGTGGATGGCGCAAGAATGCTCGTGCTGCCATCACCGCATCAACTTTTCCTGATGCGACTAATTCGTTGGCGAACGTGGCTTCATGAATCATTCCCACTGCATTTACCGGAATTCCAACTTCGCGCTTTATCGCCTCGGCGAACGGCACCTGGTATCCAGGGGCGGGTGAGATCTGTTGCTCTGCAGAGAGGCCACCACTGGAGACATCGACCAAATCGACCCCGATATGTTTGAGAATCCGGGCTAAATCAATCGATTGGGTTAAGTCCCAGCCACCTTCGACCCAATCGGTCGCAGAAATTCGAACAAAGAGGGGCATAGATTCCGGCAGCACGGCTCGCACTGCATTCACAATCTGCACAATAAATCGGGTGCGGTTCTCGAATGCGCCGCCATATTCATCTGTTCGCTTATTACTTAAGGGCGACAAGAATTGGTGAATCAAGTAACCATGAGCGGCATGAATTTCGACAAGATCAAATCCTGCGTCAACGGCACGTTGTGCTGCATCAGCGAATGCCGTCACAGTGCTCTTGATTTCGGCCTCGCTCATCTCGTGAGGAGTTGGCATCTTTCCAAATGCAATAGCGCTAGGTGCTGGAGCACTCCAGCCACCTTCAGCAGGAGATGCCATCTGATGATCGGCACCCGGCGGCATCGTCGAACCTTTTCGTCCCGCGTGTGCTAATTGAATTCCGATTTTCGTTTTCATCTCATGAGCAAAATCAACTATTGGTTTGAGCGCATCTCGTTGTTCGTCATTCCATAATCCAAGACAGTTGATGCTGATTCGACCTTCAGGGAGAACGCCGGTTGCCTCCATCATGATCAGCCCAGCACCACCACTTGCAAACGAACCGATGTGTACGTGATGCCATTCACGTGCGACTCCATCGAGCGGTGCGGAGTATTGACACATGGGTGAAACCCATAAGCGATTTGCAAAGGTAACGCCACGAAGTGTGAGCGGAGTGAAGAGCGGGATAGTTGGCGTAGCAGTCATAACGTGGCTGGGGACGGGATCGAACCGTCGACCTCACGATTTTCAGTC
>CAZBCF010000054.1:4241-8073 GCA_964490435.1 uncultured Bifidobacterium sp. | reverse complement strand
ACATCATGAGAGTTCATCGCCTCAGTGAGGATGATGTATGTGTTCGCATCAAAACGTTTTGCAAGTTTGTTTGCCTGATGATCGAGATACGACTCGACTGCATAGCGCCCCGTGTCATCACCTTGCATGTCGCGACCAAAACGCATATCCATCTCGACCTCAGAGCGGTACGTTAAATGTGCGATTCGGCGTGCGATGCCCATCCCCTCTACCGGGCCGCGCTCTTGCTCGTAGTAGTCGCCGCCCCTAAAAAATGGGTCTTTTTTGATTGCCCGGATCTGGATGCTCGCAGTGCCAATCTGATCTCCGGTCGCAACTGCAGAGGAACCGATGGTGCAGATCGCGCCGACTTTATCGGGATGTGTGATGGCCCATTCGAGCGAACGCATGCCGCCGAGTGACGGCCCAACTGCGATGAGATATTTATTAATTCCAATCTTCTCTGTAAAGGCTCTTTCGGCCGCGACCATGTCGCGAATAGTTAACGATGGAAAGCGCGAGCCCCACCGCTTTCCATCTGGGGCAATCGATGATGGCCCCGTAGAACCTTGACAACCACCGATGACATTGGGACAGACGATGAAATATTTATCGGTGTCGAACGGCAGACCAGGACCGACCAATGATGGCCACCATGAGGGAACATCAGACCAACCCGTCAGGGCGTGATTGATCAAAATAGCGTTATTTTTCTCGCTATTTAACGATCCCCAACTCTGGTAGGCGATGGTGACATCTGGAAGAACCTCTCCCGATTCCAAGGTGAGGTCGCCGATTTTGAGAAAGCGACGCTCACCTGGATCGTGATGCTCTAACCACGCCCCCGTGACGGGTAGGTCGACGTTAATGCTTACTTCCCCGCTGCGGCAAACCCAGTTTCGAGATCGGCTTTGATGTCATTGATATCTTCGATACCAAGACTCAAACGAACAAGACCGGGTGTTACTCCAGCAGTAAGTTGCTCCTCTGGAGTTAATTGTGAGTGGGTAGTAGATGCAGGGTGAATCGCCAGTGAGCGAACATCACCGATATTGGCTACGTGACTGAAGAGTTGGAGCGCCTCGATGAACTTCTTGCCGGCATCGATGCCGCCTTTGAGTTCGAAGGAGAGCACTGCACCCGAACCCTTCGGTGAGTATTTCTTCGCAAGTCCATGCCAGGGCGAAGACGCCAGGCTGGCGTAGTTCACCTTGGCAACCGCTGGGTGCTTTTCAAGCCAGGTGGCCACGGCGAGCGCATTCTCAACATGGCGCTGAACGCGAAGGCTCAAGGTCTCAAGACCGAGGGCGAGCAACCACGCATTAAACGGGCTCACTGCTGCCCCGGTATCACGAAGAAGGGTGAGACGGATCTTGAAGATGTAAGAGAGGTTGGCGCCAAAGGGCGAACCCACTCCGAGGTTTACCGCATACACCAGACCGTGATAACTCGGATCGGGTTCATTGAAGTTCTTGAATCGCGCTGGATGTTTTGCATAATCGAAGTTCCCAGAGTCGATAATCGCGCCGACAACTGAATTGCCATGGCCTGAGAGAAACTTTGTTGCCGAGTGCACTACGACATCAGCGCCATGCTCGATGGGTTTGATGAGGTAGGGAGTCGCTACCGTATTGTCGACGATGAGTGGGACGCCAGCCTCGTGAGCGACCTTAGCGACTGCTGCGATGTCGAGGATGTCGTTCTTGGGGTTAGCAATCGTCTCGCCGAAAAAGGCCTTGGTATTGGGTCGAACAGCCTTCTTCCAGGATTCTGGATCGTCAGGATTATCGACGAAGGTCACCTCGATACCGAACTTCGGCAAGGTGTAGTGGAAGAGGTTGTAGGTGCCACCATAGAGCGAAGGCGATGAGACGACGTGGTCGCCCGCCTCGGCAACGTTCACGATCGCATAGAAGGTCGCGGCCGAACCTGAGGCGAGAAGTAGCGCTGCAACTCCCCCTTCAAGCGCTGCTAAGCGCTGTTCGACTGCATCCTGCGTGGGATTCATGATGCGTGTGTAGATGTTGCCCAGCTCTGCTAAACCAAAGAGGTTTGCAGCGTGGGTGGTATCGCGGAATTGATAAGCGGTTGTCTGATAGATCGGCAACGCACGAGCACCTGTTGTTGGATCAGGAACTTGTCCGGCGTGGATCTGTTGCGTATCAAATGACCAGTTAGCTGACATTACAAATATCCCTTCATAACTTTCTATAAGGGGGTATTACCTTTCGGTGGGATACCCGCGCTTGTCGTTACGACTTTCGTAGCGACCTGGTCTTCACCCGGAGCACCCCACCGCGGTGGAGGGTTGCCGTCCAGTTAGCCGGGGCTTACAACTGGAACTCATGACCTAAGAGAAAAGATAAAGAAAGGTCTGTAAAAAGTCCAATTCTCGATTTCTCGATCCTCTGCCCGCAGCGGTAAATGCACTAGCCCAAGAGCTCGGCTCTTAACTTGGGATGGAGTTCATGGCGCATCGTGGTGAAAGCCTCAGGTGGCCACCCTGCAGCGAAGGTCTTCTGCAAAAGATGTGCAAGTGAGTAGTGCGGATCGTCGCAGAGCGCGCGCTCGAGCGCCGCCCGTGCTGCTACCGAATCTCCAGCCTCGTAATGAACGAGGGAGAGCAAGGTGGCAACGGGAGCGCGATACCCCTCGGGTGCGCGATCAAGGAGCGCGCCCCAGAGCGCACGGTGAAGCGATAGATGTTCATCGCCATGGGATCCGATCCCGAAGTCGCGTACTTGGATATCGCTCAACGCCACCAGCGCATCGGCAACTAATCGGTCGTCATCGAGGCGAGCATTGATGGTGAAGTACGAGATTAACCGCAAGAGCGCGATGACACCGCGCTTGGAACGTGACGTTGCCTCGCACCTTTGATACTCAGCCTTCGAATCGCGGAGCAACATCTCGAGTCGACGTGGCAAATCGCTCTCGGGCGGCAGCGCAGGCATGACAAGGCCCTGAAAGACATGCTCTGCTGCAATCTGACTTGAGGCGATGTCGGGCATCGGCTCGCCGTTGGGATCACAGCATCCTTGGTTCTTACAGAGAAATGAGCGCCACCGCCCTGCTTCGATAATCAAAAAGTCCTTTACTGGGGCTATTTCTTCGCAGCGCTGCTGAACGCTCTCCCAGATCAGATCGCTCTTCTGCCGTTCGCTTATCTCGTTGGGCAGGTAGACAAGGAGGAGAAGTTGGTCGGCCGAAGATTCACGCAAGGGCGTGAAAAACTCTTCGCTTCCCGTGAGGTGGGGCGTGGTGGGCAGCTCGGCATGTATGGCTCGTTCAATCGCACCTTCGGAGAGGGCAATGATGACGAGAGAATTTTCAGGATGTGCATTGAGTAGAAAAGGAATTGCGGTGATGAGTTCAGTAGGAGTTGAGATTGTTGTCATGAGGCGAAAGGGTGCTGGCTATCCCCGACGCGAAAATTATTTATCCACCTCCTCTGTGGAGAAGTTCATTCGGTGAAGAGCACCTGAGCACGAAAGAGCTCTACGCTCTGCCGAGCGCTTGAACTAATACCCTCAGGTATCGGCGCCCATGGCGAGTGTGGTGTGCGAAAAGTACCGCTCCAGTAGCAATTCATCTGGACGAGATAGCGCCCAGCCTTGGTGTAGATGTGTGCGCCCCGCGAAGCGCTCCCCGACCAGAGTTCGCGTTGGCCATCTCCCCAACTCCATTCGACTCGTGGAGTTAACCGGAGTTCAACCTGCGTATCCAAAATGGGAAGAGTTTTAGTGACATCACTGCATCCAAAAGCGCGCACCAATAGCGGCTCGTGAATCAAGGCTCCACGCGCTGGTAGTAATCGAAAACTCCCATCAGGAAGTAATTCACGAATCTGATC
>CAZBCF010000054.1:1677-4141 GCA_964490435.1 uncultured Bifidobacterium sp. | reverse complement strand
TCGGATCGGATCACGTCGCGCAGTGATCACCAATTCACCGCCTTCGCGCCGAACCTCGACACAGGTCTGAGTGCAATCAACGCTAAATGCTGGCGGGCTGACCACGATACTGGTCGTAGGACATAGCAAAAAAAGAGTGAAGAAAACCGATCTTCTATTGGGCTTTTTCATAGTTCACGCCACGTGTGGCCTGTGAATGCAAACCTTTTTTCGGTTGTCATCAATTCATCAGGCAACTTCTCGGTCGTGATGGCTAAGGTCCATACTCCGCTCGAGTGATCCCGCACCTCAATCGAGATGATTTCGCCAATGCGAGCGACTTCAGTGAAGAGGTGATTGAGAAGTCCAACCGGAATCTCTGGTGGAATCAGATAACTTTCGCGAACACTTGGGCGTGCGCGTGCACCTGTGGGTCCCTGAGAGGTAAAGGCTCTTTCATCTACCTCAACTGCAACCGGCGCTGCGCATGCAGTAACAGAGCACAGAGCGAGAGCAAGAGTGAGAGCAAGAGCGGGGATTGCACGGGGAGAACATCGCTTCGATCGACTACACATTCCGGAGAGGGTAGAGGGATGGCCCAAAGCGTTACTTACGCTGTGAATGCATCTGTGGAGGACGCTCCCGTTAATGAGGGATAGTGAGGGCGAGTGGGTTACTTGGGGCTGCTGTGGTACCAATGACCATGGCCGAACGCGATGGTGATGGTTGGGTCGAGTGCCCCTGTGGCGGCAAACATTGGGGCAAATTCGGCGCTGCAGGGCTGCTCTTACTTCGCGGAAGCGAGGTTCTCCTTCAACACCGAGCGCCCTGGGTACATAATGGCGACACCTGGGGCATTCCCGGCGGTGCGCGCGATTCACATGAGAGTTTTGTCGAAGCAGCGCTGCGAGAAGCCCACGAAGAAATCGGGATCGCTGCCAGCGAGATCGAGGTGCTCACAGAGAGCGCTGAGGATCATGGCATCTGGTGTTACCACACCATTCTCGCGCGTGCGAAGGTTGAATGCGACCCGATTGCCGCTAATCAGGAATCACTCGAGGTGCGTTGGGTCGAGCGTGAGCAGGTGCAGTCACTTTCGTTGCACCCTGCATTCGGTAAGAACTGGATTACGCTGCAGAAGTTAATTCAGACTCTGCCATAGGCAAAATCTGCTACTCCAATGACTCCTGCATCGTTGCCTAATTGCGCACGAGTGAATTCAGGAATCGAACGCAAATCGGGG
This sequence comes from uncultured Bifidobacterium sp., assembly GCA_964490435.1. Taxonomy (GTDB): domain Bacteria; phylum Actinomycetota; class Actinomycetes; order Nanopelagicales; family Nanopelagicaceae; genus IMCC26077. The sequence continues at coordinate 2,919 of CAZBCF010000054.1, read as the reverse complement.
ACGATGATGTTCTCGCGTAACCCTCGCCGCGCACCTGCTTCCCATAGTTCGTAGGTGGAACCGAATCCACCGCCGATGACAATCACCTCAAGGTCGAGCACATTGGTGAGCCGCCCCGACACTGCCCCAATTGCCCAACCCATCTCATCGAAGAGCGCAACGGCTTGTGAATTTCCAGCACGCGCTGCCTCTGCTAACTCTTGAGTGTTGTTGTATCCGTTCGATTGCGCGCGCCGCTCCATCGCCCGCCCACTTGCCACCGCTTCGACGCAACCAGTGAGACCACAAGGACACTTCTCGGTGGCACCTGGAACATTAAGGTGGCCCAATTCTGCCCCTAACCCGTGTGCCCCCAACAGAAGCGATCGATTGAGAATAAGTGCGCCACCAATCCCTGTTCCAACAGCAAGAAGGGCCATGTGGCTGTAATTCTTGCCAGCGCCATGACGGAACTCGCCCCACCCAGCAGCACTTGCGTCGTTCGTTAAAGCAATCTCACGGTCGATGTGTGGCGCTAAAAGATCGCGCAACGGGAAGTTCTCAAATCCTAAGTTGCCTGCGAAAGTGATGATGCCACGCTCAGAATCAATCAAACCGGCACATGCGATACCCACGCTCGCACTCGAGCGCTCGGGATCTAATTCACGAATTGCTGTAACAAGATCATCGATGATCTGTTGCCGATCAAAAGCACGCTCTACTTTCTTGAGAATCTCACCATTTCGCACTAGTGCGGCAGAGAGTTTGGTTCCTCCAATATCTACTCCGAGCGCCACTGCCATGATCTCTCGATTCAGACTGTCTGGGTTACTTTATTTAGACCGCGCGGTGCATCAGGATTGAATCCACGTGCAATTGCAATGTGTTCGGCGATTTTTTGCCCTGGAATCACTTGCAAGATTGGAAGTAACTCATCAGAGACATCAGGCAGACTGATCTCGTGCACCGGGATGCCACTAGCGCTCACGCCACCGATGTTGATGATCGGCGCACCGGCTTGATGTGCAGCCCGTTGCAGATCGTGCAAGCCAGAAAGCAGAGGCGAGCGCTGACTCAGGCCTAGTGAGATAAGCGGGAATCCTTGGCTAAATACTGCAACTGGGCCATGACGAAGGTCGGCGAATGAGAGTCCAGAAGCGTTAATCAATGCACATTCCTTCAGTTTGAGCGCGATCTCTCGTGCGACTGATTGAGCAAAGCCCCGACCAGAAACGACCAACGTATGTGCCGAACCGATAGCGC
>CAZBCF010000054.1:0-1577 GCA_964490435.1 uncultured Bifidobacterium sp. | reverse complement strand
ACATTAGTGAGCGCAAGGGTCTTCGCCCCAGAGCGCTTCGCCCAAGCAAGCGATTGGACGATCTCTGCCGTGGATCCTGATTGGCTAATACCGATGACCACATGCTGCGAGAGATCTACGTGGGCGTCGAAGGCAGTTGCAAGAGAGGGACTACCGCTCGTGGCCAAGATTCCCGCACGGGTAGAGAGTAGATACTGTCCATAATCAGCAACATGATCGCTGGTACCGCGCGCCATGAAGAGCGCTCCGTGGGCGCCATCGAAGAGTCGTCGTATCTCTTCACGAGAATCGTGCAAGCCCGCTAAGGTCGAAGCAATGGCATCGGCTTGCTCATTAATCTCCGAACTCATGATGCTCATTTCGCCACCTCCACTCCGCCAATCCAGGTACGAATACTCCCACTTTCGGTGAACAGTGTGAGGTCAGCCCGTGCCCCCACTGCGATTTCTCCCAAGTCGCTGCGCCCGAGCAAGCGCGCTGGAACTCGCGTGGCGCCCAGGAGCGCCTGGTGTAATGGCGCGCCCATCGCGACGCTGCGCGCGAGCACGAGATCAAGAGTCAAGGTAGAGCCAGCGAGAGTGCCATCGGGGCGATACCCGCCACCATCAGGGCGCGCAATGACGGGCGCATCGCCCAGTCGAACGCCCAAAGAATCGGTAACCAGAGCAATTCGTTCACCAAGATTGTCGAATGCCCAACGTATTCGCTTTTCGTCGTTATGAATGCCATCAGCGATGAATCCAACTGTTAATTGCTCAAGTTCTCGCGTAGCGCGAATGATCCCTGCATCCACATCTTTATCCATGCCGTTGAAAAGATGTGTGACCATAGTCAATCCGGCAGCAACCGCCTCGACCATCTCGTGATAGCTGGCACCTGAATGACCGACGCTTGCCACCACTCCAGCTTCGCGAATCGAAGAAATTGCATCGAGGGCGCCCGATCGTTCTGGCGCAAGGGTAATGATGGCTACTCGCTGGGTGTCAAGAAGTGGCGCAAGATTTTCGCGAGTGGGATCGAGGAATGTACGCGCGTCATGTGCACGCGAAAAACCTTCTGCTAAAAAAGGACCTTCGATGTGATAACCAAGGTGGCGAGCTCGCGATGAACCTGCGATGTCAATCTCGCCTGTATCACTTGCGCTCATGGCAGCAACCAATTCACCAATAGGAGCCGAGATCATCGAAGGGGTACAGGCGGTGACGCCATGGCGAGCCAGGAGCTTGAGTGCGCGCTCCATATCCTCTTTATCGGCGTCAAAGAAATTTATGTCAGCGATGCCATTTATCTGGCAATCAATGAAACCTGGCGTGAGCACGCCAGTGGTGAGGGTGATATCGCCTGTGAGAACCTCAGGGTTTACCGTAACTGAAGTGATAAAACCTTCGTGTATCTCGATGGAGGCCGAAGTAATCTCGCCGTTGACAAGCGCTCGTTCGGCCCCTATCGAGAAAGGTCTCTTCACGTGGTGCGGATTAGCTGCATCCTGATGTTGAACCACAGCCTTCGCAGACATAACAGGCGCCTGCTGCGCGCATCTTCACGCCACAGGTCATACACATCGGCGCGTCTGCGCT
>CAZBCF010000053.1:5349-8217 GCA_964490435.1 uncultured Bifidobacterium sp. | reverse complement strand
GATGTCGTTAACTGCGATACTCAAGGTGCTCCGTAGGTAGTGGATCGTAGGTCCGGCGCGCAAGTGATTGGGCCGCATTCAGCGCGAGGCCCGCGTGAACTGGAGAAGGCTACGCGGGTGCGGGCAATGGGGTCAATTTGGCTTTTTTGCCGGCCTAGTGGGACTAATGGGCGGCGCTATCCCAGGTTGCCCCACTACCAATATTGACTGCCAGCGGCGCTTTCAGCGGATACGCCCCTCCCATCTCTTCTCGGACCAGCGCCTTGATTTCTTCTGCTTCACCAGGAGCAATCTCGAGCACTAACTCATCGTGGACTTGAAGGAGAATTCGAGAGCGAAACTTTTTAGCCTCAATACGACTATTCACTGCAAGCATCGCGATCTTCATGATATCTGCAGCGCTACCTTGTATCGGAGCATTTAGAGCCATGCGCTCTGCCATCTCACGTCGCATCCTATTATCACTGTGGAGATCCGGTAGGTATCGCTTCCTACCAAAGATGGTTTCGGTGAATCCTTTGGCGCGCGCTTCAACGACAACCGAACGCAAGTACTCTCTTATGCCGCCAAAGCGAGTGAAGTATTTATCCATCAATTCTTGAGCCTGACTCGGTGAGATATCGAGTTGCTGACTTAACCCGAATGCAGATAGACCATATGCCAATCCATAGGACATCGCCTTCACCGTTCTGCGCATTTCAATGTCGACTTCTTCAGGCTTGACTCCGAATACTTCAGCGCCAACTGTCGTATGTAAATCTTCACCCTTTGCGAAGGCTTTGAGTAAACCAGCGTCTTCAGATAGATGCGCCATGATGCGCAATTCAATTTGGCTGTAATCAGCAGTCATCAAAGATACGAAGCCATCTCCGGGAATGAATAGATTCCTGATCCGTCGACCTTCCTCAGTTCTGATCGGAATGTTCTGAAGGTTGGGGTCGGTGGAAGAGAGCCGTCCGGTTGCAGTGACCATTTGCTGGAAGGTGGTGTGCACTCGACCATCAACAGCGAGTGATCTGCGCAACCCTTCAACCACGCTCTTCAATTTAGTGACATCGCGCGAACGAAGTATCGCTGCGAGAACTGGGTGCGCAGTTGTCTCCAAAAGCCAATTCAGCGCATCCGCATCAGTTGTGAAACCCGTCTTGATCTTCTTTGTCTTGGGCAATTTCAACTCATTAAAGAGCACTTCCTGTAACTGCTTAGGTGAGGCGAGATTAAACTCATGCCCAACCGAAGCAAAAGCGCTCTCTGCGGCGCTCTCTGCTTGCTCATGGAAATACTTTTCAAGCGCCTCCGCTGCGTCCTCATCGATCGCAATGCCACGTGCTTCCATTTGAGCAAGTAAGGCAAGGGTAGGGATCTCAATCTCTTCAAGCACGGTCTGCAACCCTGCTGCGGCACACTCGTTCTGCAAAAGCGGAAAGAGTGCAAGCATGTCACGGGCATTTTCAGCCAACTGGCCGCCCGAGCCATCGGGTCCACCAGCAAAGTCAAGTTCGATAGTAAGTTCAGGAGCACTTGATTGTTCGGTGCTCACATTTTTCTGCAAGTATTTAGCGACCACTTCACTGAAGTCTGGCGAACGTGCTCCGGGATTCAACAGGTAAGCCATCAGAGCGATATCACCATGCACGCCCATAATGGGAGCGCCCAGATTTCGAAGGAGCGCTTTGCCGTCGAAGAAGATCTTGGGGGCTCTCGATGTTGAGATCCACTTGGAGAACTCCTCATAATTCACAACAAAGGCAAGAGTCCCTTGCGCAAGTCCACAGTGTGACAATTCCTCTGCTGCAAAGATTGCAACCAAAGAATCATCAAGCTCGTCAATTGTTCCACTTTGTTTAAACTTCTCGGTCGGTGCTTCACTCGCCGCAGAAGATTCGCTTTTAGGAAGTCGTTGCAGCAAAGTACGAAACTCAAGGAGATTGAAGAGTTCCCGGATTCGCGGGTGATCAACCTCCCGTCGGGCTAATTCCGAAAGTTTTGCTGAGAGCGGAACATGATGATCGAGTTGGGTTAACTCCCGATTGAGCAGCACTTGCGGTACGTGCTCGCGAAGGGCTGTGCCAACTTTTCCGGGCACCTGATCGACCTGAGCGATTAAGGCCTTTAACGAGCCGAATTCTGCAATCCATTTCGTTGCGGTCTTCTCGCCAACACCAGGTATCGATGGCAAGTTATCACTGGGATCACCCCGTAGCGCAGCAAAATCAGGATACTGCTCTGGGGTAAGACCATACTTCTCGAAAACTGCTTCAGGTGTCATCACCGCCAGATCACTCACTCCTTTACGCGGGTAAAGCACAGTGACCTGTGGTGAAACAAGTTGAAACGAATCTCTATCACCCGAGCAGATCTCGACCTGGAATCCCTCTGCGACCGCCTGCTTGGCTAATGTTGCGATGACGTCATCGGCTTCATAGCCTTCGCGTTCAATGTGGGTGATGCCAAGAGCCTCGATGATCTCGTGGAGTAATTCCATCTGGCTTCGGAACTCGTCCGGAGTCTTCGAACGGGTCGCTTTATATTCTGGGAACTTCTCGCTACGAAAGGTCTTGCGCGATACATCGAAGGCAACGGCAATGTGCGTCGGATTTAGATCGCGCAAAAGATTGAGGACCATCGAGGTGAATCCGTAGAGCGCATTCGTCGGTTGCCCACTCGATGTTGTGAAATTCTCTACCGGAAGCGCGTGGAAAGCGCGGTATGCCAGCGAGTGCCCATCGAGCAACAAGAGAGAGCGCGCTGCCTTTGAGGCTGATTTGGCCATGGCTGTAAGAGTAGAACCTGTACCTGCAATCGCACTCACTTTGGCAATATGCTTGCGATATGACCGAGAGCAACGCCAGCGACAGGATGAACAGC
>CAZBCF010000053.1:3936-5249 GCA_964490435.1 uncultured Bifidobacterium sp. | reverse complement strand
CAGCAGTACCAGCATTACCAGCGATCAACTCGCCCAACTCAACGCCCGAGGCCGCGGTGCGCTCGATGAAAAAATGGGGATCGAGATTCTTGAGGCAAGTCCACAACGACTGGTCGGGCGCATGCCGGTGGAGGGCAACACCCAACCGTTTGGCTTGCTCCATGGTGGCGCGAATGTGGTTCTTGCCGAAAGCCTCGGTTCGATCGGGGCACACCTCCACGCGGGCCTTCATCGACGAGTGGTTGGCGTAGATATCAATGCCACCCACCACCGCGCTGCTACATCTGGATTTGTCACTGCGGTGGCCACGGCCATATCGCTCGGGCGTACGTTGGCAAGTTATAACGTGGAAATCAGCGATGACCAGGGTCGTCGTACCTGTACCGCTCGTATCACCTGCCTGATTCTGGCCGACGCTGGACACTGATTTACCCGGTGATAGAGCCAATGGAGTTGTCGTAATTTCACCCTGCCCTGAGTACGCTACCGACCAGTTTCACCCTCGGCGGATGACATCACTAGGGAGCCCCATGCGCAATCACCGGAGCGTGTCCAAGCGCCTGCCACGGGTCGGCGTGCTCGTCATGATTGCCACCATCGCTGCTGCACTCTTCGGATTCGCTGGTTCCGCATCTGCAGCAACTCCCACCTTTATACAAGGCACTCTGGTGGATGCCACAAAGAATCCCATCTCAGGGGTGACCATCTCAGCAACGGGTCCGAATAACTTCTCTGGTGAATCCATAAGTGACGCGAGTGGAAAGTGGAAGATCGAAGTACCTGCCGCTGCCGTATATGAAGTATCAATCAACCAAGACCAACTTCCCTCAGGCCAAGCGCTCACCGATCCCACCCGTGCCACGATCAAAGCAAACGTCATCTCTCTTGGATTCGATGTCACCATCCTCTTCCCAATCGGCCCCGGCGTCGAAAAGGCAAGTAATCTCGAACGTAGCGCCCAGCTCATCGCAGATGGCCTCATTCTCGCGCTCGTTATCGCTCTTGCTGCGCTCGGTTTGAACTTAGTCTTTGGCACCACCGGCTTGACGAACTTTGCCCATGGCGAATTGCTCACACTTGGCGGATTGCTCACCTATTACTTGAGTGCAGTCGTCGGCCTCAAAGTTATCTTCGCAGTGCCGCTGGCTGTGCTCCTCTCTGCGTTCATTGGCGGATACTTACAAGACAAGATCCTTTGGCAACCGTTGCGTCGTCGCGGCACCGGATTGATTGCTGCTTTGATCGTCTCAATTGGTTTGGCAATCTTGATTCGCTACTTCTTCCTTTTCATTTTCGGTGGCGACACCCGTCAA
>CAZBCF010000053.1:0-3836 GCA_964490435.1 uncultured Bifidobacterium sp. | reverse complement strand
ATCGGAGTCTCAATCCAAATCTCGACTCTCTTTATTCCTACCGAACTCAAATACGTGGGTGCGTTAGCAATCTTGATCATCATTCTTCTCGTCCGACCTCAAGGAATTCTCGGTAAGAAAGGGAGGATCGGCTGATGGATTTCCTCTTCATCACGCAGCAATCGCTGAGCGCAGCAATTGGCGTCAACACCATCATCTTTGCTCTTGCTGCAATCGGTTTGAATATGCACTTTGGTTATACCGGTCTACTCAATTTCGGCCAAGCAGGATTCTTAGCGGTGGGCGCTTACAGCGTCGCAGTCTCGGTCGTCTCATTCAACATATCGCTCTGGGTCGCGCTACTGATTGGCATTGGCAACTCGATCATCCTTGCGCTCTTGCTTGGTATTCCCACACTGCGGCTGCGCGCTGATTATCTTGCGATTGTCACGATCGCCGCAGGCGAGATCATTCGCCAAGTCGCACGCTCGGCGACTTTCAACAAGACCCTTGGTGGTTCTGACGGCATCACCGGAAAGTTCGGTAAGGAGTTCTTCGACCTCAACCCCTTTACAGCCGGCTTGAATCTCCCCTTCCTGCGCTTCACGCCTAACGATCTCTGGGTAGTGGTCGTGGGTTGGGTGGTCGTGGCGATAATCCTTGCTCTGATGTGGTTGCTGGTGAACTCGCCCTGGGGACGTTTGCTGAAGGCGATTCGCGAAGATGAAGATGCCGTTCGCTCGCTGGGCAAGAATGTCTATCTCTACAAAATCCAATCCCTGATCGCTGGTGGTGTAATTGGTTCTATCGGTGGATTCGTGTATGCCCTCTCCAGGCAATCCGTACAGCCAGATAATTACGGCACTGCGCTCACCTTCTTTGCCTACACCGTACTTATCCTGGGTGGTGCTGCGCGCGTGATGGCTCCGATTGCTGGCGCGATCATCTTCTGGTTCTTGCTCGTGTTCGTCGAACAGATGCTCCGACAAGCAGTTGGTGCTGGATATATCCCAGAGTGGTTGATTGGCGTCAATCAGGTCGGACAAATTCGCTTCATGCTGGTGGGCTTGGGCCTGATGTTGCTGATGATCTTTAGGCCGCAAGGAATCTTTGGAGATCGAAAGGAGCTGGCTCTTGATGCACGCGCCTAATTCGAGCTTCAAAGAGCGAGCGATTGCAGCATTTGCTTCGCTCTCATCGACTCCTGGTGTCGCAAAGCCAGATCCCATCATCATCGCCGATAAGGTCACCCGCCGTTTCGGAGGACTCACGGCAGTTAACGTCGACCATGTCGAAATTCAGCGAGGGTCCATCACTGCCCTCATTGGACCCAATGGCGCGGGTAAGACCACCTTCTTCAATCTTCTCACTGGTTTCGATGCGGTCGATGAGGGAACCTGGACGCTCAATGGCCAACAAATCTCCGGCACGCCACCGCACAAGGTCGCTCGAAAAGGAATGGTCCGCACTTTCCAATTGACCAAGGCGCTCTATCGACTCTCGGTTCTCGACAATATGCGACTTGCCGCCACCGGACAGCGCGGCGAATCGTTCATCCGAGGGCTCTTCCCCTTCATCTGGCGCAAGCAGGAGTCTGAAGTCACTGCGCAAGCAGAGGAATTGCTCACTCGGTTCAAACTAATCGACAAGAAGAGCGACTTTGCAGCAGCGCTCTCGGGCGGACAAAGAAAACTCCTTGAGATGGCACGTGCACTCATGGTAAAGCCAGAGATTGTGATGCTTGATGAGCCGATGGCCGGAGTCAATCCAGCGCTGAAGCAATCACTCCTTGGTCATATCAAGGACTTGCGAGATGAGGGCATGACTGTGCTCTTCGTGGAGCACGATATGGATATGGTTCGGGATATCAGCGATTGGGTCATTGTCATGGCCGAAGGCAAAATCGTCGCCGAGGGCACCCCAGATACTGTGATGGGAAATCAAGCGGTCATCGATGCCTACCTTGGCGCACACCACGATGTATCTCTCGATGAGGGTCGGTCATAGCTCATGAACTCTCTCCACACGACTGGAACTCCGCTCGTTGAAGCGGCTGGAATCATCGCGGGCTACTTGCCTGGTGTGAACATCCTCAATGGCTGTGATCTCTACGCAAACGAGGGTGAATTGGTGGGAATCATCGGGCCAAATGGCGCCGGTAAATCCACGCTTTTGAAGTCGCTCTTCGGTTTGGTCAAGGTTCGCGATGGCATCGTTCGCCTCAAAGGCGAAGATGTCACCAATCAACGAGCCGATCAGTTAGTGCGTGCAGGAATCGGATTTGTTCCCCAGACAAACAACGTCTTCCCATCACTTACCATCGAAGAGAATCTTCAAATGGGGGCTTACCAACGTCCAGAGAATTTTGATGAGCGTTTTGATTTTGTCACCACGCTCTTTCCCACTCTTGGCTCCCGCAGTAAGCAACGAGCTGGTTCATTATCCGGCGGCGAACGACAAATGGTCGCGATGGGCCGTGCGCTGATGATGGCCCCTAGCGTCCTCTTGCTCGATGAGCCAAGCGCTGGACTCTCCCCTGCTCTGCAAGATGAGGTCTTCGTGCGCGTGCGTGAGATCAACAAGACTGGCGTAACGGTGATTATGGTCGAGCAGAATGCGCGCCGTTGTCTTCAGATTGTCGATCGTGGATATGTCCTCGATCAAGGTCGCAATGCTTATACTGGCACGGGACGTTCACTCGCTAACGATCCAAAAGTCATCGAGCTCTACCTTGGGACGCTCGCTAAAAATAACTAGAACTAAACCAATAAGACTCACGTAAAAAGAATTAGGGCCGGTCTCTTGCGAGACCGGCCCTAACTACTTATCTAGCTACAAGCGCGATTACTGTTGTGCAGGAACTGCGCCAGTGATGAATTGATCAGCCTTTGGTGCGAACTTGTCGTTCGCTGAGTATTCGTAAACGCCCATGGTGGCCACTGATGGGTCGCCATTTGCGTCGAACTCAATTGGGCCAGAGACGCCGTCATAATCGATGTCGGTGCCTGCTGCGATCAAGTCTTTGCACTCTTTGAAGCTGGTGCACTTGGTTCCACCGGATGAGACAGATGCCAAGTTAGCCGCGATGGTCTTGCCATCGGTTGCCTTACCCTGCTCTGCAGCAAGTGCGATAAGCACTACTGCATCGTAGGACTCAGGTGCATACGAGAAGTCAGTCAACTTAGGATCAACTTCGAGTAGGCGCTTCTTGAGATCATCGCTGGTGAGAACGCCAGGAAGAGTCGCCTTAACGCCCTTCATGATGCCCTTCGGTAGATCCTTGTAAGCCTGGCTGGAGAGGTTACCGTCAACGAGGTAAGTCTTTACCTTGTTTGGTCCAAGACCCTGCTTTATCAATTCAGTGAGGACCTTGGTGGTCTCATCGAATCCGATGAGCGCGATTGCATCTGGCTTTGCAGCCTTTACCTTCGCGACATCAGCCGAGAACTCTGCAGCCTGTGGGTTGTAGACAACCTGGGTTGAGGTTCCGGAGAATGCAGCAATACCGTACTTAGCAAGACCGTTTCCGTACGCGTCATCAAGGTTCATGAAGACTGCATTGGTTGCGCCATTCTTTGCCATCAATTGGCCAAGAACTGCACCTTGGAAGGTGTCTGGCGGCGCAGTACGGAAATAGAGACCGTTATCTGCGTAGGTGGTGAGATCTGGTGAGGTGTTCGCTGGTGAGAAGTGAACGATTCCGGCACCAGTGATCTTGTCGATGACAGTGAGCGATACACCCGAGGATGCGGCACCCACGATCGCGCCAACGCCTGCAGCGATATGTGAATCTGCAGTCTGCTGTGCGATGTCAGTGCTGGTATCTCCAGAGTCGCCACGGATGTGCTCTACTGGTT
>CAZBCF010000052.1:0-8354 GCA_964490435.1 uncultured Bifidobacterium sp. | reverse complement strand
TCTCAGGATTATTTAATCTGCCTCTCCTACTATTGAGTGAGTGCCTGGATCTGCCACGGCACCGGAAATGCTTCATAAGGAGAGTACATACGATGCGTAGTTCTAACCCTGTTCTTGGTCGCGCCTTTGGAAACAAACGTGGCTATGCAGCTTTCGAACCACGTTCCACTGACGCGTTAGAGGAGATGTATTCGGCTCCAAGCGCTTCACCATTACAAACCGGGCGAATGACGATGGACGATGTCGTTGCACGAACCGGATTTCTTTTTGCCATTCTCGTAGCCGTCGGCGGTGCCGCATGGGTCTTCAACGTTGGTTTTGGCGTTGCCATGATTGCACTCCTGGCAGCATTTGGATTATCACTGGTCATCTCTTTCTCCCGAACTGTTCGCCCTGCGCTCATCGTCGCTTATGCCGGGCTTGAAGGTTTAGCGATTGGTGCAATCAGTCGTTTCTACAACGATGTTTACCCAGGAATCGTGAGTCAAGCAGTTATCGGCACGCTCGCGGCATTCGTCGGAGTACTTGCGCTCTATCGAAGTGGCAAGTTACGTGCAACACCGCAATTCACTCGAATTCTCATGGGAGCGCTCATCGGTTATCTCGTACTGGGAGTTGCAAGTCTCATTGCAGCCTTCATGGGGGTCGGTGGCGGATTTGGTTTCTATGGCGTGAGTGGTATCGGATTGCTCCTCGCAGCTGGCGGAGTAGTTCTGGCATCGCTCTTTCTTGTCCTCGATTTCAACCAAATCGAAGAGGGGGTACGTCAAGGTGTAGGAGAGCAAGAGTCCTGGCGAGCGGCATTCGGCCTTATGGTCACCATCGTCTGGCTATATCTTGAGATCTTGCGCTTACTAGCAATCCTTCGTCGCGAATAAGCGCGAAGCAGTACTAAACAGGGCCGTACCTACGTGTGCGGCCCTGTTTTATTTCCAAGTGTGCCGAGTGTTTTCTTGAAGGCTCTACGGCTCATACGGTGGCGGCAGGTGTGAGCGCCGAGTTTCAGGAAGGTTCAGCGCTCTCACCATGACCGGAATCAAGAAAAGAGCCGCAATCAGGAACGCTGCTTTGAAACTCTGTTGATCTGCGACAAAGCCCATTGCAATGGGCCCAACCATCAGGCCAAAATCACTACTCATTTGCCACAGTGCCACAACCCGTCCGCTCTTACCGGTCATCACATCACCGACCAATGCTGCCGGAGCGCTACTCATGAAGGATGCACCAAGGCCTGCGATTGCCATTCCTACGATAAAGCCAGGGTAGTTCTCCACAAAGGCGAAGATTGCCAGCCCTACAAGCGAGATGATCGCACCAATAACAATTCCGTTTCGGCGACCATGTTTGTCTACAAATTTTCCTGCTGGAATTAAGGTCAATCCTTGGACAATCGTCGCTGCAGCAAGTCCGGCACCAAGTGCTACTGGTCGAAGTCCGAGACCTTCGGTGACATACAGCGGCACGAGCGAGATTCGTACGCTGATGATGCACCAGGCAACTGCGAAAGAACCAAGAATTGCGACCTGATAGCCATGAAGTGTGAGCGCATCCCTGATTCGCATTGTCACTTCTTCTTGAGAAGGTGCGCTCCGTTGTGCGCTCTCTGATTTAGAGAGGAAGAAAATAGCAACGAGGCCGGCTCCTGCTACGGCAGCCGAATAGACGAAGAAAGGCGCGCGCAATGAGAATTCAATGAGTGCACCGCCAAAGAGCGGTCCGGTGATGCTACCGAAGAGATAACCAGATTGATATGTGGATTGTGCTTGTCCGCGCTGCTCGTCGGACACGACGCGCAGCAAGATAGTTGTCGCTGCAACCGTATAAACAGCTGAGCCAAAACCTCCTGCACCACGAAAGAAGAGCAATTGAAAATAATTCTGTGAGAAAGCTGCAAGTAGCGCTGAGAGTGAGACTATGAATAAGCCAGTGGCCATCATCCTCTGTGGCCCGAATCGATCGACAAGTTTTCCACCAGTTAACCCCGTACAAAATCGCGCGAACGCGAAGAGACTTACGACAGCGCCGGCAGCAGCTTGCGAGACGCCGAAAGAGCGAGCAAATATCGGAGTTGCCGGGGCGATTAGCCCAAACCCTGCCGCCACTAGGAAGGCTGCCGCGGAGAGAATCGGCACTTCTGGAGGGAGATTGCGAAATGGCGTTTTCATCGCCTTTGAGGCTATCGTAAGAACGAACAGAAACTCTAGGAGTTGAATGAGCGCGTCTATCATCGCTGAAGATTTAGTTAAAACGTATGGTGCACATCACGAGGTTCGCGCACTCGATGGACTTTCCTTAACTGTCGAAGAGGGAACTGTCCTCTCACTATTGGGACCAAACGGTTCTGGGAAAACGACGACAGTGCGAGTCTTAACCACCTTACTTCGCCCTGATTCTGGGCGCGCTAGCGTTGCTGGCATAGATGTGGTGAATAATCCGCAACGAGTTCGAGAAATCATCGGACTTTCCGGACAATATGCTGCGGTCGACGAGACGCTCACCGGTTGGGACAACCTGATCATGTTTGGTCGCCTCTACCACCTCTCCAGTCGCGGTGCGAAGGCGCGCGCTGATGAGTTGCTTGAGAAATTTTCGCTCACAGATGCGGCAAAGCGTCCCATTAAGACATATTCCGGCGGCATGCGCCGTCGACTTGATCTTGCAGCGTCGCTGATTGTGAAACCCAAGGTCTTATTCCTTGATGAACCGACTACTGGATTGGATCCACGTGGTCGTCAAGAGATGTGGGAAGTGATTAATGAGTTGGTTAAAGGCGGTGTCACCTTGTTGCTGACCACTCAGTATCTTGAAGAGGCAGACCAATTAGCCGATGAGATTGTCGTCATCGATCGGGGACATGTCATCGCGAAAGGCACTGCAGATTCTTTGAAGCGAGATGTGGGCGGAGAGCGCCTTGAGATTTCGGTTGCAGCAGAAAACCTCAATGAAGTTCGCAGAATCGTCGAGCAGATCACTTCGAGCACAGCTACCGCCGATGCCCAGATGCATAAAATTTCAGTTGCAGCACCAGGTGGAACCGCAACTCTTATCGAAGCGCTTCGCCAACTTGATGTAGTGGGCATTCATCCATTGGATATCGCATTGAAGCGGCCTTCGTTAGATGATGTATTCCTGGCGCTAACAGGACATGTTGCTGAGGAAAAAGTCGAAGAAGTAGCAGGAAAGAAATCGAAGCGAGGTAAGCGATGAAAGACGCTCTAGTCATCACTAAACGTCAGTTGCTTCAGCTCTTCCGAGTCCCTGAAGTATTCATCTTTTCTACCATCCAACCAGTGATGTTCGTCTTGCTCTTTCGCTACGTTTTCGGTGGGGCAATCAACACGCCAGGGGTCGATTATGTGCAGCTGTTAATGCCTGGAATCTTCGTGCAGACCGTCGCCTTCACGGTTGCAGGCACCGCACTCGGCTTAGCGGAAGATATGCAAAAAGGATTGATCGACCGGTTCCGTTCACTTCCCATCGCTCGTTCAGCGGTAGTAGTCGGCCGGACTCTCGGAGATGCCACTTTGAACGTGGTAGTGCTACTCGTCATGGCTCTAACTGGAGTTCTTGTGGGTTGGCGACCAAGTGCCAGCACGATCGAGATACTTGCTGGCTTCTTGTTGTTGTTGATTTTTGGTTATGCAATGTCGTGGATGGGCGTACTCGTCGGACTTTCGGTCCGAGATAGTCGCGTGGCAAACAGCGTTGTCTTCCTCTTTGTCTTTCCGATGACCTTCTTGAGTAACGCATTCGCACCCACAACGGGAATGCCCAGACCGCTGCAATATGTTGCCGAGTGGAACCCAGTGTCGACGATGGTAGCCGGAGTACGCGATCTCTTCGGACTAGAGCCGATGTTTGGCGCAACTGCTAACTCGTTCCCATCTCAACATCCGTTAGTAATGTCGCTAATCTATATCGCGTTATTGATGGTGATTTTCATTCCGATGAGCGTACGTAAATACAAGAATGTGGCGCCAAAGTAATTTCTTGAAAACACGAGTGTAGGCGTAGTTCTTTTAATCTTGGTTAAGAAAATTACTTAGCCTAGATATGGACTGACTGCGAGAATCTTTACTGTATTGCTCTTGCCGTTAGGCAATAGGTATTCGACGCTTGCACCTATCTTCTGGCCGAGCACTGCGGCGCCCAGCGGCGACTTCTCACTGAAGACTTTGGTATCTGCCGCAGCAATCTCTCGTGAGCCAAGAAGAAACTCGATTTTCTCGCCCCTCATTTCGACGGTAACCATCGAACCGAGCGCAACAATCTCATCATCACCCGCAGGTGCAACTCCGACCTCTGCGTTCTCAAGCATGGCCGTGAGTTGTCGGATTCGTGCCTCTAGCTTTCCCTGCTCCTCACGAGCGGCGTGATAACCACCGTTTTCTTTGAGATCGCCCTCTTCACGAGCGGCCGCAATTCGAGCGACTATCTCCTCGCGTCCCTTAGTAGAGATATGCGCGAGTTCACTCTTGAGGCGGTCGTATGCCTCTTGGGTCAGCCACGTCTTGGAGGTACTCATAAGAGGAGTGAGTTTACCTGTCTTTGGGTAGGCAGCGCACGACAGCAGCGGTAACCGCCCGCGAACGGGTTGGGATAACCTCTTTTTGCTCGATGGATTTCTGAGCAGTCGCGCCGATTTCTACGTAACGATCTCCGACGATAGCAGTCGTGATATCTCGTGCGATGACCCGGCAGGTGATCGGGTTGGCAGGATTCTTACGTGTGACGATGAAACGAATCGTTGTTTGGTTCTCTGAATCGATGGTGAATGCGACTAGGTCTGAGCGAATTTCTGGATTGGCATATCGTAAGCCGGCGATGCTCACCACTGTAGTGAAGGTGATGAAGAGCGCGGTGAGAATCGCGGTTTTAACTCGCCCTTTTGCGGTTGCCATGGGTAGATTATTACCTATGGCAGCAACTCCTGATCCCTCAATTGTAAATCCTGGTACTGCAGGTTCAATCGTGGTGCTCTGCCTATTTATCGCAGTTGCCCTGGTCATTCGCAGTGGTTACAAGAGAATTCAGAACCTCGAACGTAAGCGTGAGGAAGATAACTAACGCTTGTGATCAACCGTCAGAAAATCGGACTCATCCTTCTGGGACTCTTCTTTGCGACTATCTTTTTCAGACTTGGTGTGTGGCAATTAGACCGAGCAAGGTTGATGCAAGAGCTTGCTAAACCCCAAGCAGAACGAGCAACCGTCTCGCTCCTGTCTGTCGCTCAACCAAACAACTCACTTGGTTCGCAAGCGCTCAATCGGACTGTGAAGTTCCGCGGACAACTCATCGATAATCTAAAGGCGCCAAATCAAGAAGATGCAAATGGCGCAGTGCACACTTGGGTGGTAGGTATCGTGCAAGTAGATGGTTCTGGAAAGATTGCAGTTGTCCGTGGCATATCACCGTCTAGTTCAATTGTGTCCAATAAAACCAAGAACAAAGTAACAATAGAAATTGTTGGCCGTTTGCTACCAAGTCAGATCAATAACAAGTTTGGCGAAGTGAAGCCCGGATATTTATCTCGGATAGATTCAGCGCTCTTGCTATCGGATTTTGGTTCGGATTTCTTTGATGGTTATGTCATTGCACAGTCTGAGAATCCTGACAGCGGGCTGCAAAAAGTGCCTTCACCCATTCCTCAGGTTAAAGTTGCGGGCTTTTACTGGCAACATATCTCCTATGTCGTGGTGTGGTGGCTCTTTGCGATTCTGGCCCTAGCAGCGCCATTCATCCGTTCCAAAAGATAGTATGGGAATATGAACTCAGTGCCCGGCCCAGTTCTAGTTCGGTATCGAATCATGTGTTTTGCTGCAGGAGTCATGTCGTTATTGCTCTGGTTTGTCGAACTGCCCATTAAGTATTTACTCGATCTTCCGCAGGTTGAGGAAAAAGTCCTCTGGATTCCAATCGTCCATGGGTACATATATGCCATCTATGTGCTGGCCACGGTGCACTTAGCAATCAAAGCGAACTGGCGGCCGTTACGGATACTCAAATTTGTTCTGGCGGGAACTTTGCCAGTGGCCTCGTTCATAACTGAGAAAAGAGCCCAAAGGCTCGTTCAGAAAAGCACCCAGAACCCAGAACATTAGATGAGATTCTTTAAAAGGCTTCTAAAGAGCATCATCTACCCCCTCTATGAGGCTCGACTTTTCCGAAAACTTGAGAATGAATCCACACCAAAACATGTTGGTGTGATTCTTGATGGCAATCGACGTTGGGCGAAAGCAAATCTCGCCTCGTCAAAGAGCGGGCATAGCGCCGGCGCTCGTAAGATCATCGATTTCCTGTCGTGGTGTGAAGAGTCACGAGTGAAAGTCGTGACACTCTGGATGCTCTCTACTGACAATCTCTCTCGAGAGAAGACAGAGTTACAACAATTGCTCGAAATCATCGCGGAGACAGTAGAAGCACTGTCGACTTTTGGACGATGGCGTTTGCAAGTTGTTGGTGCAACTGATGTGCTCCCAGAATGGCTTAATCTGCGATTACATAATGCAGTTACGACGAGCCCTGATCGAGAGGAGCTCGTAGTCAATCTCGCAATCGGCTACGGCGGACGGCGCGAGATTTCCGATGCAGTTCGACAGTTACTCAAAGAGAATTTGGCCAAAGGTGCGAATCTCGAGTCAGCAATCGACGAGATGTCTGTTGATGAGATCTCTCGCCATCTGTACACGGCCGGGCAGCCTGATCCTGATCTTGTCATTCGCACCTCAGGGGAGCAGCGACTCTCTGGCTTCCTCTTATGGCAGAGCGCCCACTCAGAGTTCTATTTTTGTGAGGCATTCTGGCCAGATTTCAGGCGGCTAGATTTCTTGCGCGCACTTCGCTCTTACGCTCAACGAAATAGGCGGTTCGGTAAGTAGCGTGTCGCACCAAGAGAGCGCATAGGCGGTTCTAGATTACGACCTGTGCCAGTCGAGTCAGGCGACACTCGTGATTCCCGCAAGACCTATGTGCTCGACACCAGCGTGCTACTAGCGGATCCTGCCGCACTTCATAGATTCGAAGAGCATGAAGTAGTACTTCCCATCGTGGTCATCTCAGAATTAGAGAGCAAGCGTGACCATCCAGAGCTTGGATATTTCGCTCGTGCGGCGCTACGAATTCTCGATGAACTAAGGGTTGAACACGGACGGCTAGATGCGCCGATGATGATTAATGAAAGCGGTGGCTCGCTAACTGTCGAACTTAATCACAGTGATAGCACTGGTCTGCCAGCGAGCTTCTTTCGCGATGGGACCAATGATTCTCGTGTGCTTGCGGTGGCGAGAAATCTGAAGAGAGATGGTCGCGATGTCGTCCTCGTCACCAAAGACTTGCCACTTCGGGTCAAAGCCTCTGCTGTGGGAATCATCGCAGAGGAGTATCGTGCGGAGTTAGCGGTCAGCAGTGGCTGGACCGGTATCACTGAGTTGACGCTTGCCTCCGAAATTGTAGACATGCTCTATAACAACGAACGTGTCGCGTGCGATGAAGTAGCAGATCTTCCGGTACATACTGGCGTCGTTATACATTCCAATAAGGGCAGCGCTTTAGCCCGCGTTACTCAAGATCATAAATTGAAGCTAGTGCGCGGCGACCGCGAGGCATTTGGGTTACATGGACGAAGCGCAGAGCAGCGAATTGCCCTAGATCTACTCCTTGATAACGAGATCGGCATTGTCTCGCTCGGTGGTCGCGCTGGAACAGGAAAAAGCGCCCTAGCAATCTGTGCAGGCCTCGAAGCGGTGATGGAACGTAGATTGCATAAGAAGATTGTGATCTTCCGGCCGCTTTATCCAGTGGGTGGACAGGAGCTTGGGTATTTACCTGGAAGTGAAGGCGAGAAGATGTCACCGTGGGCACAAGCGGTGTTCGACACATTGGGCGCTTTAGTTAGTCAACATGTGATTGAGGAGATCATGGCGCGTGGCTTAATCGAAGTATTGCCGCTCACTCATATCCGCGGCCGCTCGCTCCACGATTCTTTTGTGATAGTCGATGAGGCGCAATCATTGGAGCGAGGAGTACTGCTCACTGTGCTCTCTCGAATCGGTCAAGGCTCGCGCGTTGTATTGACGCACGATGTTGCACAGCGTGACAACTTGCGCGTTGGTCGATACGACGGAGTGGTCGCGGTCATCGAAGCGCTAAAGGGAGATCCACTCTTCGCCCACGTGACCCTGGTCCGCAGTGAGCGCTCGGCTATTGCGGCGCTTGTTACCGAGATGTTGGAGCGACCTGCCGCAAACTGAGGTACCCTTTAGCCCTTAAGTACTGCCCCCCTAGCTCAGTAGGTAGAGCATTTCCATGGTAAGGAAAAGGTCAACGGTTCGATTCCGTTGGGGGGCTCGGCGGGG
>CAZBCF010000051.1:0-8772 GCA_964490435.1 uncultured Bifidobacterium sp. | reverse complement strand
GGCCGTTCAGGCATGTATGTATCAGAGATTTCGTATGGAAATTGGATTACGCATGGTTCGCAAGTAGCGGCTGAGGAAGCCATCAAATGTGTCCGTGCCGCCTTTGATCTTGGCGTGACGACCTTTGATACCGCCGACGTCTATGCCGGTACCAAGGCCGAGACGGTGTTGGGTAAAGCTCTCAAGGGGATTCGACGAGAGTCCTACGAACTCTTCACTAAGGTGTATTGGCCGACTGGAGAAGGTAAGAATGATCGGGGCCTTTCGCGCAAGCACATCATGGAGTCTGTGCATGCATCCCTTCGCCGCTTACAGACTGATCACATAGATCTCTATCAAGCCCATCGTTTCGATTATGAGACGCCACTTGATGAAACGTTACGCGCTTTCGATGATCTCATTCGCCAAGGCAAGGTGAATTACATTGGATTTTCGCAGTGGCGAGCGAGCGAGATTCAAGCGGCATTGACGATACAGAAAGAATTGGGCTTCGATCGTTTTGTTTCTAGTCAGCCTCAGTATTCGATGCTCTGGCGGGTAATCGAAGGCGAGGTCATCCCACTTTCTGAGCGAGAGGGTATCGGCCAGATTGTCTGGTCCCCGGTTGCGCAAGGAGTGCTCTCCGGAAAGTATCTCCCAGGCAAGAAACCGCCTGCCGGCTCACGCGCCACCGATAAGAAGAGTGGCGCTGCGATGATCTCACGATGGATGAACGATGACATCTTGCGGGAGGTGGCGAAATTGGAGCCGATTGCGCGTGATTGTGGGTTGACCATGGCCCAACTTGCAATCGCATGGGTTCTTCAAAATCCAAATGTCTCCAGTGCGATTATTGGTGCGTCTAAGTCGAAGCAAGTCAAAGAGAATGTCAAGGCTGCTGGTGTGAAACTGAGCGCCGATGTGATGCAAGCAATCGATAAAGCAATCGGTTCTATTGCCGAGCGTGACCCAGCAAAGGATGTCAGTCCGAACCCAAGGCCGTAAGCGGATTGTGTTCGGCTAAAGGAGTTTGGTGCCGCGTTTTACTTGCGGAGCAGGGGTGCGAAGACGGCGAATCTGCGTTGAGCGCATCCAGGCATACATCGAGACGCCCTTCGTCGATTCATTGGGATATTTAGTCGCTGCGTATTTCTTTATTTGGCGCCCCATCCAGATTCCATCGAGCATTGAAATGAGTACGACGAGATACATCACCAAAGTGGCGAAGACTTTGACTGTGACACTTGGCAACGCTGTAAGAAGTAGTACCACCATGAGAAGCGGGAGGAAGAACTCAGCGATCGACCATCGCGAATCCACATAGTCACGGGCGAGTTTTCGGATCGGGCCCTTGTCACGCTTGGGAAGCGCTCTCTCGTCTCCTTTTAGGTAGAGCTCGCGCATCTCTGTGCGGCGACGGCGAGCATTCTCACGCTCAGCCCTCTTCGCTTCTTTCGTGGCAGCAGGAGCAAGAGCGGGGGTGATTTTTCTAGCATTTCGCTTCGGCGTTGGTTTGTTCTTCTTCTCTTCGCTCATGCTATTCTCCTTGATTCTCCCTAATTTGTGTCAGCAATTCTGGTGCAGTGATCTAGATCAGACTCAACATTCGATCAAGTGCGACCCGAGCGTAATGCGCGGTTCGCTCTGGAACTTTGATCTCATTCACTACTCTACCTTCGACAAGGGATTCCATCGCCCACACTAAGTGTGGCAGGTCAATGCGGTTCATCGTTGAGCAGTAGCACACTGATTTATCGAGAAATACGACCTGCTTATCAGGATTCTGTTGCGCTAAACGTTTGACGAGGTTTAACTCAGTGCCTACCGCCCATTTACTTCCGGCGGAAGATTGACTGACAATTTTGATGATCTGTTCTGTCGAGCCAATGAGGTCAGCATTGACCGCGACATCGTGTTGACACTCAGGATGGACGATGACTTGGACGCCTTGAATCCGATTGCGCACTTCATTAATGGAAGCAACGGAGAAACGTGCATGTACTGAACAATGTCCACGCCACAGAATCATCTTCGCTGACATTATTTCCTTGTCACTGAGCCCTCCTCGAGGCTTCCACGGATTCCATACGACGCAATCATCGAGGGCTAATCCCATCTTCAGAACTGCAGTGTTTCGTCCCAGATGTTGATCAGGTAGGAAGAGAACTTTCTCGCCTTTGCTGAAAGCCCATGTCAACGTGGTTTGCGCATTCGATGAGGTACAAACGGTGCCATCATGCTCACCGGTGAATGCTTTGATTGCAGCCGAAGAGTTCATATAAGTGACCGGAGTGGTCTTATCTGCGATGCCGAGTTCTTCGAGCACAGCCCAGCATTGGGTTACTTGTTCGTAGTTCGCCATATCTGCCATGGAACAGCCGGCAGCAAGGTCCGGCAGAATCACCCGTTGTTGTGGCGAAGTGAGGATGTCGGCGCTTTCCGCCATGAAGTGGACTCCACAGAAGATAATAAAAGGTGCCTCAGGGCGGGCAGCAGCATCTTTTGCTAACTTGAAGGAGTCGCCGGTCACGTCAGCGAATTCGATGACCTCATCACGTTGATAATGATGGCCCAGTATGAATGTAGAAGAACCCAAGGCTGACCGTGCGGCCAGTGCGCGTTCTCGCAACTGAGGGTCGCTCTGGGCGGGTAACTCGCCAGTACACGAGACGCCACGCTCACTGGCGAGGTCGCTGCCTTTGCCAAGTAGGAGCAGGTCGGTGATGCTCATATCTCTATCCTCTCAGGTTTTCATCGACTTGGCGGTATCAGGAAGATCTGGGAAGGTTTCAAGCGCGCTGAGCGTTAACCCATATGGCAAGATAAGCCATATCAGCATTACCGAAATACGGATAGCCAACAGCTAGCGGCAAGGGAGCCAGACATGAGCGCAGACGTTTCAATCACTGATGGCGTAGTCCTCTCTGATAAGGCCGCATCCAAGGTCAAAGCGCTCCTCGAGCAAGAGGGTCGAGAAGATCTTCGTCTGCGCATAGCAGTGCAACCTGGTGGCTGCTCCGGACTTCGCTATCAGTTGTACTTTGATGATCGTTCCCTCGATGGAGATATCCTGAAGGAATTTGGTGGGGTTGAAGTCGTCACAGACAAGATGAGTTCGCCTTATCTCATGGGCGCGACGATTGATTTCGTAGACACGATCGAGAAGCAGGGCTTCACAATCGATAACCCGAACGCGAGCGGAAGCTGCGCGTGCGGTGACTCTTTCCACTAATCACATCTTCCACATACGATGAAGATTGCCGTCACTGGTTCGGTGGCAACCGACTACATGATGAACTTTCCAGGTCGGATATCTGACTCCATCGTCGTCGATTCACTCGAAAAAATCTCGCTCTCCTTTTTAGTCAATGATCTTCAAGTGCGCCGCGGTGGCACTGGCGCGAACATCACTTTTGGAATGGGAATGTTGGGTGGCGCTCCCATCCTTATCGGCGCAGTGGGCGAGGATTTCACGGACTACAACTCGTGGCTAACCCGCCATGGAGTTGATACTTCAGAGATGTACGTGTCGAATACCCAATTGACTGCTCGGTTCACTGTGACTACCGATCAAGCGCATAACCAGATTGCATCGTTCTATCCAGGAGCGATGAGTGAGGCGCGGAATATCGAATTAGGGCCGATCTTCGAGCGCCATAACGGGTTTGATTTGGTGCTGATCGCTCCCGATGACCCAGAAGCGATGCTCAGGCATACAGATGAGTGTCGCCAACACAAAATACCTTTTGCTGCCGATATTTCACAGACGCTTGCCAGCCTTGATGGTGAGTCGATTCGCACTCTACTCATTGGCGCAAAATATTCCTTCCTCAATGAATACGAGATGGCCCTTGCGATGCAGAAGACTGGTTGGGAACTCTCTGATTTTCTGGAGAATGTTGACATCTGTATCACCACATTGGGTGCTCGCGGCGCTCGAATCGAATCGGGAGCCTTTGCCCCGATTGAAGTAGGCGTGGCGAAAGAGCGTGCGAAAGTTGATCCCACCGGAATTGGTGATGCATTTCGCGCTGGATTTATCTCTGCATTGGGTTGGGGGATGGATTTAGCAGCGTGCGCACAAGTGGGAAGCATGGTGGCCACGTACTGCCTAGAAACGCAAGGGGGACAAGAATATCGCTTCACCCGAGCGCAATTTCTCGATCGTTTTGGGGAGAGTTACGGCTCAAGTGCGCGCGAATTACTCGAGCGCTACTTGCCAATTCGGGCCTGAAGTAAGTACCGCAGATTACTTCTTCACTATTTCAAAATTCTGCTCGTCGATGATGGTTACTAAATGTCCAGTCATTCGTGACCAGGCCATCAGATCGCTCTTCGTTGCCGGGTCATCTGCCTTGAGAATCAGCCTTTCGCCGACGGGCAACTCGCGAACTGCTTTGCTCAGTTGGATTATGGGTGTGGGGCAGAGCGCGCCCATACAATCAAGAATTAATGGTTGGCTCATTGGTGGAGTTCACGCTCCCGCCTCGGTTCGTAACTGAGCGATAATTCCCGGCAATAGCGCTAAGAATCTTTTGATATCGCTCTCCAATACCCCATGCATGAGTGAGATTCGAATGTTCCCGTGAGTAAGTAATCCCATTGCCTGCAAGACATGACTTGGCTCGATTGCTGAAGCCACACATGCTGATCCTGATGCAACAGCAAAGCCTTCGCGTGCGAGCGCGCTCACTAAGCGTTCACCCGAGACATTGAGGGCCGATATCGACAGAATGTGTGGCAGAGATTCGTTCTTCAATCCACTACCCGCGATGTCGACATCAGGAATAGTCCGAAGGATCACTTCCCGCATCATGGCGATTAACGATCGAAGCCGATCAGATTCGCGCCGTGCATCGTCGAGCCATCCAGTAAGCGCTGCCGCTGCCGCTAGCGCGAGTGGAAGTGAATACGATTCCGGGCTGCGGCGGGCAGTGGCATGCGAGAGAGGATTCGTCCATCGGTGCTCCTTGTTAATCAGCATGACGCCCAAGCCTGCAGGACCGTCCCAACTCTTTGCCGGATAGTCTGCGGTAGACCAGTATGAAGGCAACGGCACTAAGGGTCCGGAGGCGCTGAAATCACAGTGGAGATGTGCGCCCATCCCGCCGACAATCTGACTTAAATCTCTAATATTTTGAACGACTCCGGTCTCGAGGTTCGCACTCTGGAGCGCAACCGTTGAATCAGCCTGAACTTCGTCGAGCAATTGATCGCGATCGAGTATTCCGGTGTGTGATACCGAGATGAGCGATGAGGTGTGAGCACGGGCGCCCAGTGCGAGGATCTCCTGCCGTTCAGTCGCGCCGAGAATCAATTTTCCGGTTCCGAAATGTGGCGCACCGGCAAGCGCAACGGGGGAAATCAGGGCGGGTTCGCCCCAGAACTCAATTTCCGTAGCGTGCACGCCCAAATGCCCAGCAATTTCCTCACGCGCTGCCGTGAGCAGATGGCGCGATTGCGAACTGGCGCTGCCTAGACCATCGGGGTGGGCCCAGCCGCGCTCGAAAGCGGCAAGAAGGACCTGTTCGCCGGCAGGATGGAGCGGACGTTCGCCGTCGAAAGCCCCTGCTGTGACCATCACCACGGCATAGACGGTACTCGCCAACTCCTGGGTTTGCGAAAGGGGCGACTATCCTTGAGCCATGGCTAGGGGAGCGCAAAAGCGGGGCAAATATCGTCCTGCCCGAGCCCTTCTATTAGCGCCGCTAACCCTCGCGCTTGCCGGGTGTTCCTCAGAGAAAATGCCCGCTCTGGGTTTTCCGCGTGGAGTCACCGACATCAACGACATCTCGCTCTCGCTCTGGCAAGGGGCATGGATCGCTGCATTCATCGTCGGCGCGATTACCGCACTCTTAATTCTATGGGCTGCATTTAAATACCGCGCTAAGCGCAAGGTTGGCGCAGGAGTGCGCGAAGAATTGCCAGAGCAAGTGAGCTATCACC
The DNA here is from genome assembly GCA_964490435.1 of uncultured Bifidobacterium sp. Taxonomy (GTDB): domain Bacteria; phylum Actinomycetota; class Actinomycetes; order Nanopelagicales; family Nanopelagicaceae; genus IMCC26077. The sequence continues at coordinate 2,847 of CAZBCF010000051.1, read as the reverse complement.
TCCCACTTGAGATTATTTATACCGTTGTTCCTTTTATCATCGTCGCGGTGCTCTTCTATTTCACTGCCCGCGATCAATCGACGATTACAAAGCTCTCTCCTGCTGGAGTAGCAGTCCATGAGATCGATGTAAACGCCGTGCAGTGGGCTTGGCAGTTCACCTACCCTGAGGCGCAAGGAAAGACCGTCACGGGAACGCCCGAGAATCTGCCCACCTTGTATTTGCCTCTGGGCGAACGAATTCGTATCAACCTCACTGCCTCTGATGTCGTGCACAGTATTTGGATCCCAGCGTTCATGATGCAGATGCAAGCCCTGCCATACATCGAGAATAAATTCGAATTCACCGCTAAGAAAGAGGGAACCTATCCAGGGTTCTGCAATATGCATTGCGGTCGAAATCACTCACAGATGCGATTCACTGTGAAAGTCGTCTCGCCGACCGAATATCAAAATTACATCAACAGACTCAAAGGTGGTCTTGCATGACAACGTATGCCGAGCGCCCCACAATTGCGCCGATTAACCCTATTGAGCCGCGAAGTAAAGGACGGCTGGCTGTTAAATGGTTGACCACCACCGACCATAAAGTCATTGGGCACCTTTATCTCATTACCTCATTCGTCTGGTTCTTAATCGGAGGAGTGATGGCGCTCTTCATGCGCGCGGAATTGGCTCGACCAGGCTTGCAGTTCTTAAGCGTTGAGCAGTACAACCAATTATTCACGATGCACGGCATCATCATGTTGCTCATGTTTGCCACACCGCTGTTTGTCGGATTCGCAAACGAGATTATGCCGCTACAAATCGGTGCAGCAGATGTCGCATTCCCACGCATGAACATGCTTTCGTACTGGCTCTATCTCTTCGGTGGCATCATGGCTATCGCGGGCTTCTTTACTCCTGGCGGCGCACCGTCCTTCGGATGGACAGCCTATGCGCCACTTTCTAGCGCCGAATATTCCCCTGGTATCGGAAGTGATCTCTGGATAGTAGGTCTTGCCATCGGTGGTCTTGGAACGATTCTTGGTGGAGTCAATTTCGTCACGACAATCTTCTGTATGAGAGCACCGGGAATGACGATGTTCCGCATGTCAATATTCACCTGGAATGTGTTGCTCACCTCAATCTTGATTCTTCTTGCCTTCCCTCCCTTGGCAGCAGCGCTCCTCGGACTTGAAGCAGATCGCCGCTTCGGCGCGCTCATCTTCGAACCATCAAACGGTGGCGCAATGCTCTGGCAGCATCTCTTCTGGTTCTTTGGCCACCCTGAGGTTTACATTTTGGCGCTGCCTTTCTTTGGCATCGTCAGTGAAATCTTGCCGGTATTCAGCCGTAAACCAATCTTTGGTTATAAAGGTTTGGTTGCAGCGACAATCGCCATCGCGGCGCTCTCGGTTGCCGTGTGGGCTCACCATCTCTTCACCACCGGCCAAGTGCTCTTGCCGTTCTTCTCATTTATGACCTTCCTTATCGGTGTCCCCACTGGAGTGAAATTCTTCAACTGGATTGGCACTATGTGGCGCGGCAATGTGCATATGGATACGCCGATGATCTGGTCCCTTGGCTTTTTGATTACCTTCCTCTTCGGTGGTTTGACCGGCATCATCTTGGCTAGCCCTCCGCTTGATTTTGCAGTCTCAGCCTCATACTTCGTCGTCGCCCACTTCCATTACGTCATCTTTGGCACGGTCGTCTTCGCGATGTTCGGTGGCTTCTATTTCTGGTGGCCCAAATTCACCGGGCGAATGCTCAATGAGACGCTAGGGAAGATTCATTTCTGGACCGTGTTGATCGGCTTCCACATGACCTTCCTCATCCAACACTGGCTGGGCATCATTGGCATGCCACGTCGATACGCCGATTACCTTGCTAGCGATGGCTTCACAGGAATGAACATGATTTCGACGGTAGGCGCTTTCTTGCTTGCCTTCTCGACGATTCCGTTCTTGCTCAATATCTGGATAACTCGTAATGCGCCGAAGGTGACTTCTGATGACCCTTGGGGCTACGGCGGCTCGCTCGAGTGGGCGACAAGTTGTCCACCTCCACGCCATAACTTCACCTCGATACCGCGTATTCGAAGTGAGCGTCCAGCATTCGATCTCCATCATCCCGAAGTAGCCGACAAGTAATCGAACTAGAAGAACTAGAAGTAGTAGAGAGGGGAGCGCGGGTATGAAATTCGGTTGGCGGCTATTCGCAGGCATTGCCCTCTTTTACGGAATCACGACTGCTGTTTATGCCCTATGGGCGAAAGAGGTCGTTGGCATCGTTGCCCTGATTCTGAGTACATGCCTTGCAGCATTAATCGGCTTCTATTTCTGGTTCACCAATCGCCGATTGGGTTCGACCCTTCCGGAAGATAACCTTCAGGGTGAGATTGCCGATCGAGCAGGAGAACAAGGTTTCTTCAGTCCACACTCTTGGTGGCCCTTTGTCGTAGCGCTCTTTGCAACGATCACAGGGTTGGGATTAATCCTCGGTTGGTGGATGACAGTGATCGGGGTAGCCGCATTGATGATCTCGATTATGGGATGGTCAATGCAATACGAACGTCACTAGACCACCACATCTCGAGACATGGTGCATGGGGTGGCTAGTGGTGACCGTCTTCTAACGCTTTCACTTCATCGGCGGTTGGTTTGACAATCTGCTCGCCAAGTATCGCTCGGCTTAACCGGGCACGGACCTTGTTCTTGATTCCAGCCCTCGGTGCAACGCCGTTCTCATCAGCTTCAGGCGCCTCAAGTGGCGTGCGTTGCTCGTGCTGAGTGAGCAGATAGGCCTTTTCGGGGGAGATTGGCTCGTGCACTTCGATGTATTCACCATGTGGCAACATGACAAG
>CAZBCF010000050.1:0-8849 GCA_964490435.1 uncultured Bifidobacterium sp. | reverse complement strand
CGACGCCAGAGAGTTGGCGATTCATCTGAGCCATCTGCAATTCATAGTCGAAGTCACTGACCGCGCGAAGACCCTTGACGATGGCACGAATCTTACGCTCCTTGCAGTAGTCGATGAGTAGCCCGCTCCACGAATCAACTTTCACGTTAGAGAAGTTTCGCACCGTCTCACGAATCATCTCCATCCGCTCTTCTACTGTGAAGAGCGAACCTTTGGTGCGATTGACCAATACCGCAACGACTACTTCATCGAACTGTTCGCTTGCCCGCTCGATGACATCAAGATGGCCGAAGGTGATGGGGTCAAAAGAACCTGGGCAGACCACGCGCATCATGGGGACACGGTAGCAAGCATTGCGCTCTTACCGAAACTCAAGAAGTGCGAAATATACGGTGCCTTCACCATATTTCCGCTCTTTTTTCGCCTTGAGAGCCTCTGGCCAGGTGAATGGTTGGCTTCTGGTGGGACGCTCGACGATGACCACCGCAGATGGTTTGAGTATCTCTTTCTCGACGATCTTGGCTAAGACCTTTTCTATTGTCGCATTTGGGAAATCATACGGTGGATCTAGATACACAACATCGCATTGCAATCGTTTGTTTGCTTCGGTATCGAGATATGCATCGACACTCATTCGCAACACCGAGAATTTACCGGTGACGTCATCCGCTAGCAATTCATAATTATCTTTGCAGACTCTCGCAGCCTTCACATCCTTTTCGACAACTACAACTTCGCTCGCGCCACGTGAGAGCGCTTCTAAGCCGACAGCGCCAGTGCCCCCGAACAGATCTAAAAACGTGATTCCGGCGCAGGTGCCAATCTCAGATTCCAGCGCAGAGAAGATGCCCTCCCGCGTTCGATCAGATGTTGGCCTCGTGACTCCCGCGGGGGCGACCAGATGTCTTCCTTTGGCTTGTCCAGCAATGATGCGCATAAGAGCAACCTCAGGCTTTCTCGATGAAGTCTGCGCGCTCATCGCGCTCTAGTTTCGATAATTCATCACGGAGTCCTGGATGTAATTCGAGATTAGGGTCGGCTGCAATTATCTCGATGGCAATCTCGCGTGAGCGCTCGATGATCTTCTCGTCGCGCAGCACTCGAAGAAGTCGAAGTTGCGATCTGGTACCTGATTGCGCGGTGCCCAATACGTCGCCCTCGCGCCGCTGGTCAAGATCCACTCGTGCCAATTCGAAGCCATCAACCGAGCGAGCAACTGCTGTCAACCGCTCCATCGCACTGCTCTCTTCCTCTACTTTCGTCAAGAGTAAACAGAGTCCAGGCTTGCTACCACGACCAACTCGGCCGCGTAATTGATGCAATTGCGAGATGCCAAAGCGATCGGCGTCAGCGATGACCATGACTGTTGCATTTGGTACATCGACACCAACTTCGATGACAGTGGTCGCAACGAGACAATCAATCTGGCCAACCGAGAACGCCTGCATAATCCGATCCTTGTCATCACTATTCAATTTTCCATGGAGTATTCCCACTTTTATGGATTGAAGTGGACCATGGGTGAGAAAATCATAGAGAGATTCAACAGAGTGCGAATGCGCTGCATCATCACTCTCTTCTTTCGCGCCGCTCTCGATTCGAGGAGCTACAACATATGCCTGGGCGCCCTTCTCAACTTCCTCACGTATGCGCGCCCAAGCGCGTTCCACATAGTGTGGCTTCTCGCTCTCATGAATGACGTGCGTGGTGATTGGTGAACGACCCTTGGGTAACTCAGTGAGCGTTGAGATGTCGAGATCGCCAAATACAGTCATCGCGACAGTGCGCGGAATCGGCGTTGCCGTCATGACGAGCAGATGTGGCGGTAATTGCGCTTTGAGTTTTAGCGCATCGCGTTGCTCGACACCGAATCGATGTTGCTCGTCGACGACAATCAAACCTAAATCAGCAAAGTCCACACCTTCAGAAAGCAGCGCGTGGGTGCCAATTACGATTCCTGCCGAACCATCTTTTATTTGGGCGAGTATCTCGCGACGAGCGGCCGCGGGGGTCGAACCAGTGAGCAAGACCACTCGAGTGGCGCGATCATTTCCGCCAAGCATGCCTGCGGTTGCTAATTCACCAAGGGTTGCCGAGATGGAGCGAAAATGTTGTGCCGCCAGAACTTCGGTTGGTGCAAGAAGCGCGCCTTGGCCACCGGTGTCCACAACGGCAAGTAGCGCTCGAAGTGCGACGATTGTCTTGCCTGAACCCACTTCGCCTTGAAGTAGTCGATGCATCGGATGATGCGATTTCATATCGCTCTCGATTTCATCACCCACTGCTATCTGACCAGCGGTCAATTCAAAGGGCAGGTTCGCATCGAATATCTCGAGCAAACCACCACTCCTAAATAGCCGTGGCGTGGCATGTAGAGATTCGAATTGATGACGACGTCGTGCAAGGAGCAATTGAAGCGAGAGCGCCTCGTCAAAGGTCAATCGTTCAAATGCCAAAGTGGCTGCAGACTGGGAATCAGGTAGGTGGATATCGTGGAGCGCTTGATGGGCGCTCGGCAATCCTTCGCGATACTTTTCAGGAAGCGTTTCGGGAATCTCGTCAATCACATCGAGGATGGTGCGAATGCACTGACCGATCTTCCATGATGGCAGTTTTGCGGTTGCGGGGTAGACCGGAATCAACTTGCCAGCAAACTCTCCCGCGGCCTCGTCGGTGTCAGTGCCATCAGGGATGAGTAGGTACTCAGGATGGGAAAGTTGGCGAGCGCCTTTGTACGTGCCGATCTTTCCGGCAAATAATCCTGTTCGCCCGACGCGCATCTCACGCTCACGCCATGCTTGATTAAAGAAGGTGAGCGAGAGTTTCTTCTTGCCATCGCTGACCTTTACTTCAAGGATCGAGCCTTTACGCCCGCGCATCGACCTGTTATTTGTGTCGACGATCTCAGCCAGAATGGTGACCACATCACCATCTTTGAGCTGCTCAATATCCGTTAGTTCACCGCGCGCGACGTAGCGGCGCGGATAATGTCTTAGTAGATCTTCGACGAGGGTGTAGCCGAAAGCGTTATTGAGCGCTTTGGCAGTTCGGTCTCCGAGCGCCGACGAGAGTTTTGCATTGAGTGCGACCATTTATTCGATACCGATCAAGAGTGGATACCAGGCTTGCCCCCCTGAGTACGTGGTCACCTCGATAGATGGAAAGGTGTCAGCGATGCGAGAAGCCAAATCAAGTGCTAGCGCATCAGCAGCGTTGGCTCCAGTGACAAGGGTGATCAGTTCAGAGGAATCGGTAATGCTGGCTTGGATGGCACGAAGCGCTACATCGATTTCATCATCGCCAAATGTGACTACCGCGCGCTCTTGTAATGCGATAACAGATCCCGCGGTGATAACGCCATGTGCGCTACTCAGTTCACGTGGTGCGCGGGCGATTGTTATTGAGATGGTGTTCGCTGCCGCGGCATCCATCATCTCGATCTCTGCAGCAAAATCTGCTTCGATATCTTCGGAGTGGGTGGAAATCGCGGCAAGCGCTTGCAGGGGCGAGTGTGAGGCGACTACCGCAACCTTCTTGCCAGATTGAGTAAGGGTGCGCGCGGCGCTTGATGCGCTTTCATATCCGTGTAGGTCATGCGGGATGAGGATCACCTCTTGCGATCCTGTGGCAGCCTCGACCCACTCATCGGGAGATACTCGACGGGAGTTAAATGCGCTAATGACACTCACGCCAGATTCGCGCATGAGCGCCTCGAAACCTGGGCCATTTGCAACGGTGATGAGTCGGCGCTCGCTCTTACATCCGCCAACGTCAAGCGCGGTGATGCGAATGTTCTCTGGAGCACCGATTTCTCGGGCGAAAGCGACTGATTCCTCGACGAAATCTGTGTGGACATGCACCTTCCAGAATTTCATTTCACCAACTATGAGAAGACTCTGGCCTATTCCAGCGAGATTCGCGCGCAACTGCTCGATCTTCACCTCAGGGATATTTGCTAAGTCGTACATGACTTCATATGCACCATCGCTCTTGCGCACGGCCTCGACACGGGGCGAACCACTCATGCGTTGTTCTGGAAGATCACTCAACGAACCTGATTCGCTATCTAGCACTGCGACCAGGGAGCGGTAGATCAACTCGATTCCGTGCGCACCTGCATCGATGGTGCCACGCGATGCTTCGCTAGGAGGATTGTCGGCGCTATCGAGGGTGGATGCGCGAGCCGCCTTCCAAGCAGCGAGTGCGATCTCACCATCGCGCCTTACCCCACTTCCCCACGCAACCACATCGCTTGCTGCGTCTTTTGCAGCGCGCGCAACAGAGAGGATTGTTCCCTCTTTCGGATCTGCCACCGCTTTGAGAGCACGTTCGTGAGCAAGCGCAAATGCTCTCGGCAAGTTCTCTCGCAAGCCATCGGCAAAGCCGCGCAGAATCTGACTTAGTAAAACGCCGGAGTTACCTTGGGCACCATGTAACGCGCCATCTGCTGCAGCATCGGCGACGACATGAAGTTCTTGGGAACTCTCTTGTGCAACTGCATCCGCTGCTGCGCGAATCGTCGCTTCCATGTTGGAGCCAGTATCGGCATCGGCCACTGGATAGAGATTCTCGCTGTTTAGGCGCTGGCGCGAACGCGTGATTTCATCTCGAGCCCGGATGAGCCAGGCGCGAAACGAGGCGACATCAAGCTCTCGGTGGCCCATAGGTTAGAGGTTACCGGCTCGCACCTAAATTGGGCTCTTATTCCGTCAGAACTTGCAGCCCGCCTTGCGAAACTTGGATTGATACTTGGAGAGTCCGGCGACATTGAAATTTACCGTTACGTATCCATCCTCGCCATCAGCACGAACATAGAACTTGCTGACCTTTTTCAGAGAAGCAAGAAATGTGCTTTCCTTGAGAAAGAAAATAGATTTACGTGATTGCGAAATATTTATGCTCCATGTTTTCGCCGACCCTGATCCAAAACGAACCTTTGCCTGATTGGAGTCACTAGAAAAGAGTCCGCTTGTTAGAGCTACATAAGACTCTAATTGCCGGTCTTGACATCGCACGAAGAGGACTGCAAATTCTTCATCTTCATTAAGGTCATCTGAATAGTCATGGCTCCCGCTATCAAATCCGAAATATGTCGTGACTTGCACATATGGTGAACCAAAGTCATCAGTCTCTGCTTGCAGGTCCCAAGCCCATGAGGTGCCTGCCCCGAGAAAAAGTGAGGAGAGAACGAGAATCGCGGAGGCGAGAAAGTTCCTTTTATTGAGCATGATGAAGTTTCACATCAGGCAATTTATATCGTCAAGTTTCGCGAATGAGGACATAACGCATCCGACGATGGACTACTTATGATTTGAGGTCCGTGGGTCTGGCGACCTTACGAGACCAGAGCGCGCCAGCCACTTGAAAGTCAGATTTCTGGTCGATTAGACCGAAAAGGCCGGTCCGCGCTACCCTACGAGCCTTGATTTCCGGAGTGGGCGCTGGCCGCCCCTCACCGAGACCGACAACCACCGGAGGCGACCATGGCAGCGAAGTGCGACATCTGTGGCAAAGGCCCACAGTTCGGTAACAGCATCTCGCACTCACATCGTCGCACTCGCCGACGCTGGAATCCGAATATCCAACGTATCCGCACCCTCGTTAACGGTGTGACCCCAAAGCGACAGAACGTGTGTGCTGCCTGCCTCAAGGCCGGCAAAGTCTCTCGCTAGTTCTCTCTCGTTGTAACTGGCTTTTAGCCGACCTTTACTAGATCAACGACGAATATCAAAGTCTCGTTCGCAGCAATAGGTCCTTGCGCTGTTGCGCCGTAACCAAGTGCAGGCGGCACGATGAGAAGTCGACGACCACCCTCACGCATACCGGGGATGCCATCTTGCCAGCCCTTGATCACACCACTAAGCGGGAAACTTGCAGTCTGGCCACTCGTCCACGATGACTCGACGACTTTTCCGGTAGACCATGCCATCAATGTGTAATGCACTGTCACATTCGCGCCAGCCGCAACTGTCGCACCACCACCCTTGACGATATCTGCAGAGAAGAGCGAAGTTGGCGGCTGTCCCTTTGGCTTGCCAATCGTTGGTGCTGACGTCGTATCGCCGGTGACTTTCACATATTTAGTATCAAGGTTTGCGGGCACGGTGATCTTGGTAATTACCCAGAGAAACTTCTTGCCAAGCCGGCCACACGTCAGCGTTTGTTGACCTTCTTTGGGATCATTGAAACTCGACTGCACGCCAATCTCGGCAGCCTTGCAGGATTTACCCGGTCCCGCACTCGGGCTGGCGCCGTGTGCTGCCGGAGCAACTGACACCAACGAGGCGAGCGAAACCATCGAGATTCCTGCGAGTAACTTCTTCATCATCTTCCAATCGTGTGTCATTACCTTCACCAATGCCAAGACTTTTCTTCGAGCGATAACTCGTTACCTTGCATAGTGATGGCTGCGCCAGCAACCACTTTCCCAATCTTAATCCATCGTTCTGGTACACGACCGAGATGGGTGGGGGCAATGACCACAATAAAAGAGTGTTCCTCACCACTTCTCAGAAAAAGTTCAAGTGGTGACACTTCACTCATCTCAGCCAACTCCCGCAAGTACCCCAAACGTGCTTCGTCTATACCAAGGTCGAAGCCGACACCGCTGGCTCGAGCGATTCGTCGCAAGTCGCTCATGAGACCATCGCTCACATCCATCATTGCGTTGATATTCTCGCGGCCGAATTCATCCAAATCTTCAGCGTGTAACTCGGGACACTGAAAGTCTCGAACTAGCGCTGAATCTGCGCCGGCCAAACCTCTGCTCAAGAGCAACAAACCGCCAAGCGATCTTCCAGTGCCGCGCGTCACAAACACTAAGTCACCAATGTTTGCCCCCGAGCGCAGAATTGGAGTCACAACCCCGCCGATTGCTGTTATTGCGATAGTAAGCGAATTGCCTGCGACCACATCGCCACCAACGACGCTTACCCCGTGTGCATGGGCTACTGATTCGATCCCGCGCGCGATATCTAAGAGATACTCGACGTGCTCATGTGCCCCAACCGAGAGCGCCACGGTGAGATATTCAGGATTTGCACCCATCGCATATATGTCAGCGAGATTGGCAATCGCAACCTTCGCGCCAATATCTCTCGCGCTGCTCCACTCGCGATTGAAGTGAATGCCCTCAGTTGCGATATCAGTAGTAATGACCTGCCGGGGATGCCGACTCACCACGACCGCACCATCATCCCCGATGCCAATCTCTACGCCTGGACGCGCGCGATAAATCTCAGCAAAGGCAGCGATGAGCGCATCCTCGCCTAGTTCGCGTACTTGCACGGTCTCTCCCAGCGCCAACGACAATCCACTTTCCGCCTGAGCCTATCCTGCGCTACCGTTACCCACATCAGCACGGAAGAAGGGGGCGCGAATACCATGTCGATCCAAACGTACATACTTATTCAAACGGAAGTTGGAAAGGCAGCCGCAGTAGCGAAAGCTGTCGGTGCGATCCCTGGCGTCAACATCGCGCAAGGAGTTGGCGGTCCTTACGACGTCATCATGCGCGCAGAGGCAGGGTCGATGGAAGAGTTCGGCCGCACGATTCTGGCAAAGGTGCAAGCAGTGCCGGGTATCACCCGCACGCTCACCTGCCCAGTCGTCAATGAATAATTAACAACTAGTTCTTTACTCCAGCCAAATCAATCAACTGAGTTATCACATCTTTGTAGGCAACTCCACTTGCGTCCCACAATCGTGGATACATCGAAGTTGCCGTGAATCCAGGCATCGTGTTGAGCTCGTTCACAATTATCTGACCGGCGTCGGTCAAGAAGAAATCAACCCGCGCAATCCCCCGACCATCAATCAATGAATATGCATCGAGCGCTAGTTGTTGGATCTCGCCTTCAATATCTGCAGGAATCTTGGCTGGCACGATCAATTCAGTAGAACCATCAAGATACTTCGCCTCGAAGTCATAGAACTCATGCTTGCCAAGCACCCTGATTTCGCCTACTCGTGATACTCGATCTCCTAAAATGCCACACTCTAATTCGCGCCCGGGCGCATAGGCCTCTACAAGAATCTTCTCGTCGTACTCCTTAGCCAGGGCCACCGCAGCATCTAATTCGCCCCAAGATTTCACTTTGCTAATACCGTTACTTGAACCAGCGCGCGAAGGCTTGACGAATACTGGGAGTTGAAATTCTTCCTTCAATCGTGCAGTGATCTCGCTCTTGAATCCCTGCCACTCGTTCCAGAAGAAGACATCGAACTCGACAGTTGGAATCCCTGCCTCCATGAAGAGGCGCTTGCACGTTGCCTTATCCATGCCAATCGCCGAAGCAAGAACGCCTGCACCCACATATGGAATATCAAACATCTCAAGGAGGCCTTGAATCGTGCCATCTTCACCAAAAGGTCCATGTAAAACTGGAAACATCACCTCGACGTCAAGATTTTCACCGCGAGCGAAAATCCCCTCGCTATTGAACGTGACAACAGGTGCATCGTCTGGGATTTCAGGCAACTTGCCATCGACTAGTGCCAGGGTGTGAGTAAGTCCGGCAAGGTGTACCCACGTCCCATCTTTGGTGATACCTAATGGAATCGGCTCGAAACGTTCGCGATCTATCGCTGCTAGCAAACTCATCCCAGAGAGAACCGAAATCGAATGTTCACTACTTTTTCCGCCACAGAGCACGCCCACTCGTAGTTTTTTCTGGTTACTTCCCGAGTTATTAGTGGCCACGTGTTAAGAGTACCGGTATCTACTATCGAAATTAATGTTCGGACCGAGTGGTTCGACTCATCAATCGACGCACAACCTCTTTCGGCGGCATGCCATGAGCAACCACATCCACAACCGCCTCTACAATCGGCATATCAATCCCATGTTC
>CAZBCF010000049.1:0-8989 GCA_964490435.1 uncultured Bifidobacterium sp. | reverse complement strand
ATAATCCGCGCTCGATGAGGCAGACTCCAATCTATTTGCGAAAACCAGATGCTGCGCTCGCCCCCTTATCTGGAGTTCTCCTTCGAGAGCTACGTTTCTTTGACTTGGGTGAGATTCTTGGCATTGAACGGGAGTTGTTTCCGGATCCTTGGTCGCTAGCACAATTCAAAGAAGAGTTAAGTTTCTCGCCTAGCTCCAGATATTACGTAGTAGCTGAAGATCGAAGCGGTGAAGTCCCACGTATTCTCGGATATGCAGGAATTGCCTTCACTGGCCCGGGCGAACCAGTCGATATTCACACTCTTGGAGTTACCAAAGAACATCAAGGTCGTGGATTAGGACAGAGGCTTCTCGATCATCTCATCGACAAGGCGAAGGAACTCCACGGTTCGAGCATCTTGCTTGAGGTGCGCGATGGAAATGAGCCTGCGCGAGCTCTCTATGCGAAGAATGGTTTTACTGAAATCTCCCGAAGAGTCGGTTATTACGCGCGTTTTGGCGATGCACTCGTCATGGAGAAACCTTTGGAATATTCCGGAGGTGATCGATGAGCGCGAGCGAGCCATTGATTCTTGGTATCGAAACCTCCTGTGATGAAACCGGTATTGGCATCGTCCGCGGCCGAACTCTCCTTGCTAATGAGATTGCCTCAAGCGTCGATCAACACGCACGTTACGGTGGCGTAGTTCCTGAGGTGGCAGCGCGTGCACATCTGGAAGCGTTCTATCCCACGCTCGATCGCGCGCTCGCACGTGCGCATGTCAAACTGAGTGACCTAGATGCGATTGCAGTGACGCGTGGCCCTGGGCTTGCTGGTCCACTTTTAGTTGGCACCGGCGCCGCTACCGGTTTAGCTGCAGGTTTAGGAATTCCGATCTATGGCGTCAATCACCTTGCCGCACATATCGCGGTTGATGCCTTCGAACATGAGCCACAACCAACGATTGCTCTATTAGTCAGTGGCGGTCACTCATCGATTCTCGAGGTGCGCGATATCACGGGTGATATCCGACAATTGGGAGCGACATTTGATGATGCAGCAGGCGAGGCCTTCGACAAGATTGCTCGCATTCTGGGGCTGCCGTTTCCAGGTGGGCCACATCTTGATCGTCTAGCGCAAGAGGGAGATCCTGCAGCAATTGAATTCCCTCGCGGACTCACGCTCTTCGCTGATGATGCTGAGCGAAGGGCAAAAGAGTTCGCATTCTCGTTCTCGGGATTGAAAAGCGCTGCTGCGCGGTGGATGGAAAAGCATCCTGACCTCTCTGAGCGTGAACGGGCACATGTCGCTGCATCATTCCAAGAGGCGATAGTTGATGTATTGACGATGAAATCGATCGCCGCATGTGCGGCAGTTGGAATAGAGCGCTTGCTCATCGCTGGGGGAGTCGCGGCAAATTCGCGTCTGCGCGCGCTGGCAGCCGAGCGCGCCCATCGCGCTGGTATCGAGCTGGCAATCCCCAGTCCCGCGCTCTGCACCGACAACGGTGCGATGGTGGCTGCTCTCGGCGCTCTCGCCGTGGCCGCAGGCGTGGCTCCGAGTGGCCTTGCCCTCGATGTTGAGCCAGGGCTACCCATCGCCTAACCCGTTCGGCCTCAAATTGACCGCCTCGGGGCCAGGTTCTACCCTTTGCGTTAGCACTCTCACCCCGACACTGCTAACCGCCTTGAGGGCACCTGCAGGGTCGTTCGAGGGGCACGAGGAGATATCACTACATAACCTTTGGAAGGAAGTTCGTTATGTCCGTAGGAATCAAGCCACTAGAAGACCGCATCGTCGTCAAGCCCAGTGATGCCGAACAGACAACTGCATCTGGCCTTGTCATTCCTGACACCGCCAAAGAGAAGCCACAAGAGGGCGAAGTTGTCGCAGTAGGGCCAGGACGTTTTGACGATGGCGTGCGTGTACCCATGGATGTCAAGGTGGGCGATCGCGTCATGTACAGCAAATACGGTGGAACCGAGGTCAAACTCAAGGGAACTGAGTACCTCGTCCTCTCTGCACGCGACATCCTCGCAATCATCGAATAATCACTCAGACGACCTAGTTAAGGATTAATAACTCATGGCAAAAATTCTCCAGTTTGATGAAGAAGCGCGACGAGGCATGGAGCGTGGCGTCAATATCCTTGCCGACGTCGTCAAAGTAACGCTTGGCCCAAAGGGACGAAACGTCGTCATCGATAAGAAGTTCGGTGGACCAACCGTGACTAACGATGGCGTCACCATTGCAAAAGAAGTCGAGTTGACTGATCCTGCCGAGAATATGGGCGCGCAGTTGGTCAAGGAAGTTGCCACAAAAACTAATGATGTCGCTGGCGATGGTACGACTACTGCAACTGTGCTTGCACAGGCGATGGTCCGTGAAGGTCTTCGAAATCTCGCCGCTGGTGCGCAACCAATGGGTTTGAAAATCGGCATCGAAGCGGCAGTCACATCCATCACGAAGAAGTTGCATGAGATTGCCACACCAGTCTCAGGCAAGGCGCAAATTGCTGATATCGCCACTATTTCAGCGCAAGACTCAGCAATCGGTGAATTGATTGCTGACGCGATGGATAAGGTCGGCAAAGATGGAGTGATCACGGTTGAAGAATCTTCGACCACGAATCTTGAACTCGATTTCACTGAAGGCATGCAATTCGACAAGGGCTACATCTCCCCCTACTTTGTCACTGACGCTGAGCGGATGGAAGCAGTCCTTGAAGATGCATATGTCTTAGCCACCAGTGGAAAGATCTCGGCAATCTCCGAGATTCTGCCGCTGCTAGAAAAGGTGGTGCAGTCAGGAAAGCAATTGCTTATCATCGCCGAAGATGTCGAGGGTGAAGCGCTCTCCACGTTAGTTGTCAACAGAATGCGTGGTACGTTCACCTCGGTTGCCGTCAAGGCACCGGGTTTCGGTGATCGTCGTAAGGCAATGCTCCAAGACATCGCGATCCTCACCGGCGGTCAAGTTGTCTCCACGGAAATCGGATTGAAGCTCGACCAGGTAGGTCTTGATGTTCTTGGTCGTGCTCGCCGAATCGTCGTCACAAAAGACAACACCACTATTGTCGATGGCGCTGGCAAGAAGAGCGATGTCGATGCGCGGGTCAATGAGATTCGCAACGAGATTGAACGAGCCGATTCAGATTGGGATCGTGAGAAGCTCCAAGAACGAGTGGCAAAACTTGCTGGCGGCGTCTGCGTAATCAAAGTTGGCGCATACACCGAGACAGAACTCAAAGAGAAGAAGCACCGACTCGAGGATGCAATCTCAGCAACTCGTGCAGCAGTCGAAGAGGGAATCGTCGTGGGAGGCGGAGCTGCGCTCGTGCATGCTGCCGATGTTCTAGCCGATGACCTTGGCAAGCAAGGCGATGAGGCGGTTGGCGTACGCCTCGTACGAAAGGCTTGTGATGAGCCTCTTCGTTGGATTGCCGAGAATGCCGGACAAGAGGGTTATGTCGTCGTAGCGAAGGTACGCGCGCTCTCGAAGAACGAGGGATACAACGCAGCCACCGATATCTATGGCGACCTCGTCAAAGATGGCGTGATCGATCCAGTAAAGGTGACTCGTTCAGCGCTTGCTAACGCGGCATCTATTGCAGCGATGTTCATTACGACAGAGGCGCTTGTCTTCGAAAAGAAAGAAGAGGAGATCCCTGCCGCGGGAGGCCATGGACATTCACATGGACATTCACATGGACCAGGCGGGCACTCTCACTAGATTCACGATTTCACAACCTAAATAAACTAAATAAAACAAATAAACTAAGTAAAAAAGAGGGCCGGTTGCTTTGCGCAATCGGCCCTCTTCTTCGTTGAGGGGGTACTACAGAAAGACTTTTTACTTGCCCGCTCTTTACCGCTAGCTACTAGCTGATTTACATCGCTATCCGGTTGGAGCGAGAGATCAATTCAGCGCGTTCATCCTCGGAGAGGCCACCCCAGATGCCATAAGGCTCTTGGACCGCTAAAGCATGCTCGCGGCATTGGGCGAGGACTGGACAGGAGGCGCAGATGGCCTTTGCTTCAACAATCCGCTTGCGTCGGCTCGGCCCACGCTCTCCCTCGGGATGAAAGAACATCTCCGCCGGGTAGTTGCGGCAGGCGCCCTCGAATTGCCACTCCCAGTTGCTGGCAGTTGGCATTGGTAGCCGTGATATCTCAGCCATTTCCACTCACCTTTTCCTTTGCTGTGAGGTACGCTACCAATCGCGCCACAGGTTGTTCAAGTACCTGGAGCGCTTTGGGAGTGAATTCTTCCTGAGAGGGGTGTGCGGCATGGCTCAGGGTGGCGTTACCGTGGCTGAGGTCGCCCACCGTCTCGGCGTAGCCCCTGCCACCCTACGGACCTGGGATCGCCGCTACGGGCTAGGCCCGACCTCCCATGAAGCCGGCGAGCACCGCCGCTACAACGAAGAGGATGTGGCCCGCCTGGCTGTGATGCGACGCCTGGTGGTCTCGGGTGTGCCTGCGCAACAAGCGGCACAACTAGCCAAAACCTCCCACATCACAATTGATGAGCCACTCCCGCTTCCGAAATTTCACGATCGCGACGATGTCGTCGCTGCAATCGTGCGCGCCCTTGACGGTATCGACAGCGGCTTCGTAGAGGCTCTCATTCGCCGCGAGATCCTCTCAAGCGGTGTGGTTAAGGCGTGGAATGAGATTCTGGTACCGGCCCTGGTGCTTATCGGGAGACGTTGGGAAGAGAGCGGCTCGGGAATCGAGGTTGAACATCTCTTCTCAGAGATCGTCAAGCGAGTCATGCGCGATTGCATGAACGAGATAGATACGCCTCGAAATCCGAAACCAGTATTGTTGGCAAGCGTTGGCGAGGAGCATCATTGCTTAGCGATTCATGCGCTCGGCGCCGCTCTTGCCGAAGAGAACATCGCCACACACTTTCTTGGTGCGCGCACTCCAGTCGAAGCAATTGCTGAGATGGTGCGTAAGACTCATCCGCCAGTAGTCTTTTTGTGGGCGCAATTACGTAAGAATGCCGACTATTCAGCGATGACTGCCTTGCCCGCGTTGCGACCAGCGCCACGACTAATTGTTGGTGGGCCTGGGTGGGAGGCCGATAAAGTCGTCGGCGCTACCGTTGTCGAAAACCTGCACGAGGCATGCGAATTGGTAGGTTCGACGCTCGGCAAGTAACGGCAAATCGCGCGAGAATCCCTGACTAGGATTGGGTGATTACCCCAAGGTTTGTGGTGGGAGGTGAGCATGCGCGAGTTTGAGAAGGTCGCGATGCTCGGCCTCACCTTCGATGATGTGCTCTTGCTTCCCGATGCCTCGCAGGTAGTTCCCAGCGAAGTCGAGACGGCCACTCGTTTGACGGAAAAGTTTGCGCTCAATGTTCCGATAATTTCTTCAGCCATGGATACAGTCACAGAGAGTTCGATGGCTATTGCCATGGCGGCAGCAGGAGGTGCTGGAATCATCCATCGCAACCTCGCCATCGAGGAACAGGTCGCACACGTGCAGAAGGTGAAGGCCGCGGGTGCACTCGCCGGGGCTGCAGTGGGTGTGGGCGATGACGGCTTCAAACGGGCAGTGGCGCTCATGGAAGTAGGTGTTGATGTCCTGGTGGTCGATACCGCACACGGTCATCACCAGGGCGTGCTCGATGCGATTACCAAAATTAAGAAAGCCCATTCAACGCAACAAGTAATTGGTGGAAATGTTGCTACGCGCGCCGGTGCGCAGGCGCTTATCAATGCTGGCGCTGATGCAGTCAAGGTTGGTGTTGGCCCAGGTTCGATTTGTACTACTCGCGTTGTCGCTGGAGTTGGCGTGCCACAGATCACGGCAATAATGGAAGCGCACAAAGCAACAAGTTCTGCAGGTGTTCCACTCATCGCTGATGGTGGAATTCAATACTCAGGTGACATTGTGAAGGCAATTGTCGCTGGTGCTGATGTAGTGATGCTGGGTTCACTCTTTGCTGGTTGTGAGGAATCTCCGGGTGAGTGGCATGAGGAGAATGGCGCCAAGTTCAAGTCATATCGCGGAATGGGTTCGCTCGGCGCGATGGCCTCTCGCGGTGCGACACCTTCTTACTCGAAGGATCGCTACATGCAAGATGACATTCTCTCTGAGGACAAGTTGGTGCCAGAGGGGATCGAAGGTCGCGTCTCCTATCGCGGAACTGTCGCACAAGTGGTCCACCAATTAGCCGGAGGCCTTCGCTCAGGCATGGGTTATGCCGGTGCGCGAAATATTGCCGAACTGCAGAAGAATGGTCGCTTCGTGCAGATTACTTCTGCAGGTCTACGCGAGAGCCATCCACATAGCATCGACCAAACTGTCGATGCGCCGAATTACCGGGGACGGTGAATATGAGCGAGATCGAGATTGCACCCGGTAAACGCGCTCGGCACACATATTCCTTTGATGACATTGCCATCGTGCCAAGTCGTCGTACTCGTAACCCTGAAGATGTCTCGACTGCATGGCAGATTGATGCGTATAAGTGTGAGATTCCGATGCTTGCGGCTCCGATGGATTCAGTCGTTTCGCCCGAGACGGCGATTGAAATTGGCAAACAAGGTGGAATTGGCGTCCTTAATTTAGAAGGGCTATGGACGCGATACGAGAATCCACGGATTCCCTTGGGTGAGATCGCATCAATTCCTGATCACCAAGTTACACGCCGGATGCAGGAGCTTTATGCAGCGCCGATCAGACCAGAGTTAATCAAAGAACGCATTGCTGAAGTGCGCGCCGGCGGAGTGACTGTCGCTGCAGCCTTATCGCCAAAACGTGCGGCAGAGTTCCATAAGGTCGTTGTTGATGCTGGCGTTGATATCTTTGTTATCCGTGGTACCACAGTGAGTGCCGAGCATGTCTCGCCTAAAGAGAAAGATAACGCGCTCAATCTGAAGAAGTTCATCTATGAATTAGATGTACCAGTGATTGTTGGTGGTGTTGCGACTGCCAATGCTGCAATTCATCTAATGCGTGCTGGCGCAGCCGGCATTCTTGTTGGGTTTGGTGGGGGCGCTGCGCATACCACGCGTCAAGTTCTCGGTGTTGCAGTTCCGATGGCGACTGCAGTTGCTGAAGTTGCTGCTGCGCGTCGTGAGTACCTCGATGAATCTGGTGGTCGCTATGTTCATGTGATTGCCGATGGTTCTGTTGGTCGTAGCGGTGATATTGCGAAAGCGATCGCATGCGGCGCTGATGCTGTGATGATGGGTTCGCCTCTTGCTCGGGCAGTCGAGTCGCCTGGAAAGGGTTGGCACTGGGGCGTTGAGGCGGTGCATCCTGAATTGCCACGAGGCCAGCGTGTTCATGTTGGAACCGTTGGCACGCTTGCTGAAATTTTGCATGGTCCATCACACAACGCCGATGGCACGATGAATCTCTTTGGTGCACTTCGTCGGGCAATGGCAACCACTGGTTATTCAGATGTGAAGGAATTCCAACGAGTAGAGGTGGTTATCCATCGCCCGTGACTTGGTGCTCGTCGTAGATTTCGGCGCGCAGTATGCACAACTCATCGCACGTCGGGTACGTGAAGCAAAGATTTATAGCGAGATTGTTCCACACACGATGAAAGTTGCCGAGGTGCTTGCCAAGAAACCGAAAGCAATCATTCTCTCGGGTGGACCTTCGAGCGTTTATGAAAATGGCGCCCCGAAATTGGATGAGCAGTTACTCACTTCAGGTATTCCAGTTTTTGGGATTTGTTATGGCTTTCAAGTAATGGCAGCAACTCTTGGCGGTGAGGTAGGAAAGACTGGAGCACGTGAGTACGGCCGGACTGAATTAACCGTACACAGTGATTCGCCATTGTTTAGTGGTTTACCAAAAGCACAACAGGTGTGGATGTCACACGGGGACAGCGTCCTTCGCGCACCGACGGGTTTTATCGTCACTGGCTCCACGGCGCAAACTCCCGTTGCTTCATTCGAATCTGCAGATGGGAAATTAGCCGGAGTTCAATATCACCCCGAAGTCGTGCACTCGACTTACGGCCAAGAGGTATTAGAGCGTTGGTTAATCGGAGTTGTTGGCTGTGATCCTTCGTGGACCTCATCGAATATCGCGGAAGAACAGATCGAGCGAATTCGAGAACAAGTTGGGCTAGAACAGGTTATTTGTGGTCTTTCTGGGGGAGTTGATTCCGCAGTTGCTGCGGCAATTGTGCAACGAGCAGTTGGCGCTCAACTTACTTGTGTATTCGTCGATCATGGTTTGCTCCGTCAAGGTGAAGCAGAACAAGTAGAACGAGATTTTGTTGCTGCCACTGGAGTGAAACTCAAAGTTGTCGATGCCAAAGAAAAGTTTTTAACTTCGCTCAAAGGTGTGACCGATCCCGAAGAGAAGAGAAAGATCATTGGTAGAGAGTTCATTCGCTCTTTCGAAGCTGCCGCACGCGAGATTGCCATTAAAGAAGTCAAATTCCTGGTACAAGGAACTCTTTATCCTGATGTGGTTGAGTCTGGTGGTGGAAGTGGAACGGCAAATATCAAGAGCCATCACAATGTCGGTGGACTCCCTGATGATCTGCAATTTGAATTAGTTGAGCCGCTGCGCACTCTTTTTAAGGACGAAGTGCGCTACCTTGGCCTAGAACTAGGACTTCCAGATGAAATCGTGTGGCGCCAACCATTCCCGGGGCCGGGACTTGGCATTCGCATTATTGGTGAAGTAACGCAAGAGCGGTTAGATCTCCTACGCCATGCCGATGCTATTGCCCGCGAAGAGCTACATAACGCAGGGCTAGATCGCGAGATCTGGCAGTGCCCCGTAGTGCTGCTTGCCGATGTACATAGCGTTGGTGTGCAAGGAGATGGTCGAACGTATGGGCACCCAATCGTGCTACGTCCGGTTTCGAGTGAAGATGCGATGACCGCAGATTGGTCGCGCTTGCCGAATGATGTATTAGCAAAGATTTCTAATCGCATTACTAACGAAGTTCACGGGGTCAATCGGGTCGTTTTGGACATCACTAGCAAGCCGCCTGGCACTATCGAGTGGGAGTAGTTCT
>CAZBCF010000048.1:0-9342 GCA_964490435.1 uncultured Bifidobacterium sp. | reverse complement strand
CCATCAAGGTCACTCCATGCGATGTCACTGGCTTGATATCCGTTCCCAGTGAAATCCATCCCCTGTAAGTGCGCAGTGTGCTCTGCAATGCGCTCGCGATTAATCGGCACCGGACCAAATGCGCAATTACCCGAGACATCAGTGGTCACACCTTGGAAGAGTTTCGACTCACAACGCCCATCGAGCGCCATCGATAGATCAGAGTGGGTATGGATATCGATAAAGCCAGGCGCAATCGCGGCTGCCGTAATTTCCTTTTTACCAGTTACTTTCTCTTTACCAACGTAGGTGATTTTGGCGCCGGTCACACCAACATAGCCTTCGAATGGCTTAGCACCGGTGCCGTCGTAGATCAGACCAGAGAGAACGAGATCAGGTGAGCCGTCTTTGTGGCTCATCGCATCAACCAACCGCCATCAACCGCGATGCCTTGCCCAGTGATGAATGATGATTCGTCGGAGGCAAGGAAGAGGAAGGTGCCCGCAAGGTCTTTGGCATACCCGCGCACTTTAAGCGCTTGTTTTTCGTACACTGATTCGCGAACTGCTTCTTCGTCGGGATCAAACTCAACTTCCCATTCAGTTCGAATGGCGCCAGGCAAGACCGCATTAACGCGCACGCCATCGGTGCCCAGCTCCTTTGCTAGCGCCCGAGTTAAACCGAGCACTGCGGCTTTTGACGTCGTGTAAGCGGCGCTATACGGCAGTGCCGTCTCAGCCATGATGGAGGAGACAGCGATTATCGAACCGTTGCTCTTAATCAAATCGGTACGTGCCTGCTTTGCCATTAACCAAATACTTCGGACATTGACGTTCTGCATGAGATCCCATTCGGCAACCTCATATTCGAACCATTCTTTCCGCATGTTCGTAGCAGCGTTGGCAACAATGGTCGTAATGGTGCCGAGGAGGGCTTGAGATTCCTTGATGAGCTCTGCCGGGCCGTGCGCAGTTGATAAGTCTGCGCCCACTGCATGTACGTGAACACCTAATGGAGAGAGTTCAGCGACAAGTTTTGCGGCAAGGTCGGCCATCTTGGGATCGGTGTGATGTCCGAGGATGAGATTGGCGCCCTCGTGTGCGAAGCGGCGCGCCACCTCGGCGCCAATACCTCGCGAAGCCCCAGTAATGACGACATTTTTCCCAGCAAGACGACCAGCCATGCGCTACTCCTTAGAAGGTGATGAGTCCACGACCAGCGCCACCTTTAGCGAGCACTTCAAATGCCTTGGTCGCTTCGTCGAGTGAATAGGTCGCAGTAAGTAGCGAATCGAGGTCGAGGATTCCGCGCATATATAACTCGATCAACATCGGAAATTCGGTCGCTGGGTTCGAGGAACCATATTTACTTCCACGCATCCCGCGCTCGCCGCGCAGAATGTTGAAGATCGGATCGATGGTCATCTTGTCGCCGTTACCTGGCGCACCGAGCACAATCAACGTACCGCCCGGCCCGAGGATATTTAATCCATTCATGAAGGCTGGCACACTTCCAACCGCGCCAATTGCATGATCAACGCCATGCGGAACAATTTTAAAAACTTCCTTCTCGACATCGACCTTCTTCGGATTGATGGTGTGCGTCGCACCAAGTTTTACTGCCATCTCGAGTGCGGCATCGCTGGTATCAATCGCGATGATGGGATTCGCACCAATGACGCGGGCACCTTGAATCGAATTGAGTCCAACACCCCCGCAGCCGACGACCGCAACGCTATCTCCAGGACGCGCTGCTGCAGCATTAGTTACTGCACCAAAGCCAGTTGTCACTGAACAACCAATAAGCGCGGCTTTCTCGAGCGGCATATCTTTTCGAATCTTGATTGCAGATGTTGCAGGAACGACGATATAGGGCGCGTAGGTAGCAGGTCCGTAGTGCAGAACTGGTTTACCTGTCTCGACATCGGTGAACCGACCAGTGTTATCAAAACCAATCGCACCAAAGGGCGAAGGTCCGTAGCAGTATGCCGGCTTACCGCGCAGGCACTGTGCGCAGGTTCCGCAATTGAGCAACCACGAGATGATCACATGATCGCCAGGCACAAGAGTGGTCACGGCAGAACCGACCGACTCCACCACGCCAGCGCCTTCATCACCGAGAATCATCGGCATCGGTGTCTCGTGCGATCCGTCGTACGCATGCAGGCATGAGTGGCAGACTCCTGATGCCGCCATCTTCACGCGAACCTCGTGCGGCGCCGGGTCGGCAACCTCGACCTTCTTCATCGGCATCGGGGTATTGGCTGCAACGAGAACCGGGACTTCCATAACAAGGCTGGCCATCTGCGCTCCCTACATAAGAGGTGGAATAGGGCGAGCCTATTGCCCGTCAATTTTCCGAGCAATTGCCATTTCGCTCTGCAAAACTCCAACCCAGGGACCTCGGTAGGGTAGAAGCCGTGGCTATCTGGGTCTGTGGCGAAGCGCTCATCGACAAGATCTCATCAGGTGGTGAGGTGCGTGAGATCCCTGGCGGTGGCCCGGCTAACACCGCACATGCCCTTGCGCGACTTGAGCTCGAGAGCGAATTCATCGGTGGGCTCTCTACCGATAGATATGGTCAATTGATGCGCGAGCAGTTTCTCGCAGCGGGCGTGGGGTTGGCGTTCACACCGATGCACGACCTACCCACCTGCACCGCGAATGTCACAATTGCAGCCGATGGAAGTGCGAGTTACCAATTCTTGATCGATGGCACCGCCACCTTTGCTTACGATGCTAAGAGTCTTCCGGAAGTTTCACACGGAAATGTCGAGGCCATTTATTTTGGAACACTCGCGACGATTGTTGAGCCAGGCGCATCAGTTCTTTTTGAATGGATCAAGGGCGCAGTCGGAAAAGTCCCAATAATTTTCGACCCTAATATTCGCCCGAGCGTCTTAGGCGATCGAGAGCGGTATCAAGCAGCGGTAGCGCGCTTCTTGCAGATCTCTGATGTAGTGAAAGCAAGTACCGACGATATCGGTTGGCTCTATCCGCAGATGCACGAGTTCGAAGTGGCAAAGAGTTGGCTAGATCATGGCGTGAAGTTAGTCGTGATAACTCGAGGTGAGAATGGATTAGTAGGAATCACTGCCGAACACATGATTGAAGTACCTGGTGTCAAAGTAGATGTAGTCGACACCGTTGGTGCTGGTGACACCGTTGGTGCGATTATCGCTGAGGGAATCACAAAGCATGGATTCGAGCGCGCGCTCGCCGCAGAACTCTCACATATACTTCACCGCGCCGTACGCGCGTCAGCAATCACCTGCTCTAGACAAGGTGCCCAACCACCATATAGGAATGAGTTATGAAGCAGATTATCGAAGGTGACCAGATCCGAGTAGAAGTCGATCTAGCCAATGGCGCACGCCTCTCGTCGGTGCAATGGGGCGGTTACGAATTCTCCGTGCAGAAACGAGAGAACATCTTGTGGTGGGGTTGGTATCCGATGGTTCCGTGGGCTGGCCGGGTACTCAATGGCAAGTTCCGCCACAAAGATGGGCGTGAAGAGCAACTGCCCACCAACATCATCCCGCCACATGCCATTCATGGTCTGGGCTTTGCTCTGCCATGGCGCGATTGTGGCAACGGCGTGAGCCGAATTGATTTTCCAGCCCCATATAACGGTGCCAGCGCCGAGTTACGAGTCTCCGTCAAAGGCAATGTGCTCAATTATGAGTTGGAATATTTCCCTGGTGATTGTGATCTACCTGGTTGGGCCGGTATTCATACCTGGTTCCCACGACGAATTGGCGGCGCCGGCATCCACGAGGCCGAAGTGATTTTCGACGCGGAGAGAATGCTTAAAGTTGATGAGACGTTAATGCCAAATGGTGAATTCATTTCACCGATCACGCCACAACCATGGGATGACGTCTTTCATACGCCGATTGGTACTCCAACGACGTTGTGGCGGGGTGGCGCGAAACTTGAAGTCACCTCACCAACACCATGGTGGATTGTTTACACATTAGATAGCGAAGGGGTCTGCATCGAACCACAGACCGCACCACCCAATGCGCAGAACCTCGGCATTGATTTGAGCGGAGCACACCTCTTGCAAGCGCAATTCACTTTCTCGAAGGCATAGCAGACGATGGTCAAGCGCGAGACCAGCGGAGGTTTTAGTAGCAGCGAACTTCTTGCTGAAGAAGTCGAGTTAATTCTGCCTCAACTTGATATCGACGATGCGATTTGCCTCGGTGAGGTCGCGGTTCGGATTGCTCGAGCAAAGAATCTTCCTGTTGCAATCGAAGTGCGCATCGATGAGTGGAAGGTCTTTCATCTCTCACTTCCAGGCACAAAGCCAGAGAATGATTGGTGGATTGACCGTAAGGCACGCGTGGTCGCACGGGGTGGCCACTCGTCGATGTATGAGCGAGTTGTCGCGGAAGAAGCGGGGATTGACGAGCAGAGTTGGTATCTGGTCAATAACCTGCCTGAAGAGAGCCACGCGCTTCATGGTGGGGGATATCCCTTACACGTTGCGGGCAAAGGTCATTGCGGCACGATTTTGGTCAGTGGAGTGCCACAGGTCGATGATCACAAACTAGCCGTAGCAGCGTTACGAGAGTTTCTCGGGAAATAGTCGCACCATGATTGACCCAGATCATTTAGCGATGTTAATTGCGCGCGAGCGTGAAAGATTTCGCACCTTACATCCCAAATCTGCCGCGCTCGCTGAAAAAGCAAAGACGCATATGCCAGGTGGCGTTCCGATGTCGTGGATGGCGAAGTGGCCCGGAGGCTTTCCGATATTCGTCGCAACTGCAAAAGGTGCGCGCTTTCACGATATCGATGGGAATGAATATATAGATCTCTGTCTTGGTGATACTGGTTCGATGACTGGCCACTCTCCAGAGCCAACAATCGCCGCAATTCACAGACAGATTGATAAGGGCATCACCATGATGTTGCCGAGTGAGGATGCGCTTGTTGTCTCTGACGAGTTGTCGCGCCGGTTTGGATTACCACTATGGCAGTTCACTGTTTCGGCGACCGACGCAAATCGCCATGTCATCCGCTATGCACGGATGCTCACCGGCAGACCAAAGATCATCGTGATTGATCGCTGTTATCACGGCAGCGTCGATGAGGCATTCGCGATTCTTGATAGTAATCAGCACACCGTTGCGCGCGAGGGAAATATAGGTGCGCCTGTTCCCCTTGATGTAACCACTACGGTTGTTGAGTTCAATGACTTGGGCGCGATGGAACGCGCGCTGCGAACAGGAGATATTGCAGCAATCTTGTTAGAGCCCGCGATGACGAATATCGGCATTGTCTTACCGGAACCTGGCTATCTTGAACAATTGCAGAGGTTGGCAAAGCAATATGGTGCGTATGTGATTCTCGATGAGACGCACACTATTTCGTTCGGGCCTGGCGGCATGACTGGAGGTCTTGGTTTGAAACCAGATTTCCTCACTATTGGCAAAGCAATTGGCGGCGGTATTCCTACTGGCGCTTTTGGAATGACTCAGGACATCGCTGCAAAGATCCAAGAGTTCGTGCAATTAGATTTTATCGACACTGGCGGTGTAGGTGGCACGCTCGCCGGTAATGCGCTCTCGCTTGCGGCGATGCGGGCTACGCTCACGGAAGTATTAACCGAGGCGGCATATGCGCGGATGATTCCGTTGGCAGATCGTTGGGCCGATGGCGTTGAGGATGTGATTCGAGAGTACGCGCTCTCGTGGCACGTCAATCGCTTGGGTGCACGCGCGGAGTACACCTTCACACCACGGGCGCCGCGAACTGGACGCGAGGCAGCCGATGCTGGAGATTTTGAATTAGAGCAGTACCTACATCTCTACCTGTTGAATGAGGGCTTCTTGCTTACTCCATTTCATAATATGGCGCTGATCTCCCCAGCGACGACGGCGGCTGATGTGGACGCTCATACCAAGGCATTCCGAAATATGTGCCGGGAGCTAGTTCAGAAATAGTTGAATAACTGGCAGACTCATTGCCATGAGGCCAGCCCGGATTCTTATCGTCGAGGATGATCCTTTCATCAGGACCACTCTGGCTGCCGCTGTGCGTGCGCAGAACTTCGAGGTGGTCGGTGCGACAGGTGTTGCGCAAGAGGCGTTGCGGATTCAGGCGCAAAGTCCATTCGATATCGCGATGCTCGATTTCGACCTGGGCCCGGGGCCTACTGGAATAGATGTCGCACACGCGCTGCGCAGCCGCCAGGCTAATGTCGGCATCATCATCCTTTCGACATTTAGGGACCCGCGCTTACTCACCACGAAATTGCCACCACTTCCTGCTGGTGCGTTGTACTTGTGTAAGCAAGATATCGATGATGTGAAGAAGATCATCGAGCAGATTTATATCGTCAATGAGACTCGGTTTGGGCGAGTAGTACGGAAGATATTCCCGAAGCGAGAGCCGATTCCGCTTACCACTATGCAGATTGAGATTCTTGGGATGGTCGCGCGCGGATTGACTACAGCAGAGATTGCCCGGCAACGAGGCGTGAGTGAGAAGGCGGTCGAAAACACGATTGCTCGCATTTACACGCAATTACAACTACCTCGTGACTCGACACAGAATCAGCGAGTCCACCTCACCCGCGCGTACATGCGCTTGGCAGGGAAATCTCGGTAATCGTGTTTCCGGCGACACTCAAGTCGATCTTCGAACGCGTGACGGGAAGTTACATCTTCACGCTTAAAACTTTTTTGCTCTTTTCTATCTTTGGCCCGCTTGGTGTGGCGATCACAATTCCCCAGGATGAGATCACCTTTATCCAGCGCGGGCAATGGCTCCTAGTCGGGATCGCCTCGGAAGTAGTACTTGGCTTATTCATGCTCCTGGTGGCGTTCACGATTCTGCCTTGGATCGAGCGCAGAACGAGACCACTTGGAAAGATTCTCTTATTGATCGCACTTGGTGGCGCACTTCGAGGCGTAGTGATCAACCTAATGCCGCCGCTTTTTGGCTTGCGCGATGAGGTCAATATTTTCTTGCGCGCACTCAACTCCTCGATCACCGTAACGATTGCGATGGCTGCAATCGGGTTTATCGCCGAGGGGCAGGAGCGCTACATTCAGGAGTATCAAGATCTCTATCGTCGATTCTTGCTTCTCAAGCGGGAGCGGCAGATTTACATCACGACCAAGCCCGCTGAGCGATTGAGTGAGGTGTCGAGTTATATCGAGAAGGTAACTGCCACGCTCAAGGGGCGCTTGGCATCTCTCGATGAGAGTGAGATCTCTGAGGAGGATGCGGCTTCGGTTGCGGAGGACATCAAACAGATCATTGAGAAGCGGATTCGCCCGCTTAGCCATCGCCTTTGGCTTGATCGCTCAAGCCATGTCTTGCGATTTCGGCTGAGCCGACTAGTTCTCGATGCGTTACTTGCACGCCAGGTGCCCTACTTTGCCATTTCGCTCTTCTTCTTAGGTGTGCACTTCATTGGAATCGGGATACCGCAAGGTTTTGTCGTTGCACTTGGGTCAGCGATTCCAGCCGCACTCTCGATTTTTCTCCTCCTCTATGTGGAAGATGTCTTACGTGATCGACATATTGTGATTGGTAAGTGGCTCCATCCGGTAGTACTCGGATTGATTGCGGTCGTGCCATCAGCCATCACGATGCAGATGATTGAGGCGCTGGGTGATGCGCGTCCGAATGCTTATATTTTCTGGATGCTCGTTTCGATGAATCCTTTGCTGACCATATTGATCACGATTATCAATCAGATCTTCACTGATCGGGCGAAGATCTTGGAGTTACTAGATAAGTCGGTGACAGATAATCTGCTTGAAGAGCACTTGCACACCTTGGCGAAGATGAATCAGGATTCGGAGATTGCTACTTATCTTCATGGTTCGCTCCAGGCAGAGTTGACGGCGATTGCGTTGCAACTTCAGCAAGCAGCGACAGCGGGAGACTCGATTGGGGTGCGCAAGATGGTGAAGATGGCTCAGATTGTGATCAACCGAGATATCTCGGCAGATTTCTCATCGCATGAGAGTTCACCATTAGATAGGTTGGATGATTTTGCGCGCGCGTGGCAAGGAATTGCTGACATCAAACTCGCTCTTACTGATACCGAGCATTACTCAGTTGATTTTCTCAGCGACATTTCGCAATTAGTTGAGGAGGCAGTCTCTTCTGCAGTTCGTTTCGGATTGGCCACTCAGGTCGAGGTTAGAGGCGGGCGCGAGGGTAATTACTTCCATCTCACGATTAGTGACAATGGAAGGAATAAGGGTGGCGGAAGTACTGGCCTCGGGAGCAGGATTCTTGATGAGTTGGCCCCAGAGTTATGGAAGCGGAAGTTCATGGATCACGGGGCGGTGCTGGATATCCACCTACCCGCCCACGGCCAGGGGCTTAAGGTCTAGGCAGGCGTGGGGCAGGGGGGAACCCCCACCCGTTATTTCCGGTGCGGAGCCGGGGTCGGGATACTTAGACCCACCTTGTCCTCCTAGTTGCCGCCCCGGGCGGTGGCTATCCCTCGAATGGAGCGCCGTTCTGCCGTGAAGATAATTCGCCGCAAGAATAAAAATGGCACTCAGATTGAGGCGAGCGCGAAGGGCGCAGATGGTGCCAGCGTAGAGGTCTCGCACCCGCAGTGGGTGAACGTGGTCAGTCAGAGTAAGTCTGGCAAAACGGGACTTATTCTCCAAAATGGCACCAGGCTTGAGAATGACTTTCGTTCAGGAAAGCGCAAAGTTGAATTCTCTGACGGACTTACTCTCGAAGGCGAGACTGTTGTCTCTGCGCCTTCACCGATGGGTATACGACGAACCATTTGGTTCTCCTTGGGTATACCAGGGTTATCTGCATTCTTCATCGCGCGCGATACCACTGGCGTGCCGACAATTAATTTACCTTCGAGCGCTAGCTCTGCAAGTGCGTCAGAAGGTTTGGAGAGGTTAACAGTCCATCAATTTACTTCTCGGTTGGCTGAGAACGATGTACCCGTAAAAGTCAGAGTTGGAAATGATCAATCAGTCCAATTTGTTCATCGAGACAAGACGGAAGTTTCGCTTCGTCCTTCAGGAGAGATTGAGGTTCAGGTTCGCCAGGACAACAATGTCACGCGAGCCTTTACAGATAATGAAAATGTTGTTTCACAAGTAAATAATGTAAATACGATTGCTGAACCTACTCAAGTAATTGTGGTACACGATAATCAGATTCACAATATTGTTACACCAGAGCAAGTAGTAGTTCCGCTCAACGACGGCCGCGAGTTAGTGCAACCCCTTGTTGGCGATGCGCAAGTAAAACTAGCGGACGGAAATTTTGTCGCTCCACCGGTGAATGAACCCTTGCAGAATGCCAATGGCGATCAGGTATTTATAGGTAATCAGGTGCCGCAACAGCCTGCGCCAGA
>CAZBCF010000047.1:3873-9375 GCA_964490435.1 uncultured Bifidobacterium sp. | reverse complement strand
AAAGATTTGAAGTATTCAGATGGAAAAACTCCAGTAGAGGCTCAAGATGCAGTGGCCATGTGGGATTATTTAAAGAAGAATCCAGTGACCCCGCTCGCCTTGGTCGACACCATCACCGCTCCAGACTCAAAGACAATCGTTATTAAAACAAAAGGTCCCTTCAAAGACCTTCCTTCAGCTTTTGCGACGATC
The DNA here is from genome assembly GCA_964490435.1 of uncultured Bifidobacterium sp. Classification (GTDB taxonomy): domain Bacteria; phylum Actinomycetota; class Actinomycetes; order Nanopelagicales; family Nanopelagicaceae; genus IMCC26077. The sequence goes on along the minus strand of CAZBCF010000047.1, from coordinate 9,183 downwards.
TATTTCTTCATGAATCCGCGCGATAAGATCACTGACCCCAAGTATTGGGAAGCACCGCTCAGCGCGGGTCCATACAAAATCAAAGATTGGAAACTAGGCGATGACAAGATGGTCATCGATGTGAATCCAAACTACTGGGCTAAGCCGGCAGTCAAGGAAATTACCTACGTAGCGATCCCAGATCCTGTCACTCGCGTGATTGCGCTACGTCAAGGGACTATCGATTACGCCTTTGACCTTCCAGCGGCGATTGCTCGTGGCCAACTCGGTGACAAGAAGGTCTTCCGCTGGCAGCCAACTCAACTACAAGGAACTTTCACGCTTGACTTCAATCTTCGAAGTATGGCCGACTGCAAGACTCGTATAGCTGAATCAAAGTGCTTACCAGTCAAAGAACAGCCGTGGCACAACCCAAAGGTTCGTCAGGCGCTAGGAATGGCAGTCAACCGCAAAGCGGTAGCCGAAATCGCATTTTTCGGTGATGTGAAGCCAAGTTGCGCCATCATTTGGCCAGGACATCCTGCGTACAAGTGCCAAAACCCAGATCGCACAAAGCAAAACCTTGCTGGTGCGAAAAAACTTCTGGCAGAAGCTGGGTATCCTGATGGCTTCCCCATCACGATAAGCGTTCACAACCGTCCAGGCTGGGGCGATGCAATCAGCATCATTGCCGCTGATTGGCGCAAACTAGGGTCAAAGATGGTCGTGACTACGGATCCACAACCAGATGCAGTAGGACAAGCGAACCAGAACGCAGGTTCATACGAGGTTCGATTCTCGGGTGCAACAGCCGCAACGCCTGGTCCAATTTACGGCATTTACTATGCGCAAAACGGTGCCTGGCAGGACTGGGCAGGAGCGGGCTTTGATAATGCTTTAGTTGCTGCAGTTGACACTGCTGCTACTGACGCCGAACAAGCCGAAGTCATTGCAAAAATCGAAAAGAAACTCTGGGAAGAATCTGCCCATATTCCTGTTGGACAGCGAGCAGTATTTGGTGCAAGCCGACTTCCTGCAAATGTCTTCTCGAACATCAAGGGCAATGACCAGTACTTCGTGAAGCAAAATCCACCTCTTTCTTAATTTAGGTTTTTACAAAATAAGTTAGAGTCGTAAAACAAGAAACAAGGTGAGTGTCCAAAAGACCTCACCTTGTTTCACTGAAATCAATCTGACTCCCGAGAATGAAGAGGAGGCGAAAGAATGTCTAAAGCCACTGAGGCCGCAACATCGAAAAATCCCATCGCAGAAACTGCTAAAGACAAAAATCGAGCTGCACTTAGAAAAACTTTTCTAGGCCGGATAGCCCGGTCGCTCTCTGTTTCGTTCTGGGTGATGGTCATTGCGTTTTCACTCATTCGTTTAAGTCCTGGTGACCCCGTACGAATTGCGCTTGGTACTGAAGCCACCGATGAAGTTGTTGAATCTCTGCGCAATCAATTTGGGCTTAATGATTCCTATCTTCAGCAATTTTGGAAATATTTCACGGGAATTTTCCGAGGAGACCTCGGGTACTCCTTTTTTAATGGCAGAACTGTTACAGACATAGTGACAACTCATTTACCTGTTACCTTGATGTTGATTGCACTATCTATTGCATTTGCAATTGTCCTGGCGCTACCTATCGCACTTCTTGTTGCGGTAAGCAAGAAAGATGCCATCAATTACCTCTTTCGAGCCACCACTTCGATATCTCTCGCCATCCCAGGGTTCTTCCTGGCACTTATTGGGCTTCTGATTTTTGGCATATATTTCACATGGGCTCCTGCCGCGGGTTACGAAGGTGCCTTCCCAGGCAACCTCCGATACCTCTGGCTACCTGCGTTAGTTAACTGTGGCTCCCTCGTGCCAATCCTCGCGAGAGTTCTGCATTCTTCACTTGTCGACACCTTAGACGAGGAATTCGTGGAGACTGGCGTGATCCGAGGAGTCAAGAAGATTCGCTTCTACTGGTCGTATTTGCTTCGACCATCACTCGCTCCAACTGTAGTGCTACTTAGTTACATGGTTGGCGTCATGATAGGTGGCACGGTAATTATGGAAACCATCTTCTCGCTACCAGGTATCGGTCGAGAATTGATTACGGCGGTCGATGCCCGTGACTACCCTGTAGTCCAAGGAATCGTCATGATATTCGGTTTGATCGTTGTTTTCTTTAGCTTTATCGGCGATTTGATGGGCTACCTCCTCGATCGGAGAGTGACTCTTTCATGAGCAAATCAGAAGTACAGGATAATCCGACTAGTAAGAAGTTTATAAAAGAGGGAACGTTCGGGATTTACACTGGTTTTATCATGCTAGGCCTGCTGCTTGTTGCTGGAGCAGTAATTCCTCGAATAAGTAAATATCAGCCTGACGAACTTGTCTCGATGCCTCTAGCGCCACCGAGTCGGCAAAACTTGTTTGGTACGGATGTACTTGGGCGTGACGTTTTTGTTCGTGTCTTTGATGCAGTCTTCATCGATCTAGGTGCGGCTGTTTTCGGGGTCACCATTCCACTTGTTGTTGGAACAATCATCGGCACTCTACTCGGAATATCGAAAAGCAAACGAGTTAATTCTATTGTTGGTTCGATCATTGACGGCATCAATGCATTTCCATTTTTGATTTTCGTTATTGCATTGATTGCCTTTATCGGCCCTGGCATCGGAAGCATCGTCATTGCAATCTCTTTGGTCAACTGGGCGCGATATGCGCGAATCGCAAGAACCCGAGCCGTTGTTGTAAATCAGCAAGGTTATGTTGAAGCCGCCCGGACGCTTGGGTATTCCAAGACTCGCATACTTTTCAAGCACATAATTCCAAATGTTTCGTCAGAAACGCGTGCATACGCCCTGAGCGATTTCATAATTGTGATCATTGCTGTGGCAGCACTCTCTTTCCTCGGTCTAGGAATTAAGCCGCCGCAGGCTGAGTGGGGTGGCATGATTAGAGACGGTCGAGATCTTTTCACCGTCGGGATTTGGTGGCCAACGATTTTTCCTGGGCTCGCACTCTGTTGGGCCGGAATTGCGGTTGCTTTTATCTCTGAGGGCTTTACGCGTCGCACCAGAGAGGTCGGAACGCGATGAGCAATCCGAATAATCCACTCATCCAAGTCAAAGATGTCGTCATCGGCATTCCGCATAAGCGGCGACCAACCCTCATCATCGTTGATAAGGCCAATTTCGATATTAATTACGGCGAGATGGTTGGCATTGTTGGAGAATCCGGATCCGGCAAAACAATGATCTGTCGCACCATGATCGGCACTCTAGAGCGCCGTGGCGGCAAGATTCTCTCTGGTGAAGTCATCTTCGAAGGTCAAAATCTAGCGAAGGCAAACGACGCTACCTGGAAAAGTCTGCGCGGAAAATCAATCGGCTACGTGCCACAGAGCGCGCTCGCTGGCCCAAATCCTGTTCTCACTATTGAAGCGCAATTAGCTGAAGCGCTCCGAAACACTGGTGACACCAAGAACATAAAGACTCGCTCAAAAGAATTGTTAGATTTGGTGAAGATTCGGCGAGTAGATACGGTCATGAAGCAGTACCCATATCAGTTATCTGGTGGTATGCGTCAACGTGTGATGATCGCTTGCGCACTCGCAACTAGCCCTAAGCTCCTTATTGCCGATGAACCAACAACCGGTCTGGATGTTACTGTGCAATCTCAAATTATGGATCTCCTCAAAGAGATTCGATCCTCTTTAGGCACTGCCATCGTTCTAATCTCGCACGACCTTGCTCTCATTGACGAAGTGTGTGATCGTGTTGTGGTAATGCATGCTGGAGCCACGGTAGAGGTTGGCTCAGTGAAAGAGTTTGAGAAACCACGCCATCCTTACACAATCGCACTTAATTCATCGCGCATCGACGTCGCAAAGCCTGGAAGTGAGCTTGTGACAATCAAAGGGAATGCGCCTTCGGTTGGCGAATGGAACCCCGGATGCCGTTTCGCAGAACGTTGCTCGATCGTCCAAAGCGATTGCCGAGTAGGCGAACACCCTGCATTAATTGGGGCAAGCGGCACCCACCAAACTGCATGTATCCATACCGAACTGTTGGAGCGAATCTAATGGCTGAATTCCTTCTTGAAGCAAAGAATGTCAGCGTTACCTTTGGTTCTGGTTCGACCAAAGTGGAGGCAGTCAAGAATTGCTCGTTAACTCTTCGTGCTGGCGAACCTATTGGGATCGTCGGTGAATCGGGCAGTGGGAAATCCACTCTCGCGCGCGTCCTTGCCGGACTTCAAGTGCCCACCGAGGGAGAGATTTACTTCAATGGTGAACCGGTCTATAAAGGTTCGAAGTCGTACACCGGCGAAGCGCGCCGACAGGTACAGATGGTCTTTCAGGATCCTTACGGAAGCCTCAACCCACAACTGACCGGATTGAATGCCGTGGCCGAAGCGGTGCGCATCCACGATAAGACCAATAAAGAAGAGTCGGAGAATCGTGCGCTCGAATTACTTCGTCGGATGGGTATCGCTGAGTTAGATGCCATTAAGAAACCGCGACAACTCTCTGGCGGACAGCGTCAGCGCGTTAGCGTCGCTCGTGCGCTCTCCGCAAATCCGACAGTATTACTTGCTGATGAACCTACCTCTGCAATCGACCAAAGCGCGCAGGCACAACTCCTAAATCTATTCCGTGGCTTACTCGATGAAGGGCTCGCAATTGTTCTGGTCTCACATGACTTGGGCGTTATTCGGTATCTCACCAAACGGGTCTATGTCATGAAAGATGGCGTATTCGTCGAATCAGGAGTCACTGAAGAGATTTTCAATGACCCTCGCGAGGAGTACACAAAGTTGCTCTTGGCATCTATTCCAGGAAATCTTGGTGTGGCTGCTCGTAAGAAGTTAAACAAGATCTAGAGGTTGCAAGATGTCGGGCCAAGGTTTGCGAGTCGGGGCAGTCAACCTGACAATAAATCCTGAACTCGGAATGGCCAAAGGTGGTCTGCGACTCTTTGGTAGCCCCATAGAGAAAATCGACGATGATCTCTACCTGGGTGCAATCGTTCTCGAGTCCAAAGGTGTGACGCTCTGTCTCATCGCATGCGACCTGGGCAACTCGCGCACTGAAGAAGCGCTCGAGATTCGCACTCGAGTCGCTGACGCACTTGATATTCCTGTAGTCAACGTCATGTTTAATCTCAGCCACAATCACAGCGCCGCAGATTTACCAACGATGCTCCAAGGCAATGCTGATTCTCGTGATATCGCGCGCAGTGAGAACTACTTCGACTTCGTCATCAATCAAGCGGTTCTTGCCGCCACCACTGCCCAAGCACAATTACGTCCAGCACGTATGGCTCACGCCTGGGG
>CAZBCF010000047.1:0-3773 GCA_964490435.1 uncultured Bifidobacterium sp. | reverse complement strand
TCCGAAGAGGTTTACCGAATGGGCACTGCCCTTGGCGCTGAGGTGGTCCGAGTAGCCCTAGGGCTTCGCACCAACAAGTATCAAAAGGAACGAGTGCTACTTCAGAATGTGCCAAATATTCTCTTCAAACCATGGCGTGAGCGCACTGATCATCCCGAGGTAGCTCTCGGTGCAAGCCACGAGATTGCGAAATTCGCTTTTGTGAAACTCCCTTCGCCATCGGAGGCAAAAGCTCTCGCCGAACACTGGGATGAGGAGATTAAGGCGCGCGAAGCACGTGGCGCACTCACCTGGGAGATTCGCGTTGCCAAGAAGATGAAACTCTGGGCTGACTCGGTGGTGGCGGCGACGTTAGATAAGAATCCAACTCGAGATTTCGAGGCTCATGCATTTCGCATCGGGGATATTGCGATAGTCGGTTTGAATGTCGAGGCTTTCTTCGAGACTGGTGAGCAGATCAGAGCGAACTCGCCGTGGCCTGACACCTTTGTGCTCGGGTACACCGATGGCACCATCATGTATCTCCCACGAGCCCAGGATTATCCAAAAGATGGATGGAAGTGGCCCAACACCCATGCGCTTCCAGATTTCTTACCTCAATCGTATTGTCAGCCTGCGCTCTGGCACCCTGATTCAGAGCAACAAGCGGTCAGTGCAGCGCTAACAGCGCTCAATCGATTGAAGTAAGTAACTACACGCGAAGGTCGATGGTTGCACCACCATCAACGACAATCGTTTGTCCGTTGATGTACGAGGCTTTCTGCGAAGCAAGAAAGACAACGACTGCGGCTTGCTCTTCGGGTCGCCCCATCCGCTTCATCGGCACTGCTTGCGCAAATGCTTCGTGGGTAACCTCTTTGCCGTCGACAAAGATGCGATTAGCAGTCTTAGTGAATCCGGGTGCAACCGCCACCACGCGAATATTCTCAGGGGCCCACTCGACTGCCAAAACTCGAGTGAGCGCCTCGAGCCCGGCTTTCGAGACTGAATACGAAAGCCGACCCGGGAGGCCAATTCGCGCCGCTATCGATGCAATAGAGATGATCGTTGGGTACGGTGATTTCGCAAGGTGTGGGTACGCTGCTCTGCAACAGCGGAATGCACCATCAAGATGGACGTTAGTGATAAAGCGCCAATCCTCATCGCTATAACTTTTAGTTAATCCTTGCCGAAAATTCCCGGCGTTATTCACAAGCACATCAAGTCGGCCAAATCGCTTGATGATTGCTTCGATGCCCGCATCAACTGATTCGGTTGAGCCAACATCAATTGCAACCACGCAGACCCGCTCTTGGGAGGGGTCTAGGGCGGTTGCAACTTCTTGCGCTGCCTCCTCGCGAAGGTCCGAGACCACCACGTCGTAACCTTCATCGAGGAACTGCCGACACATCTCGGATCCCAAGGCGCCAGCGCTTCCGGTTACTAGAACTACGGGTCGATCCGAGGCGGTTGACTTGCTCATAATCCGAAGTCAAGCACCAGCAGTATCGATAGACAAGGGTGTTCGGCAGTCAAAAAGGTTGAATTTCATGTCTCTGAACTCGCCTTTACGCACCAGTGCACATTGCCAGTAAGGTAGCCATCATGGGAACTTTTCACAATCAAGTGACGTTAGTTACAGGTGGTGGTGCGGGTATCGGCGCTGCCGCAGCTCGGTTGATCGCATCCAGAGGTGCCATGGTTGTCGTGACTGATGTAATCAAGGGCAGCGCAGAACAGATTTCGCAAGAAATAAACAGCGCCGGCGGAAAATCTGTCGCTCGCGAATTGAATGTTGCGGATCAACAGTCCGTCGAACGATTTATTGATTCGATAGCGAAGGAATTTGGACGACTCGATGCAATCGTCAACAGTGCCGGAATCGTTGGTCCGACCAACACTCCACTCGAGAAGATAACAGCAGCAGATATCGAGAAAGTTCTCTCAATTAATCTTCTCGGCGCGATCTGGTTGACTCAAGCTGCGCTACCCATCATGAAGGCAGCGAAGTACGGGCGCATCGTGCATGTCGCCTCGATTGCTGGCAAAGAAGGTAATCCCGGCATGACCCCTTATGTACTCTCCAAATCCGCGATGATCGGCTTTGTAAAAGCAGTCGCTAAAGAGGTAGCAACCGAAGGAATCACCATCAATTCCATTGCTCCAGCTGTGATAAAGACTCCAATGAATGCGAACACCAGCGAAGAGACGTTGAAGTACATGATTTCGCGTATTCCTATGGGTCGACTTGGTGAGGCTGAAGAAGTGGCCGAGATGATTGCATTTGCTGCATCGAGCGCATGTTCATTCACTACTGGATTCTGTTTCGATACCTCTGGTGGTCGAGCAACTTACTAAGGAGATTTAGGCTCGGTTCAGTGTGCATTAAGTTTTAAGGCGCTCCAGTCAGGATCGCTGTCAATGCCCATCAAGGTATCTGGCAACTCTGGCAAGGTGAATTTCCACCCCGTTGTCGAAATTTCCCCCTGCTCATTCGCGCGCGCGACAATCAATTCAGCGAGCGCATCCACGCTCGCTCCTGGAGCGGAATATTCGATTGAAATACTGGATACATCGAGTATCGAGGCAACTTGGCTGTGCCAAGCATCGTAAACGTGCCACGAGACGGGCAGATTCTTCGCAGCGAGGTAATCGTTCAGTTGAAGTAATCGCGAGAGCCCGCCTTGGCACGTCGTATCAATCCGCAAGATATCTACGGCACCTGTCTCAACGAATGCTTGTGGATGGTAGAGGTGCGTCTCATCATCACCACTTGCTAAAGGCGAATCAAGTAATGAGCGTAATTTCTTCAACTCCATCAAACTGCCTGACACGAATGGGTCCTCTACCCACGCAAGATCCAGGCCACCCACGATCTTCATCGCGTCCTCAGCGGTTCTACATGAGAACGCCAAGTCCGTAGAGACCGGACAGAGTTTGGTATCAAGCGCTGCAATGATGCGTTCACGAGTGATTTCGGGCGTCATGCCAACGGGGAGTTTTACTCCCTGCGCTCCTGCGGCAACTGCAGCCTTTACCTCCCACGCGATATCTTCTGGACCGCGCGAAGGCGGGTAACCAATGACCGCCCATTTCGGGATTCGCTTCTCAGTTTTGCCAAAAAGTTCGACAACGCTCTTGCCTGCACTCTTTGCAACTGCCTCATGCGCTGCGAGATCTACCAGCGAAAAGCCACGTAGAGCTGCTCCAGAGGAGAGTGGCGCACTGGCGCGGCGATAGAGCAACTCCCAAGTCGTAACAGGGTCGCCTGTGAAGATCTCCTTATAGACCGGGGCGATAATCGTGTTGACACATTCGGCAACCGGTACGCCACGATCCAATCCGAAAGCATGACCCACGCTGCCATCAGTGAGTTGAACAGTTGCTACGCAATATCCGCGCGCCTTGATCACGTATTCACCCAAGTGGACCGGGCGCGGCAAGGTGACGCTCACCTGTCGAGCCGACACCTCTGCAATACCTGGTCGACCCGCGCTCTTCACGAGGCCACCTTTTCGCCCTCGACTACCCCAAGTCAAATACCCCAGCCACCGTCACTAGGAGGCTTTTTGAGGCGTTTTCTCAGAATCAGAGGGTCGCATCGTGTCCAGAATCTACCAAGTTCGTCCACCCCAAACGTTATGAAAAATACATATAAATTCCGAATAAATGCCTTGATTCTCCTACCAGATACATGGTGGGCTAGTGCCACAAATAAGGCTCCGGAAGGGCCTTAACTTTGAGCTCCATTTCACTTGGCGCCAACTGAGTTAGGAGAAAGTAAATGAAGAAAT
>CAZBCF010000046.1:2544-9394 GCA_964490435.1 uncultured Bifidobacterium sp. | reverse complement strand
ATCCACTGATATTCACAACCACGGATAAGAATTTGAGAATTGATGTCGCGAAGGGCCGTACCTATAAGATTTCAGTAGTTGCAATTGGTGCGCAAAATCTTGAATCATCAGTCTCGGTCTTTAATTGGACGTATAAAGGCATACTCCAAGAAGGAACCTATGCCTTTGCCAGCGGAGCAAATAACACCATCATTGCGTGGACCTTATTGCCGGGCGAGAAGGCAGAAAAATATCGAGCTATCGTTCGAGGAAAAGTTCTCTGTGAAACCACCGATACAACTTGCACCGTCAAGGGCTTATATGGAGGAAATAGCAATTTGACTATTGAGGCTTTGAACGGAAGTACTTCAGTGGCAGTTGATCAGATTGTTGCTCGCTACATTCCGGCTTCTAAGTTCCGCTTAGTTGGACGAATTTACTTTGATGGTTTCTCATCGAACATAGCTAAGACTTACACAAAAAAGATTCGTGAAATGGCTGCATTCGTCCTCGTATCGGGCTTCAGTGAGGTTCAAATCACCGGCCACTCTGATCAGTTCAAGAATGCACCTTTAGTCAAGACGTCGGCCTTATCAACGAAACGCGCAAGTCAAGTCGCTGATGCGATGAAGAAGTTGCTACCAAAGGTTAAATTCTCGGCCGTAGGTCGGGGCAACAGTTCGCCATTGAAGAAAGATAAATTCCAGAATCCCAAGAATCGCCGAGTTCAGATTTACACTCGCTAAAGTGAGTTACCTCTGTTTGTAGCCAAGGGGGCACTTAGGCTTTGTTCCAGAAATCTTCTTGGTTATTTTTCCCTTGGCACACGTAATCGTTGTTTTGACGGCTTTGGGAAGTACATTTGCGGCGGCCTTTGTAGTGACTGGTGGCGTTTGTGTAGGAGCCTCAAACTTTACATTGATCTTTGGTGATGAGAAGGTGAAGTTATCAACGTTTAGACGCAACCAATCTTTATCGGTTTTCACAGTGACCGTCGAAACACGTTCTGCTTGGCCAGTACTGGTGATGCCGATTTGAGCTACTGCCGGAACTTTGTCAACGCCCAGAATACATTTTATAAAATTTGCATTCATATTCATGTAGTACTTGCCAATATTCTCAGTCTTTCCGTTAACCGCAAAGTGGGGTGCCGCAACTTTGTAACTTAGAATCTTCGTCTCTGGGTCGAGCACGGGTGGATCACCGTCGAAAGCCGTCGCATTAGTCGAAATAATTCCCAACATTTCTCCACGGCCACCATTAGTGCATTGATTTGCAAAACGTCCTAGTGAAGGGGTGGAAACTAAGGTCCACGCTTGAAGTTCGAAGGTAGTCCGATCGCCAAAATATGGCAGTAATGCGGATAGTAAATCTGGGTAACGTGTCTCTTGCGGTGGAAAGTCAGCAGGAGCAAATTGCAATTGCCTAGGGAAGTCTTCTCTGCCCGCCTTTATTGCAGCAACAGCCTCGGGGGTTAAATATTTTTTTGGAATTGTCCCAGAAACAGCAAAGAGCGTTGCAGGCGCACCTTCGATGACAAGCTTCCTATTTGCGCCAAGTGGTTCAGTGTAGGCAACGGGCGAATCAAGTCGACCGTTGAGAAAGAAACCTTGATCAGGAGGAACTTGGAAAATAACCCGGTATTTATAGCCGGGTATAAATTTTTCTGCCGTCAGGCAGTATCCGGTGTCCATCGCAAGCCATCTAGCACAAGGCCCGTCAAGCCCCGCGACTGTATCGCGACTAAACTCAACGCGTGAAGCCTTAATACCATCGGGAGTAGTGAACTCGACATTTTTTAGTCTCGGCTTCACCGCCGCAGCATCAACGTGTAAATCAACTGGATTGAGCCCAAAGTGGAATGAAGCGCTGCCGGGACCACGCCAGTTCTTTCCGTCGCTACCCCAGGATCGTTCTACCACTCCTGAAGTATGAATGTACCTCTTTCCCTCTGGTGTAGAAAAAGACCAAAGGATTGGCGAGCCGCCCTTTGGGTATTTAAGTTCCAGATTATCAGATGCAGGAATAGTTGGTGCATCTGGAAAATGGCGTTCAAAAGTCGCATCTTGTTCTTTTCCAGTGCCATCTATAACAATGAGTTGGGAGATGCAATTAACATCTTTCTCCGATTCACATTTATAAAAACCGGCTAGTGATCGAAATTGACCATTAGGGAATTTACTGGCTGCACACTCTGGATCACTCGCGGTTTTACATATAACTTCTTGACCAAGCCCTTGGATATTCTGTCGTGCTATTGCTGCTGAGTACGAGAAAGAAGGGCCGATTTCTGATGTCCAATAAAAAAAGACATAACAAGGATCGCCGGGGTCCATTCCTTTTCCTCGACCCTCATGAACATTAGTAAAGAATTGGTTTGTGCTTGGCGGGACAAATTCCGAGAACGGGCGAGTACCGTAACTGCAGTTGGCAGCAGCATCAGTAGTTTGCGCAAAGTTCCCCTCGGCATTTGCAGCGGGATTGGATAGCAATGAGCCAAGAAGTAGAGCAGCCACCATCAATATCGCTAGTCGCAATCGACGTGCCATGGCGGCTCCTTGTTGATACAAGGATAAAGATGGTCAACGCGATTTATCAATTGGCAAAGCGGCCATTTTCTCTGAGAATGATGGAGCGGGCGACGGGAATCGAACCCGCGCTAAAAGCTTGGGAAGCTCTTGTGATGCCATTTCACTACGCCCGCGTGTAGCGTTTCGTAAGCCTAGATAATTTGGGGTAGGGTCGCCAACCATGTTGCTCTCTGACCGCGATATCCGGGCCGAAATCGAGGCCGGCCGGGTCAAGGTCGACCCTTTCGAGAAGGCGATGATCCAGCCATCGAGCGTAGATGTCCGACTCGACCGTTTCTTCCGAGTTTTTGAAAACCATAAATATGAGGTAATTGACCCATCGAAAGAGCAGCCTGAACTCACTCGCGAAGTTGCAGTAGGTAGCGATGAGCATTTCATATTGCATCCTGGTGAATTCGTTCTAGCGAGTACATATGAAGTCATCACACTTCCCGATGACATCGCAGGACGTTTAGAGGGAAAGTCTTCGCTTGGCCGCCTTGGATTACTCACACATTCGACAGCGGGGTTCATCGATCCTGGGTTCTCTGGCCACATCACACTAGAACTTTCAAATGTGGCAAATCTTCCGGTGAAACTCTTCCCGGGCATGAAGATCGGTCAACTCTGTCTAATCAGATTATCAAGTCCTGCCGAGCATCCTTATGGAAGTGCAGTTTATGGGTCCCGCTACCAAGGGCAACGCGGGCCAACGCCGAGTAAGTCTTGGTTAAACTTTCACAAGAGCAAGATTAATTAACTCTCTTTACTCGGGAAAGTAAGAGTGAAGGTGGTTCCACGGCCGAGCTCGCTCTCGATGTCGACGCTGCCATGGTGTGCATCCATGATTGCCTGCACGATTGATAAACCTAATCCACTACCTTCAGAACCGTTACGAGTTCGGGATTGATCGACGCGATAGAAACGTTCAAAGACCCGAGTTTGTTGCTCTGGGGTAAGACCTGGGCCAAGGTCACTCACCTTAATGAGAATTGAATCGTCGTTTTCGTGTAAAGAAATAGAAATCGGAGTTCCTTCTGGCGTGTGGATTGCTGCATTCACTGCCAGGTTTAGTAACGCTTGATGAACCTTCAGAGAGTCGCCGATTATGAAGACCTCATCATCAGGTAATTGAGTGGTGATATTCACGCCGGGATTACTTGCTCGGACTCCCTGGACAACATCATCAATCAAAGTTTTCACGTCAACTGCTTCATGTGCGATTGGCCTCGCTTGATCCAATCGCGCAAGCGTCAATAAATCTTCGACTAGAGCGCTCATTCGTTTTGATTCATTTTCAATCCGACCCACTAATTCACGGGTTTTCTCTTCCCCTGTGATCGCACCTTGACGGTGCAATTCAGCAAAGCCGCGAATGGCAGTTAAAGGGGTCCGCAGTTCGTGGCTCGCATCTGCGACAAAGCGGCGCAGCTTATCCTCACTCCTACGTTGCACCGCGAATGATTCTTCGATACGACCAAGCATTCGGTTGAGTGCGGCTGTCAATCGGCCGACTTCAGAGTCAGGTTTCGCGTCGGGAAGGCGCGCTGAAAGATCACCATTGGCAATCGCTTCGGCGGTGCCTTCAACCGCGGTTAGTGGCTTCATGCTCAATCTGATGGCAACACGTGAGACCACACCGACGAGAAGTAATACGAGTAAACCAATGAAAAGGAAGAGTAGTTGTAATCGGCCAAGAGTCCGCTCGACATCCTCGAGCGAGAGCGCAGCGACAGCGCTGCCCGCACCCGAGGGAAGTAACCGCGCTAACACTCTAAAGTGTGCTCGATCTTTAATGATGGTGAATGGTTTACCGTTCTTATTTGCGACAACTATCGGAGTAATACCAGCGACAACACGTTCGACTCGCTCGGTGTTCAACTCGCCACCTAGGCGGCCAATGATCTTTCCGGAGGGATCAAGAAGTGTCACGCTAATTGCGGACGGGACTCGACGTAGAGGCGTACCTCGATCATCGCCATCCTCATCGCCTTCACGATCGGGCTCGATGCCAGCGCGATCAAGTCTCAAAAAGGATCCACCAGCGACAGAATTTAGTTGCTCATCGAGTCGTCCGATGAGGTAACTTTTCAAGGCAGTATGCGCGGCAAAGTCTGCGATACCAATTCCTAGTGCGCTCAAAACGAGAACGCTGACTGTCAGGCGATTTTTAAGGCTCGCGGTACCGAAAGAATACTTAATGCTTAAGCTACCTTGCTCGGCAAACGTAATCGATAGCCAACACCGCGCACGGTATGAATGAGTTGCGGGTCGTAGGTATCAATCTTCTTTCTCAGGTAGGAGATGTACGTCTCGACAATTCCGGCATCACCACGGAAGTCGTATTGCCATACGTGATCGAGAATCTGCGCTTTGGATACGACGCGGTCGGCATTTATTAGCAGATAACGAAGTAGCGTAAATTCAGTCGGTGAGAGTTCGATGAGTTGTCCGCCGCGGCGAACTTCGTGTGTTGCCTCGTTCAGTTCCAGATCGGCAAATCGAATCAACTCGTCGTCAATATCAATCTGGATATCACCTGTCCGCCGCAAGATTGCTCGTACCCGGGCAATGAGTTCCTCAAGGCTGAATGGTTTCACCATGTAATCATCGCCACCAATGGTGAGCCCTGTTACCTTGTCATCAGTGGAGTCTTTTGCCGTGAGAAAAAGAACCCCGACCTTCAGCCCATCCTTACGAAGTTTCTCGCATACTTCGAAGCCACTCATTCCAGGCATCATCACATCAAGAACAAGCGCATGCGGTTTGAACTCTTCGGCGATAGTGAGCGCCTGAGCGCCGTTCATCGCAGACCGTACATCAAAGCCAGAAAATTTAAGGCTGGTAGAGATCAAGTCATTGATATTGGGCTCGTCATCGACGACGAGAATGCGCTTGAGTTCGTCCTTCGAATCCTTGGTATTGGCAGCCATCAGACCTCACCTCATCTAGTGCGTCCAATGGTGCGAGATTAACCTGAGAATTAACTGAGAAGAAGCCTCAATTGGCCTTAAGGTCTGGAAGATCAGCGGATCTCCGCTTACGAATCTCCCGAATAATTCCGATGACCGCGATGATGGTGAAGAGGGCAATCACGAAGATCAGCCCGTCAACAAGCAGCGGTGGCGGCTCTCGAAGCACCGCGAATATATAGACGTCAGGGATGAAATGAGTGACGAGCGCGATCAACCCCCAGATTCGCACCCGAGCCCAATCGCGAGCCAACCCATAGATGACCACGCGTGCGGTGGCTAGGCCGTATGGGATCGCAGCCCCGATATCGAAGAGTAAGTAGAGCAGAGCATTAACGCCATATTTGCCGAGCGTGTGCCAGACGACAATCGATTTGCCAATTCCATATATGACAACGAGCGCTACCCAAATCCGCTCCTTTTGGGTGGTAGATAGCGACATAGGGAGAGCGTATCGTTCACCATCCCGCTCTGCATTGGCTTGGTAAGGAGTCGTAATGGCGCGCGAACCGCTCTTGACCCAGGCTCAGAAGGGTTTCTTACTACACGCGTTCACGGCAAGTGGTGCTATCGCGGGGTTGCTCGCTCTCGGCGCAGTGATGAGTGGTCATATTCGAGCGGGTTTGATCTGGCTAATTGTCTGTCAATTGATCGATGGGTTTGATGGGCCGCTTGCTCGTCGAATCGACATCTCTACTCATGCTCCGCAGATCAATGGTCATATTCTCGATCTCGTCGTTGACTATGTGACATGTGTAGTCGTGCCAGTGGCGCTCTTTGTCGAATTGGATATGTTGCCAAAAGGTCGAGAGTTTTGGTTTGCCGCACTCATCATTTTCACTGGAGCCCTGTGGTTCGCTCGGACTGATCAAGAGACTGATGATCATTGGTTCAATGGTTTCCCGGCAGCATGGAACATTGTTGTGCCTACCCTGCTTATCCTTGATGCAAATAACGCAACCAAACAACTCGTCATAATCTTCTTATGTGGTCTTTCGTTATCCAAGGTTCAATTTCCACACATTGTTCGAGTAACAAAGTTCCGACCATTCACGCTCTCTGTCGCACTAATCTATTTCGTCGCGCTCACCTGGCTTTCTGCGCAATTTCCCGATGGACCAAGTTGGGCAAAGCCAATTCTCGTTATTGCTCCGTTGTATATCGTGGGCCTATCAATCTGGAAGACCTGGTTCGCGTCTAGCAAGTAATAAACTGCTTTTCGAGTATTCTTGCCCTTATGACAGGTTTAGCGATTGTCGCGTATCTCTATTCGGTCCTTGCAATCGCAGTATTGTCGCTGAAGCTCCGGGAACTTGTTGGCATCTTCAA
>CAZBCF010000046.1:0-2444 GCA_964490435.1 uncultured Bifidobacterium sp. | reverse complement strand
TCCTTGCAATCGCAGTATTGTCGCTGAAGCTCCGGGAACTTGTTGGCATCTTCAAGAAGGGTCAACCAGATCCGACTCGCTCTGCGCAACGGGGAGCTCGCTGGGCAAATTTATTAAAAGAAGTGCTTGGTCATACCAAAATGACTCGATTCACAGGGACCGGTATTGCGCATTGGTTTGTGATGGTCGGGTTCGGAGCACTCCTCGGTACTTTGATTACGGCGTTCGGACAAGTCCTCGACCCGCACTTCGTCATCCCAGGTATTGGCCACTTCACCCCATACCTCTGGTTAGTCGAGGCGATTGCCTGGCTTACCGGAATCGGAATCGTTGCTTTGATCGGCATTAGGCAGTTCACTCGATTGAAGAATAAAAGTCGACGTTCTCGTTTCTATGGTTCTGGAAATTGGAAAGCTTATTATGTCGAAGCGACGATTCTTGCCATCGTATTTTGCGTAGTCGCACTGCGCGGATTAGAAGGTGCGCTAGAGGGCGTACGTGGTTGGAGCGCGCAGTATCCACTCACGAGTTTTGTCGTAGCAGAGTTCAATGCACAATCAATTAACACAATCGAGAATCAAATTGCCATTGTGGCATTTATCAAAATTCTGGTTTCGATGACATGGTTTGTTGTCATTGCCCTCAATCTCACGATGGGTGTTGCTTGGCACAGATTCCTCGCTTTCTTTAACATTTTTTTCAAGCGGAATGCAGATGGAAGAAACTCCCTCGGGCCAGTGCCGGAGATGCTTTCGCATGGCAAACCCATTGATTTTGAGGATCCCAAAGACGACGACGTCTTTGGAATTGGGAAGGCTGCCGATATCACCTGGAAGGGCTTACTCGATATGGCTAGCTGCACTGAGTGTGGTCGTTGCCAATCACAGTGCCCTGCTTGGCATACCGAGAAACCGCTCTCTCCCAAACTTTTGATTATGGCGATGCGCGATCATGCGCTTAATAAGGTGCCGAGCGATGCGCCGATAGTTGCCTTAGATGGGCCAATCAGTCCGGATGTACTCTGGTCGTGCACTACCTGCGGCGCATGTGTTAATGAATGTCCAGTAGATATCGAACATGTTGATCACATCGTCAATATGAGACGTTTTCAAGTGCTCATCGAATCAGAGTTTCCCACCGAACTTGGTAATACATTTAAGAATCTCGAGAAGGCTGGGAATCCATGGGGTGCCAATCGCAATGATCGCAATGCATGGATTGCCGAGTGTGATTTTCCCATTCAAGTTTTAGAGGGAGAGATCCCTGAAGATGTCGAATACCTCTTTTGGGTCGGTTGTGCTGGAGCGTACGAAGAGCGCGCAAAGAAAACTACAAAGGCAGTAGCCGAACTTCTCTATCGTGCTGGCGTCACCTTTGCGGTTTTAGGAAAAAGAGAGACATGCACAGGAGATCCCGCTCGAAGAGCGGGAAATGAGTTTCTCTATCAGATTCTCTCGCGTGAGAATATCGAGACGCTGCAAGAGACCTTTGGTACCCGCGGTGTGAAGAAAGTTGTTGTTACATGCCCGCATTGCTTCACCACGATCGGGCGTGATTATGCACAGAGTGGTTTTGAGTTAGAGATGGTCCATCACACCCAACTACTCAATCAATTGGTACGTGAAGGGAAGTTGAAACCTGTTCCAAGTGCGGCGGCGAAAGATGAGAGCATCACCTATCACGACCCCTGTTATCTTGGTCGGCATAATGAGATCTACCAACCACCACGAGAATTGCTTGAAGCAACTGGCGCGCAGTTCATCGAGATGCCCCGAAACAAGGATCGCTCTTTCTGTTGCGGTGCCGGTGGTGGCCGAATGTGGATGGAAGAGAAACTCGGCTCCCGAATCAATCTCAACCGAGTCGACGAGGCGATAGCCACCGGCGCTAAACAGGTCGCAGTCGCTTGTCCGTTTTGTCGGGTGATGGTGAGCGATGGTATGACCGGCCGCCAATCCCAGGTCGAGGTTCTCGATGTCGCTCAACGCCTTTTACAAGTCCTGCCGCCTACGAAATAGTCAGCTTGCCCTGCAAATGTGGGGCAAATTTGTCGCTAGACAATCGTTCTAATTTCTTGAAGGGGACACCAATACATGGAAAAGAATGTTCTTTGCGCGGCCACGCGAGCCATACTCGGGGCTGACTACATCCGCGCTGAGGGCGCGGTTCGAGTAGCAGCATCCACTGGCCTTGGACGGGCTGATGAGACTGGGGCAGTTGCCCGCCGGGCAACGGCCACTAACTATTACAAGTAATCCCAACGAGCAGGCAGTGGGCCTCGGGGCGGTGACCCCGGGGCCTTCTGCTATCCGCACTGCCCACCCTTCTGCCCACCCTTCTGCCCACCCTTCTGACGGGGAACGGGAATAACTCATCGCACCCTTGCGTTCTCTCCCATAGCAAAAGTTGAGTCGAGGCGGCTCAGGTTATTTGATAGCCTTCCG
>CAZBCF010000045.1:0-9741 GCA_964490435.1 uncultured Bifidobacterium sp. | reverse complement strand
TCTGTTGGACGCTCCGAGTGAAGCCTGATCGCATCAACGACTATCGCGAGACCCACGCGGCGATTCCCGACTACTACCGTCAGGCGCTGAGCGACGCGGGGTGGAAGAATTACTCGATTTGGTTAATGCCCGATGGCCTTGTGATTGGCTATGTTGAGTCTGAGAATTGGGATGAATCCCGCCGGATCATGTTCGCCAGGAAGGATGTCTACGAGCGGTATGCCGCAGAAATCGGGGACAAGATGAAAGATGCCTTCATCTGGCCGCCCGAGGGGCCGCCTACTGACCCGCTCCGGATGCACCCCTGCGAAGAGTTGGTCTTTCGCCTCGATTAGCGGGGCTCGCCAATTCGCGCCGGCCTGCCCGTAACAAATTGTTACCTTTTCGGATATCCGGAAAGGTAACGAAATCGGCCATCGGAATCTCCTTGCCCTCCTAAATGGCCCCTCAATAACCTCCTACCAAGGTTCGAAGTTCATGAATATTCAGAAAACGAGACCTAAGAAAAGAGGAAATTGATGAAAGGCTCAACTTCACGCAAAAAAATTCGCGTGGGCTTTGTAGCAAGTCTTTTGACGCTTTCGCTCGCATCATTTGGCATTCAGAGTGCCCATGCTGTGACGGAATTGCGTTTCGCGGCGCTCGCTGGAATTGATAACAATTTCAAGCCAGTTATCGAACAATGGAATAAAGATAATCCCGATATCCAAATCAAGGTAGAAACTTTACCTGCAACTATTCCAGATATCGTCAAGAGTTTGGCAGCATCTGCACTCAGCGGTAATGCTCCTGATCTCATTAACAATCTCGACACCTACGCCGACCAGTTGGCTGATGTCGGATTTACTGAGGATCTCACAAAGTACTTCGGAACTGCAGCAGGTGGATTGAAGCGTGCTGATTTCAATCAGGCATTCTTAAGTTCCTATGTTCCAATCAACTTCCCGAAGCAGGTTCACGGTCTTCCAATCGCCGCTGATGCGATTGTCGTCTTCTACAACAAGACGCTTTTCAAGAAGGCTGGAGTTGCCCTTCCAAAGGATGGTTGGACATACGACCAATACCTCAAGACTTGTGATGCAATCTCTAAGTGGGGCGCAAAGCAGAAGCCACAGGTATGGGGATCATCTGGTGGTCCAGGTGGCGGAAGTAAGTCAATCTGGCAGGCTCAGTACAACCCTTACCTTCATGCCGTAGGTGCATATACCTACGATCGCAACACCAACACATCGAAGATTGCCGCTCCTGAAGCAATCGCAGCATGGAAGCAACTCGTCAAGCCATGGCAGAGCGGTTGCATTCCTAAGTACAGCATCTCTTCAGGAAAGACACCGCCAACCTTCCAAGGTGGACAGGTCGCTATGGAAACTTCCGTACGCGCACTTCTCCCCACCTACAAGGCTGGTCTAGCCGAGAAGAATATGGAGTGGGATGTCGTTGATATGCCAACCATCAAAGGCAAAGTCTCCAAGTACATCATTGGTGGCGGAAGCTACGGCCTCGGCATGGCAGCAACCTCAAAGAACAAGGCTGCAGCGTGGAAGTTCATCGACTGGTTCTACACAACCAAGAATGGTGGCATTAACACGCTCCAAGCGAGCGGCTCACTTGTTCCTCCAACAGATGCAGGTATTGCAAATGGTGACTGGCGTAAACTCGCAGCACCGCCTGCAAACGTTGATGCATTCGGTCGCGCAATCAAGAACTCCTTCATCGCTCCTAAGCTTCCAGGCCAAGCAGGCACAGTCCTTGATACTGTGATTGCAGACGCGCTAGCAGAGGTGTTATTGAAGAACGTCTCGGTTGAGAAGGCCTTCAAGAAAGCCGAAGATAAAGTGACTGCGGCTATCAAGAAGGAACTTGATCAGTAATCTCTAAGTAGCACATGCTGATTTGGTGACGCTCATGTACGTGGGCGTCACCAAATCATTATTAGGTGACCAATTCCATCTAGTCTCTTGTGAAATGGGTGTATAGAATGCAGAGCGTGGCTACGGCGCAAAAGGAGCGCAAGGCTCAAACAGGCCAGCGTAAAAAATTAAAGCGAAACGATCGCTTTTGGTTGGCAATCTTTGTCTCACCCAATCTCTTCATGTACACGTTGTTCATTTTGGTTCCCTCTGTTGCTGGTGTTCTCCTAAGTTTCTGTCAATGGGACATCCTCGGCCCAATCAATTGGGTAGGTCTTGAGAATTACCGTCGTTTAGCCGACGACGAGATGTTGATCCCATCTTTTGTGCGGACGCTCAAATTCCTAGGTCTTGGCGTGCTGCCAACGGTCTTTGGTGGTTTCTTAGTCGCCGTACTCCTTAATTGGAAGGTCAAGGGCATTGGGATCTTTCGCGCGATGTTCTTCTTGCCACTCACGATTTCCAGCGCTGTCGCGGGTATTGCCTGGTCGAGCATCTTCAATCCAGAAGCCGGATGGGTTAATCGAATTCTGAAAATTTTCGGAATCACAGGGCCAGAATGGCTTGCCAGTTTCACGTGGGCTTTGCCCTCAGTAACAATCATAGTGATCTGGTTATCCCTGCCCCTTGTAATTATTTTGTATTTAGCGGGCTTGCAGCGCATATCTCCAGAAATTCTGGAAGCAGCCGCACTTGATGGGGCAAATGCATGGCAGCGGGTCTGGCAAATCATCTTTCCATGTGTTTCAACGACAACCATATTAGTTGTCGCAATCGAAATTCTTGCCTTCCTTTCATCCCCATTCGAGATCTCCCTATTGATGGTCCAAGGCGGTCCACTGGATGCGACCACATCGCTGGCTTACTACGCCTACAAGATGGCCTTTGAACAATTTGAAGTCGGCTATTCAGCCGCCCTGGTCATGGTCCAGTTCTTCGCACTCTTGGTCGTTGCACTACCCATCATTCAATTCCGTAGATATAGAAGGGCAAAGGGTTAATCATGGCCAGCGCAGTGCTCTTCACTCAGAAACGCTCAGCAAATTTCCTGCGGTATGCAGTAATAATCCTACTCGCACTACTTTTTATATTCCCGCTACTGTATCTCGTCTCAGGATCTTTGATGACGCTCGATGCCGTATCGGTCTATCCACCAAAGTTGATTCCACCATCCATCGAGTGGAAAAACTATGCAGATGCGTTATCAGTGATGACTCCACGCATCTTCTTCAACACACTTTTCTTCACTTTTGGCATCCTGATTCTGCAGTTAATTCTCTCCTTCACTGCAGGATTTGCTTTAGCAAAGATGCCGTTTAAATATGCAGCGCTGATAGTCGCGCTTTTCGCAATCCCTGTCTTCCTCCCTACAAATATCTCCATCATTCCGCTTTACCTAGTTACTTATAAATTAGGATTACTTAATACCTGGGGTGGAATGATTCTGCCGATAGTCGGTTCGACCGCATTCGGCACGCTGCTCTTCCGTCAATTCATGGTGAATTTCCCCGATGGATTGATTGATGCCGCTCGGATGGATGGTGCAAGTTGGCCACGTGTCCTTTTCAGAATTGTGTTGCCGTTAGCTCGTCCACCGATTGCCTCATATTCAGCAATCACTTTCTTGACCGCTTGGAATATGTATATCTGGCCATTGATGGTCGGAAGCCGCGAAGAGCTCCGCGTTGCGACTGTACAACTTGCTCCTCTTATCGCCGGTGGCACTGGTTTCTACGGAAAAGTTGGTCCGAATGTCACCTACGCTGCAGCACTTCTCAGCGCGCTTCCCGTGGTGATCTTCTTCCTATGGGCGCAGCGTTGGTTTATTAATGCAATCGCAGGCACGGGCAACGACTCATAATGACGGAAAAACTTGGCGTGGCAATTGTTGGTTGCGGCTTCATGGGGCGCCGACATATGTTGGGTTTCAACGCGCTTCACAAGACTGGCAAGCTCAATGGTGAGATTGTTGCGCTCTTAGACATCAATGCCGATACCGCAACGAAACTAGCTGATGAGACCAATACTCTGATGGGAGTTAGGCCAAAGATTTACACATCGCTTGATGAACTATTAAAAGACGATCGGGTGCAAGCCCTCGATATAGTCACCGACCCAAGAACCCACCACACGATTGCGATTAAGGCAATGGAGGCTGGGCGACATGTGCTCTGCGAGAAACCTCTAGCCCTGACGATGAAGACCGGCCGAATGATTGTCGAAGCAGCAGAGCGCACCGGAATGATCCTGGGCACTGCTGAGAATTATCGTCGTGGTGGTGCTAATCGCGTCGCGAAAGCAGTGATTGATTCTGGCATGTTGGGGAAGTTACACCTCATGCTCGAATTCTGGGCGGGTGGCGACGACAAAGTGATTATCAGCAAATGGCGCCATATGAAAGATACAGGCGCGATCGGACTCGACATGAGCATTCACTATGCAGACATCATTGAGTACTACGTAGGACCAGTTGAACGAGTGTGGGGACGCGGCATCATCGCTGAGCCCACCCGGGTGACCGCCGATGGTTCAGAGACCATTACGCCAACGGGCGAAGATGCACTCTTTGCGAGCATGCAAACGAACGCTGGCGTTGATGTGCAATACACCTTCCTGCCATCAGGTCTTGGCAAGCGGTATCAACAGCGAAGCCTCCATGGCACTCTCGGCTCGATGACCGTTCCGCCTGATCGCTCCGACGGCGATGTGGTCGTCTATTTGGCAGACCGCGAATTAAAGGGTGGCGAGCTCATCGACGAGTTAAACGCACGTGGCGCGTTCATCAATATCAACGATGTTACGAAAGCAGTTCTCGGCTCTGATGGAACCGGTGGCAAAGGCGCTGCATGGGCCGATGTGGATGCGGGTTATCTGGCGGTTGAGATTGCAGATTTCATCGAAGCCGTCCAAAGCAAGCGCGCTCCTGAAGTTGATGGCATGGGTGGCCTTCGCGCGCTCGCCGTGGTCTACGCCATTCTCGAATCAGGCGTTGCCAAACGTGAGGTTTCTGTGAATGAGGTACTCGATGGCAGACTTCACGCTTATCAAGATGAGATCGATGTCGCTATAGAGAATCTCGCAGGGTGAACGGGTGAACAGATGAGCGAAGAGTTGAAATTCCATCAAGTGGCATATGTCGTTAAAGATTTGGACACCGCGGTGAAACATTGGGCCGATAACTTGGGAATTGGGCCATGGACCGTCTATACCTTGAAAGCACCAGGTTTACGTGACTGTATATATAAAGGTACGAAAACTGAGTTTAGCCTCCGCCATGCGATGGCGTTTGCTGGCAATATGCAATTCGAATTAGTACAGCCTCTAGCTGGACCCTCCATCTTCAAAGATCAACTCGAGACAATCGGCGAGGGCATGAACCATGTCGGCTGCATTGTGCAAGACCACCCTGCGGCAGTTGCAGATTTCCTTGCTAGAGGATTCACTCCACTCCAAAGCGCAGCCGGTTTTGGCGCAGAGGGCGATGGTGCCTTCGCATATTTTCAACCACCCAACGGAATCAGTGCGATTGTCGAGTTAATTTCACCTCCAAAGGTGCGGATCAAGCCGGATTACATTTACCCAGCGCAGGAAGGTGCCTGATGAAATCTGCAGCTCGAATTGCCAAAGTTGAGACTTTTGTCGCGGGAATGTCATGTTTTGTTCGATTGACGACTGAAGACGGAGTGCAAGGTGTCGGTGAATCAACCGCATTCGCATTTCCGAAGAACGTCGCCGAGATTATCAAGAGCTTCGAATCTTTCCTTATTGGCGCAGATGCGCATGATGTCGAACAGAATTGGCTCAAGATGTATCGTGCACTTGGTTGGCGTGGATTGACCCTAGGCGGTGCGATTAGCGCCATCGATCAGGCATGTTGGGATATCCGCGGTCGAATCTTTGAAACGCCAGTTTGGCATCTTTTAGGTGGTCGCAGTCGAAAAGCAGTTCGAGGAATGAAGGTCGTCTTCGGTGCAACAAAAGAGGATTTGCTAAAAGAATCTCTCGCTGCCCAGAAGGAAGGTTTCACCGCAATCAAGGTTATCCTGCATCAGCATGAGCATCATGGGATGCGTCATGCTGAGAAGATCGCTGATCTCGTTGATCGAATGGCGGCACTGCGTGATGCAGTCGGAAACACCCTAGATATCGGAATCGAACTTCATCGCAATATGCAGCCTGGTAATTCAATCGCGCTAATTAGAGAATTACTCCCGTATCGGCCGTTATTCGTCGAAGATCCGATTCCACCAGATAGCGTCCTTTCATTCGGCGAAGTTTCCGAGAAGGTCGATACACCTATGGCGGCGGGGGAGCGCAATACCTCTATATATGAATTCCGTGAATACATAGAGCACGCTGGCCTCTCTTTTGTACGCCCGGATATTGGTCTTGCTGGCGGATTCACGCATGTCCGGAAGATCTGCGCGATGGCAGAAGCACACCATCAGGGGGTATTGCCTCATTCTGTGCCGTCGGGCGCGATTGCGACTATGGCACATATTCATATGGGGCTCACCGCTCCGAATTGGGAAGCACAAGAACATATCGATCAGAATGTGGATCCAGTACGCCAAATGGTCAAAAGAATTCCAACACTGAAAGATGGTTGGCTCTATCCGTTTGATGAGCCAGGGTTGGGAATGGAGATTAATGATGCATTCTTTGCGACCAATCCACCGGTAACCGTGCATGGTGTGAAACCTGATTTGCGAGAAGACGGATCGGTGGCATTGCGATGAGTAAACCAAAAGTAGGTATTGCATGTTCTGGTGCAACGCGCGAGTTGTATTTGGAGAAGCGTGATCTGGAGCGGTTAGGAAAGATTGCTGAGGTCGTCATTGAAGAATATGACGTACCTTCAGATTGGGTGAATATCCCGGTAGATCCTGAAGTTGAGAAACGATTCGCAAAATTCGCACAAGATCTTGATGTGCTCATTGTCTGCCATGGTGGTCCACGAATTACCAAAGCGGTTTTCGATGCTGGAAAGAAATTAAAGGTTGTCGGCGAACTTGAGGGAGATCGTTTCACTGGCCGGATTGACGTAATGGCTGCAAAGGAAGCGGGCGTGATGGTCGTTGACACCACACACTCATCTTCATGGCCAGTTTCGGAGTGGGCACTAGCGCTCGCATTAGTGGGACTTCGCGAGCATGCCCGCTTCCGCGACATCATCGCAGGCAAAGCGATGAGCCACGATGACTATCGGACCAAACCGCCAGCCCGTGAGTTGACCGGTCGCACCGTGGGCATGATTGGTTTTGGCCATATCGCCTGGCGTTTACGTGAGTTTCTCGTTCCGTTCCGCACCGAGATTCTTGCATTTGATCCTTATGCGCCTCGCGAGTTAGCAGATGCGCTCGATATCAACTTCGCCTCCCTCGAGAAGGTGATGGGTTGCGATGTAGTCATTTGCCTTGCGCCTGACACACCAAAGACGCGCGACATGATCAGTGAGCGTGAATTGGGTTGGTTGAAACCAGGTGCAGTATTCGTCAATGTCTCACGAGGTGTTTGTGTCAATGTACCGGCGTTGATTGCCAAGGCTCAAAAAGAGGATGCATGGTTCTGTCTCGATGCTCATAATCCAGAGCCGATAGCCGTCGATTCCCCATTACGACAGATGCGCAATGTCTTTCTCTCCCCTCATATCGGTGGCATGACCGAAGAGGCACAACCTCGCTTCTTCACGTTGATGGTTGAAGAGCTCGAGCGTTGGCATTCTGGTGCTGAGCCACGTGCTCAAATCACAGATCGAGTTGTTGCAGGAAGAGCGGGCAAATAGATGATTGCAGATAGCCACTGTCACGCCTGGCGCAGATGGCCTTACGATAAATCTGTGCCCGACCCTGACCATCGCGGCTCCATCGAAGCGTTGCTTTATGAGATGGATACTCACGGCGTAACTCGAGCCTCAGTTGTATGTGCCCGCATCGGCGATGGCGCGGGGGGAGATGGATTTGGAAATGAAGATAACAACGAATATGTAGCTGATTTCGCGCGGCGCCATCCCGATCGCATTTCGGCGTGGGTCGATGTCGATTGTAGTTGGCGCGCCGAGCACCGAACTCCAGGTGCAGTTCGACGCCTTCGTGAAGAGATTGCCAAACATGGCGCACAAGGATTCACGCATTACGTCGAGGCGAAGAATGATGGCTGGTTTCGCAGCGACGAGGGACAGGAGTTCTTTGCCACTGCAGCAGAATTGAAGGTCGTCGCATCATTAGCCCTTACGCCGGCTTGGTTGGCTGATTTGCGTGTCATAGCCGCCGCAAACCCCACACTCCCGTTCTTGATTCACCATATGGGTATGCCTAAGAACACCGGCGCAGGGCATGATAAATCTGAAGTAAACGAGATCCTCGCATGCGCGCAAGTCCCAAATATTGGAGTGAAAATCTCAGGATTTAATTACAACAACAGTAAGAAGTTTGATTTTCCATATTTAGAATCCCAGGCACTATTCAAATCGATATACGAAGCGTTTGGCCCGCGGCGGATCTTCTGGGCGTCAGATTTTCCAGCATCGCGAGATATGTTGACCTACACGCAGGCAATCGAGGTAGTTCGCGAACATTGTGATTACCTACCTACTTCAGATTTGAACAGGTTGCTTGGCGATAATCTCGATGACCTGCTCAATACCCCCGTTTTAACTACCGGACAGTTCCACTAACAACAGAGAGGCAAGGAAAAGAAATGAGCGCAGTACTAATAGCTCGATATTACGTAAAGCCCGGAAATTCCCAGGCGGTGCGTGAGGCGCTAGCAAAGATGGCCGCCCGTGTTAAGGCAGACGAGCCAGCATGCTTGGTGTACAACGCAAATATCGATCCACAGAATGAGAACCTCTATTGCCTCTATGAGATCTACAAGGATGAAGCAGGCCTCGTGGCTCACCGCGAGACGCCGCATTTCAAGGAGATCATCGAAGGTATCATCGTGCCGCTTCTTGAAAAGCGAGAGCGCGAAATTTATGAGCAGGTCATTGGTTAATGAAGTTACTCTCCTTCGAGACGGTAACTGGGAGCGATAGGCGCCAACACCTTGGCGCCTTGGTTGAAGGTGACGCCGATTCTGGGTTAGTTATCGACCTCACCGCAGCCGCACTCTCTTTACTCACCTTGCAAGGTTTGCCAACGACTGCAGCGAGCGACCGGGCTTATTCACTCTGTCCTCCATCAACATTGAGTTTTATCCAAGGTGGAGCCCAATCGCGAGATCTTGCAGAACAATCAGTATCAGCCGCACTTAAGAGTGGGGCAGAAAGTGCGCCTAGTGGCGGAAAAATTAGATACCAAGCAAGTGAAGTGACAATCTTGCCTGCAATCAGCAGACCACCACTGTTGCGAGACTTCATGTCCTTTGAAGATCATTTGCTCAATGTCTTCCCGAAACTAAACCGTCCGATTCCTGATGAGTGGTATCGCCGTCCGGTGTATTACAAGGGGAATCCATCCAGTATTGGTGCACATCGACAAGAAATCGAATTTCCTGAATATGCAGAGTTCCTTGATCTTGAGTTCGAATTTGCGTTGGTCATCGGTCAATCTGGAGTCAACATTAATGAAGACGATGCCCGTAAACATATCTATGGTTACACCATCTACAATGATTTTTCAGCACGCGCCATCCAATCTGCGGAGATGACAGTGGGGTTGGGCCCTGCAAAAGGTAAAGATTTTGTTGGTGCTCATGTCCTTGGCCCGGTCTTGGTCACCGCTGATGAGATTCCCGACCCGTACTCGCTTGCAATGCGCGGTTGGGTCAATGGCGAACAGTGGACCGACGGATCGTCGAGCGCTATGAATTGGAAATTTGAAGAGATGAT
>CAZBCF010000044.1:0-10265 GCA_964490435.1 uncultured Bifidobacterium sp. | reverse complement strand
CATGTATCCCTCTCAACTATTTTGGTTTCGGGGGTGTTTACGACCCCGCCACGAAATGACGGCTCGTGATACCGGAGGAAGGGCTCAAACGTACCCAAGGACTCAGCCAATTTTCAGTTACTGGGGGGTATTTTCGGTCAGGTGTCCGACGAGAGTGAGCCAGAGCGCGACCGAGGCGCCGATTCCGACGGCAAAGAGGAGAGTACCCAGCCCCACCCGGCCCCCTAGGAGCCACCCAATGGCCAGAACGGTCCCTTCTATAGCTGCCCGCACTCGAGCCACCGAAACCCCGCTGGAGTAATGAATGGCAGTCATTAGACCATCTCGAGGTCCAGCACCCAGACCACAGGTGAGATAGAGCGCAGATCCGGCTCCCACCAAAGCGATGCCACCGATCACCATCATCACCCGCAGCGCGATCGAGTTCGGAGTCGGAGCCCAGGCAACCGTAAGGTCGATGGCAAGGGCGATGACAGCTATATTGGCCAAGGTTCCTGCACCTGGACGCTGCTTGAACGGAATCCAAAAAATCAGTACTGCTGTTGACACAATGAAAGTGGCCCACCCAATAGAAAGACCAAGTTGGAGTGAGAGTCCTTGAGCAAGCACGCTCCAGGGTGCATTTCCGAGATGACTGCTGATAAGCAAACCATCACCAATACCAAACACAACCAAACCGCAGGTGAGTATCACCATCCGAGTAGGGGAGAGATCCCATTGATTCCTGGCACGCCAGGATGTATTTGGTATCGAATGAGAGAAGAATCTCCGCATTTATCGGAGCGTAGTCGCGTACCCTTTAATAGTGAAATCGTTAGAACTCTCGTATCTGCAATCGATAATCACCGGAGTTTTGCAAGGCTTCTCAGAACTCTTCCCTATCTCAAGTCTTGGTCACTCTGTTCTCGTGCCCGCCTGGATAGGCGGTAGTTGGGAACGCTTCCTGACTAATGAAACATCGGGAGAATCACCCTACCTACTCATGATCATCGCCCTTCACGTCGCCAGTTCATTGACCCTCATCTGGTATTTCCGAGAGCGCTGGGTTGTACTCGTGAAAGCATTCTTTACAAGTTTGCGCAAGAGAAACGATTTCACCGCTCCAGAGCGTTTGATTTGGAAGATTCTGTTAGCAACCCTTCCGGTAGGCATATTGGGTGTTCTCTTTCAAGACCAAGTCGGCGAACTCTTCAGTGACCCCTTCGCAGTTGGTGGCTTTCTCTTTCTCAATGGACTTTTACTTGCCGCAACAGAGTTGTTCAAACGCTTTCGAATCACTCATGAGCTCTCTGATTCTGAGAGTATCGGTAACGGCCAAGCGTTGGTCATTGGAGTGGCCCAATCTGCCGCGCTCTTTCCGGGCATCAGTCGATTTGGGGTCACGATGTCAGCAGGGTTGGCACGAGGGTTATCGCACTCCGCTGCTTCAGATTTCGCTTTTCTCATAGCAACACCGGTCATCTTCGGGGCTGGAATACTCAAACTTCCCAAACTATTCGACCCCGAAATCTCACACATCATCGGACCAGTGATAGTTGGATCCATCGTCTCGGCTCTCTGCACATATTTATCAATCGCTTTCCTCGTTAAATGGTTCAAAACGCACACGCTCTATCCCTTTGCCATTTACTGTGTGGTCGTTGGCGCACTCTCGTTTTGGCGGTTCGCATGATCGGCACTTTGGTCAATGTCATCACGATTTTGCTAGGCACTCTCATTGGTGTCGCTGTTGGTTCAAAGATTCCTACTCGTACCAGGACACTTATCACCGATGCGCTCGGGTTGGTGACTTTCATATCCGGTGCGAGTGCATGTGCAGCGCTCTGGAACAGTAGTTATCTCAAAGCGGTTGGAGGGGGTAAGCCAATCCTGATCACTCTGGGCGCTCTGCTCATCGGCGGGATACTTGGTTCGATGCTCCGCATTGAAGAACGTTTGGATCGCGTGGGTGAACGCCTAAAGCGCAGATTCGCACGTGAGAATGATTCAGATTTCGTGACTGGATTCGTTACAGCGTCGTTGATATTCGTCATCGGACCAATGGCCATTCTTGGCAGTATCAGTGATGGTCTAGGTAATGGAAATGAATTGTTAATTCTCAAAAGCATCATGGATGGTTTTGCTGCCATCGCTTTCGCTGCAGCTCTCGGTTGGGGAGTAGCAGCATCAGCGTTGAGCGTGCTGATTTACCAAGGAGCATGGAGCGCCGTGGGGGCATTTCTTGGAAGCACGCTCCAGGAGTACCAGATTGATGCCATCACTGGTGTTGGCGGGTTACTTTTAGTGGGCATAGGTTTGAAGTTGCTCAATATACGAAGCATTGCAATCGGCGATATGTTACCGGCGCTGTTCATCGCCCCACTTTTGGCAACCGGAGTCGCCGCTATAGTGTGAATTCAGGGTGAAACTAGTCTGTGATCAGAATTCGGAAGCGTCGATTACGAAACGGTATTTCACATCACTAGCAACAGTTCGCTCCCAAGCTTTGTTGATGTAATCCGGTTTGATGACCTCTACATCGCTGGTTATTTGATGCGTTGCGCAGAAATTGAGCATCTCTTGAAGTTCGGGTATGCCACCGATCATCGAACCGGCGAGACGACGCCTCTTGTTGAGCAAGACGCCGGCCGGAACTTGATACGGCTTGCCGGGTAATCCGATGAGCACGAGCGTGCCATTGAGTCGAAGAAGTGAAAGGTACGCCTCGAGGTTGAGATCGACCGAGACGGTATTGAGGATTAGGTCGAAGGCGGTGTTGTTCTTCTTGAAGTATTCTTCCGAGGGGTTAGCAACAAAATCATCAGCTCCCATCGCGAGAGCATCGCTCTTTTTCCGCTCTGAATGCGAGAAAACAGTGACATGCGCGCCCATCGCATGAGCGAACTTGAGCCCCATATGACCCAAGCCACCAAGTCCGATGATGCCTACTCGCTTACCTGGGCCCGCCTCCCAATGGCGCAGAGGTGAATACAACGTGATTCCCGCGCACATCAAAGGTGCAACACCTTCTACTTTGAGATTCTCAGGAACGGAAACCACGTAATTTTCATCGACGACGATGAGATTCGAATATCCACCGTAGGCAATGCTCACCCCATCACGTTCGCGGGTGTTGTAGGTGCCGGTCATTCCTTCGG
This sequence comes from uncultured Bifidobacterium sp., assembly GCA_964490435.1. Classification (GTDB taxonomy): domain Bacteria; phylum Actinomycetota; class Actinomycetes; order Nanopelagicales; family Nanopelagicaceae; genus IMCC26077. Next base: position 7,128 of record CAZBCF010000044.1, on the reverse strand, counting down.
AGCAGTATTGCTGCAGACCGGCGCGGCAGTTATCGCAGTTCCGGCAGGAATCGATAAAGACGCCAACACCGACAAGTTGACCTGGAGAATATTTCGTTACGCCCGCTCCAACAGCCTGCACCCGACCAACAATCTCGTGACCTGGCACCATAGGAAAGAGGGCTTGCCCCCATTCTTCACGTCCTTGATGAATGTCTGAGTGGCAAATGCCGGCATGCGAGATCGTAATCTCAACATCATGAGGGCGGAGTGCTCGACGATCGAATTCAAAGGGCACTAGGTCTGCCTTTGCAGTTAAAACCGCATAACCTCGAGCTTTAGCCATTTTTCCTCCAGAGATCAGTGCCTACCGTGGCGTTGCATAAGAGAGCGGGAGTTTATCGCCTTCTTTTCGTGAGAGCATCCTCTCCATGATTTCCACCGCTAGCCTGGAGCTACGCGCCGGCGCTCGACTCTTACTTTCGGATGTCAATATTCGGATCAATCACGGCGATCGCATTGGATTAGTGGGTCGAAACGGTTCTGGAAAATCAACATTAGCCAAAGTGCTTGCGGGGGAGAATCAACCAGCCGGCGGCCAAGTGCTTCGCACTGGAACTATCGGTTATCTGCCACAAGACCCCCGTACCGGAGATGAAGAGAGCAGCGTTATCAACCGGATTTTGTCAGTTCGAGGATTGGATGCGATCTCTGATCGTATGCGCGGGCTCGAAGAGAAAATGACAAGTTCCGAAGGTGACGAACTCGAGAAAGTTCTCGAAAGATATGCACGAGCCGAGGAGGAATTCCAAAATGCTGGTGGGTACAGCGCTACATCGGAGGCAGAAGCAATCGCGACAAATCTAGGACTGCCTGAGAAGATCTTTACGCAACGGTTGAACGAACTCTCTGGTGGTCAACGACGTCGTGTTGAGTTGGCGCGGATTCTTTTTAGTAACGCCCAGACACTTTTACTCGATGAACCCACTAACCACCTCGACGCAGATTCCATCATCTGGCTCCGCGATTTCCTCGCCAAATATTCCGGTGGTTTGGTCATCATCAGCCACGACGTGAATCTCATCGAGACCGTCGTCAATCGGATCTTCTATCTCGACGCAAATCGGAATGTCATCGATGTTTATAACATGGGGTGGCGAAAATATTTGTTAGCGCGGGAACAAGATGAGCACCGCAGAAAAAAGGAACGTGCAATAGCGGAAAAAAGAGCAGAGATCCTCCAGAAGCAAGGCGAACGAATGCGCGCAAAGGCGAGTAAGGCGAAGGCTGCGCAAGTTATGTTCAAGCGAGCCGAGAAACTCATCTCCTCAACTGAAGGCGAACGCGCGAAGGATAAGGTGGCAAAGTTGCGCTTTCCGACACCTGCACCATGCGGGAAGACCCCGCTCACCGCTAACGAACTGAGCAAATCGTATGGATCAACTGAAGTCTTCACCGATGTCGATCTTGCGATTGATAAAGGGTCTCGCGTGGTCATCTTAGGTTTGAACGGCGCAGGCAAAACGACCTTATTACGTATGCTCGCAGGGGAGTTGGACCCTGACACCGGATTGGTTGCGGCAGGGCACGGATTAAAACTCGGCTACTACGCGCAGGAGCACGAATCTCTCGACTATGAAGAGACGGTTCTGGCTAACATGCTCAAAGCCCGAGCAGACATTTCCGAAGGGGAAGCCCGCAATGTCTTAGGAACCTTCCTCTTCAGTGGTGACGACGTTTTCAAGCCGGTGAAGGTGCTCAGTGGAGGCGAACGAACTAGATTGGCTTTAGCGCAACTGGTGGTGAGTGCGGCAAATGTACTTCTTCTCGATGAGCCGACCAATAACCTCGATCCAGCTTCACGTGAGGAGATTCTCGGTGCCCTTCGGGAATATCAAGGCGCAATCGTTTTGGTGACTCACGATGAGGGAGCGGTCAGCGCGTTGGCTCCCGAACGGGTTCTGTTGCTGCCCGATGGTGATGAGGATCTTTGGCGTGATGATTACTACGACTTGATCACGCTCGAATAGTTCTCGAATAGTTCTCGAATTGTTCTCGACTAGAGGACTTGCGCGATATCTACGCTTTGCTAGAGCGCGAAAAGCGCATTCACCTTGTGCTCAGGAAATCGAGCGGAGACTTTTGAGCGGCCGCCTAAGAATCCAATTTCAGCGACAACTGCACTTCCCAGGCATGTCGCTGGAGTAAGCGCAAGCAATTCTATCGCCGCACAGAGAGTGCCACCGGTGGCCAATACATCGTCAACGATGAGCACTCGATCTCTCTCAGATAAAGCATCCTTGTGTATCTCGATCGAATCACTACCGTATTCCAGTTGATAAGAGACTGAGTATTTTTCTCGCGGTAATTTGTTTGGTTTGCGGAGCAAGATGCAGCCGCGTTCTAATCGAGCCGCCATTGCAGAGGCGAAGATGAAACCGCGCGCCTCTAATCCTGCAAAATGAGTTGCCTCAGGTGCGAATTCGCCCAACGCGTCAACAACCGCACGGAGCGCAGCGCCATCCGCAATCATGGGAGTGAGATCTCGAAAGAGCACGCCAGGGTTCGGGTAGTCAGGAACATCCTGAATCAATGATCGCGCCCGCTTCAGCGCTGGACTGATATTCGTGCTCATCGAGATCGGACTCTATTCCAGATCAATCGCCACGTGCCGAGCGAGAAGAGCACTCCCCATAAACCGAATGCACGCGCTACCGTGCCGATGTCGCTGAGCAAGAGGAACAACCCTAATGTTGCGCAGACTATGGAAATGGGAAGAGCAATCAACATAACCACACGTTTTGGAAATCGCCAGACCACGAGAAAAGTCAACGGTGCCGCAATCAAGGGTAGCGAAACGATTATCGCGACTGTGCGAGCTAGATCTTCCATGGATCGATTCCGATCTTCCCTGAATACCTTCTCGATTCAATCAACGTATGAGCCGCAGCGCTTTGTGAGAGCGGAAAAACCTTTGTGCTTGGATAATCTAACGCGCCCTTCTCTCGTAGGGCGATGAGGTCGGCCAAGCGTGCAGTTCGTTGCGCAGAGGTCGCGGTATAGGTACCAAGAGTGGGTCGCCTGATGGCGAGCGAACGCGCAGATAGTCTGATGAGATCAAATGGTGGAACCGCTCCGCTCGCGCCGCCATAGAGAACCAACATGCCCCCCGGAGCGACAAGTTCCAGGCATTGATCGAAATAATCCTTACCAACCGAATCGTAAATAACATCAACGCCGCGACCTTCGGTTGCTTCACTCACTAAAGTCATCATCTGGCTATACATACCCACGTGGTCAGCGCCATGAGCGCCCGCTAGCGCCGCTCGCTCCGGAGTGGAAGCAACAGCAATAACCCGAGCGCCCCGAGCTTTAAGAACCTGCACAAGGAGCAAACCAACGCCGCCTGCGGCGGCGGTGACGAGAGCGCTCTCGCCGGTTTTGATTTCGTATGCTGAATCAGCGAGATAGTGCGCGGTCATTCCTTGGCAGAGCAACGGCAACAGTTCTTCATTAGTGAGTGAACTATCTGGGACTGGCGTGAGCGCGCTCTCGGCGACATTGATCTCCTGTGCATAAGAACCCATGGCATTTAACCAGAAGTAGCGTTCGCCAGACTTCGCGCGCCCGATTCCTTCAATGCCGATTCCAAATGGCGCCGGGAGTTGGTATTGACCACGTCGGTGATAGACATCGATGAAATTCACTCCGGCAAGTTCCACCTGCATGGAGACTTGACCTGAAGTTGGTTTGGCGAGGGGGATCTCTTCTAACGACAGAACCTCAGGACCGCCGGTGTGGTGAATACGAACAGCCTTCATGACACGAATCTAGCGCTTAGGAGAAGAACTCTTGTGTCCGAACGGGGACTTGAACCCCGAAGCCCTTTCGGGCACTAGCACCTCAAGCTAGCGCGTCTGCCAATTCCGCCACCCGGACGTGACCTGTCGATGAATTCTTCGATCGATTCAGAAGTGCAGAGCCTACCAACGCTTGGCAGAGCCCTCAAAATGGCGAAGGTGTAGGAGGATAGGGCCATGAGGCAGACCGATTATCGAACCCTTGGCGACGAGGCAGTCCGAATTTGTCAGGAGTTAATCCGCATTCCCAGCGTTAACAATGGCGGCGGCAACGGTGATGAACGGGCAGTTGCCGAGTATGTTGCCGATTACCTCTCTTCGTGTGGCCTTACACCAATTCGCTATCAGTCGGCTCCTACCCGAGTAAGCGTTGTTGCGCGGATTAAAGGTCGCAACACACAACGACCCGGATTAGTTCTCCATGGCCATCTAGATACCGTTCCGGCAAATGCAGATGATTGGAAAGTTGATCCTTGGTCGGGCGAGATTATCGATGGCGAGATCTGGGGACGTGGCGCAGTAGATATGAAGGACATGGACGCGATGATCTTGGCAATCGTTCGCGATTGGCACCGCACCGGTTATGTTCCAGAGCGTGACATTGTTCTCGCCTTCTTTGCCGACGAAGAGGCGGGTGGCACTTTTGGTGTGAATTGGATAGTTAAGAATCATCCCGAGGCGTTCGCCGGTTGCAGCGAGGCGATCTCTGAAGTGGGCGGTTTCTCAGCGACGCTCAGTAATGGAAAACGTCTCTATCTTGTTGAAACGTCTGAAAAGGGAATGTATTGGATGGAACTTGCTGCAGAAGGTACGGCCGGTCATGGTTCGATGGTCAATTCTGATAATGCAGTTACCGCGATTGCCGAGGCAGTTTCTCGTATTGGTAATCATCGATGGCCGGTACGCATTACAGATACCTTGCGAACTTTCTTAACGAAGGTTGCTTCGGTATTAGGCAAGGAATTTGACGAACGAAATCCTGCTCCGATTGTCGCAGAATTAGGATCTATGGCTCGAATGATCGGGGCTACAACTCAGAACACTGCTAACCCAACGATGTTAGATGCTGGGTATAAAGAGAATGTCATTCCGCAACAAGCGAAAGCAGTAATCGATGGACGGTTTCTTCCCGGATACGAGGAGGAGTTCATCGCTACGCTTCGTGAATTAGCTGGTCCTGGAGTGAGCGTCAAACCTATAATCCACGATGTTGCCCTGGAACTTCCCTTCACTGGGGAATTGGTCGAAGCCATGTGTGCGGCGATAAAAGAGTGCGACCCCGAGGGAATTCCGGTCCCTTATGTGATGAGCGGGGGAACCGATAACAAAGGACTGTCGAAACTTGGTATCTCTGGCTACGGATTCTCGCCACTCAAACTACCGCCCGAACTGGATTTTATGGCGCTCTTTCACGGGATAGACGAACGAGTTCCGGTGAGTTCCATTCATTTTGGCGTGGAGGCATTAGATCGCTTTCTGCAACGTGCCTAAGAGATGCTAGAGCGGGGGGAGTTGCTCATATTCGAAATCTGGCCGCCAAACTTTGCGCTTCAGGCGCACCAGATGTCGGCCATCTGGATAGATCCGCACTCGATCTAAGACCCACCGCTCGCGTTCTGCAAATTCAGTAAGCATCTGATGCACCGCGTTCTTCTGTGTGCCTCGCGGGACGCGAATAAGTTGGTATTCGTAGGTGATCATTGAGCGCTCACATCATCGAGCGCGCTACGGACCACAGCAGGGAGCTCGATCTCATCAACTCTGAGTATGCCGCGAAGTTGCGCTGCGTTACGAGCACCGACTACCGCCGACGAAATCCCCGGAGCATCGCGAACCCACGCGAGCGCGATTTCAAGTGGCGCCGAACCGAGACCGTCAGCAGCCATTGTCACTGCTTGCACAATTTGTCGCGCACGAGGTTCGAGGTATGGCGAAACGAATGGACCTAAGTGCGGACTCGCGCCCCTCGAATCCGCTGGCACTCCGTTGAGATACTTTCCCGTAAGAACACCTCGCCCCAACGGAGACCAAGCAAGAACCCCCAACCCGACTTCGGCGGCGCAAGGGATTATTTCATTCTCTGCATTTCTATTGAGAAGGGAATATTCATTTTGCGTAACGCTCAACGGAATACTCCGTTCCAACAATGTGCATGCCCGCGCAGTTTGCCAACCTGTGAAATTGGAAACTCCGATGTATCGCACTCGACCACTTGAAACAGCTAGTTCCAATGCAGTCAATGTCTCATCAAGCGGAACTCGCTCATCCCACCTTTGCACCATCCAGATATCAAGATAATCGGTCCGTAATCTTTTGAGAGATTCATCGAGATCCTTGAGCAGATTTCCTCGCGAATTATTGACGCCTGTCGTCGTCATGCCCGCTTTACTTGAGATGACTACTGAATCGCGCGGGGTGAGAGTATTGAGCAGGCCACCGATGACACGTTCGCTATCACCATCGCCAAAAATCGCCGCAGTGTCGATGTATGTTCCGCCGTAATCTAAAAAAGCGCGGAGCTGTTCGGCAGCTTCATGCTCATCGGTATCCCGCCCCCAGGTCATCGTTCCGAGGCCGAGCGCAGAGACGCGAAGGCCGCTTCGACCTAGTTGACGAATCTCCATGAACTGCGCTCCCTTTAGACTTCCACTATCGTCGCGTGTGAACGAGCCTGGCACCAGAGTTACTCGGGCTGCTCACATCGGCTTGGCTGGAGAGTATCTAGGAGGAGCGCTTTGGGCACGGTAATTCTTATTCGCCACGCGCGCAGCCTCGCCAACGCAGAGAATATTTTGGCCGGTCAAACTCCTGGGGTACGCCTTGATGCGCAGGGAATTGAACAGAGTAAGCGTTTAGCAGATGTACTTGGAGCGGTTGCCGTCACCAGGGTATTCGTCAGCCCGCTCGAACGTTGCCTAGCGACCATTACTCCGTGGATTGCACGCCATGGTGCTGGGATTGCAATCCAGAGTGAACCGCGAATCATCGAACCAGACTACGGTGCATGGAGCGGTCGCAAGCTTGATGAGCTTGCGCTGGAACCTTTATGGCAGGTGGTACAAAACGATCCTGAACGCATGCATTTTCCTGATGGTGAGCGCTTCCTCGACGTGTGGCTCCGGGTTCAAGAGTTCTATCACGCGCTCAGTGAATGTGTCATTGCAGGGGAGAATGCAATCGTGGTGAGCCACGGCGACATCATCAAATTCCTGCTTGCCAATGTGCTCAACATGGAGTTCAAGAATTTCCAATCACTAGTCGTTGAGCCGGCTTCGATCTCAGTTGCGAC
>CAZBCF010000043.1:0-10703 GCA_964490435.1 uncultured Bifidobacterium sp. | reverse complement strand
AAGAATTTTAATGACGGAGATCTCGTCGAAGGAATAATCGTCCAAGTAGACCGTGACGAAGTACTCGTCGATATCGGATACAAGACTGAAGGTGTTATCCCATCTCGCGAATTATCAATTCGCCACGATGTCGACCCAAGCGAGTTGGTCAAAGTAGGTGAGCGGATCGAAGCGCTTGTCCTCACCAAAGAAGATAAAGAAGGTCGTCTGATCCTCTCCAAGAAGCGCGCTCAATATGAGCGGGCCTGGGGAACGATTGAAGGTATGAAAGAACGTGACGAAGTAGTCAAGGGCATGGTTATCGAAGTCGTTAAGGGTGGACTCATAGTCGATATCGGACTTCGCGGCTTCTTGCCAGCATCACTGGTCGAGATGCGTCGCGTGCGCGATCTGACTCCATACATCGGCAAGGAGATCGAGGCGCGAATCATTGAGCTCGATAAGAACCGAAACAACGTCGTGCTCTCGCGTCGAGCATTCCTTGAGCAATCCCAATCCGAGAGCCGCACGACATTCCTCAATCAACTTCAGAAGGGTCAAGTACGCACTGGCGTCATCTCGTCCATCGTGAACTTCGGCGCATTCGTCGATCTCGGTGGCGTCGATGGCCTCGTACATGTCAGCGAACTTTCATGGAAGCACATCGACCATCCGAATGAGGTAGTCGAAGTTGGAATGCCGGTGACTGTCGAAGTCCTCGAAGTTGATTTCGAGCGCGAGCGTGTCTCGCTCTCTCTTAAGGCCACACAAGAAGATCCATGGCAAGCATTTGCTCGCACCCACACCATCGGTCAAGTTACCTCAGGCAAGGTCACCAAGCTCGTGCCATTCGGTGCCTTCGTCCGTGTCTATGAGGGAATTGAAGGCCTTATTCATATCTCGGAGCTCGCAGAGCGCCACGTTGAGATCCCTGAGCAAGTCGTTCGAGTCGATGATGAAATCATGGTGAAGATCATCGATATCGACCTTGAGCGCCGTCGCGTCTCTCTCTCGTTGAAGCAGGCCAACGAGGGTCATGAAGTCGAAGTCGAAGCATTCGATCCAACCCAATATGGCATGCCCGCTCGTTACGATGAGAGTGGCAACTTCATCTATCCAGAAGGTTTCGATCCGGACACCCAAGAATGGAAACCAGGATTCGAAGCCGCTCGCGAAGAGTGGGAGCGCCAATATGCAGAGGCGCAGGCTCGCTTCCTCGCCCACCGTAAGCAACGCGACGAGGCAAAGGCTGCCGAACAGGGCTAGTCATCAAAGTCCACTAACGGAAGAAGTCGGGTTAGCTGATGTTGCTAATCGCTTTAACAGGGGGAATCGGAGCAGGTAAGTCCAGCGCCGGTTCCCTCTTAGCGCGTCTAGGCGCAGTACATGTCAGCGCTGATCAACTTGCGCGCGAGATCTTGGAGCGTGGCGAAGAAGGCTTCAACCAAGTAGTCGCAGAGTTTGGCGACCAGATCCTAACTAATGGCTCAATCGATCGAAATAAATTAGCCGAGATTGTCTTTGCCGATTCGCTCAAACGTCAGAAGTTGGAGTCCATCACACATCCTTTGATCGCAGAACGGTTCAGGCAGTTACGTGATCATCTTCCGGAGAACTCGGTGGTCGTCTACGAGATCCCATTGCTCGCTGAAAATGCTGAGCGCGCGCAGCAATTTGATCATGTGCTGACCATCGAAACGAGCGCTGAAATTCGACTCGAAAGGTTAGCGAGCAGGGGACTAACTAGCGAGCAAGCCAGAGGTCGGATGGCTTCCCAAGCCTCTGATGAAAATCGTCGGGCCATCGCACATCATGTCATCGAGAACAACGGCGATATGCAGACGTTACTTAGCTCCCTAGAGCAGTGGTGGGATGATTTCATCACTCCTCGAATCGCTGATTAAGTTACGGTAGAAGCATGCGTCCTGAACTTCGCGATAAATTGCCACGAGCCGGGCGTCCCTTCGAGGTCGTCAGCGATTATCAGCCCGCCGGTGATCAACCACAAGCGATAGATCAATTGGCAACTCGCCTGAGTGCGGGGGAGTCAGATGTAGTTCTCTTGGGCGCTACCGGAACCGGAAAGTCGGCGACATCTGCATGGTTGATTGAGCGACTTCAACGGCCGACGCTTGTCTTGGCGCCCAACAAAACCCTAGCCGCTCAATTAACGCATGAGTTTAGAGAGTTGTTACCTAATAATGCAGTCGAATATTTCGTCTCGTATTACGACTACTACCAACCTGAGGCTTATGTCCCGCAAACGGACACATTCATCGAGAAAGACTCGTCTATCAATAAAGAAGTTGAACGTCTGCGCTATTCGGCAACCCATTCGCTACTCACTCGACGAGATGTCGTCGTGGTCTCAACAGTCTCATGTATATATGGATTAGGAACGCCGCAAGAGTATGTCGAAGGGATGATTCCGCTTCGAGCCGGAGAATCGATAGAACGGACAGCGCTTCTACGAAAGTTCGTCTCCATTCAATACAGCCGCAATGACACGGCTTTCGAACGCGGTACTTTTAGGGTTCGAGGCGACACCATCGAAATTATCCCCGTGTATCAAGAGACTGCACTTCGGATTGAGATGTTCGGAGACGAGATTGAGCGCTTAATCACATTGCATCCTTTAACGGGCGAAGTGCTGAGCGAAGAATCTGAAGCCTTTATCTTCCCGGCCTCGCACTATTCAGCGAGCAAAGCCACGATGGATCGAGCGATTGCTGCGATTGAGATCGAACTTGCCGAACAACTTGAAAGATTTGAGAAATCTGGCAAGTTGCTCGAAGCTCAACGGTTACGGATGCGAACTACTTTCGATATCGAGATGATCCGGCAACTCGGATTCTGCTCTGGAATCGAGAATTACTCACGACACATTGATGGCCGAGGACCTGGCGAACCGCCGAATTGCCTTCTTGATTACTTTCCCGATGATTTCCTCTGCATCATCGATGAATCTCATGTGACCGTCCCACAAATAGGAGCGATGTTCGAAGGAGATGCCTCTCGTAAGCGCACTCTGGTCGAACATGGCTTTCGACTCCCGAGCGCGATGGATAACCGTCCCCTTAAGTGGAGTGAGTTTCTGGAGCGCACTCCACAAAAGATGTATCTCTCGGCTACTCCAGGAAAATATGAATTAGGTATCGCACCGAATGTCGTAGAACAGGTAATCCGCCCCACCGGATTAGTCGATCCAAAGGTGATCATCAAGCCAATCACAGGGCAAATCGACGACTTGGTGCACCAGATTCAAGAGCGAGCTGCTAAAAATGAACGCGTTCTGGTCACCACACTGACCAAGAAGATGTCAGAGGATCTCACTGATTATCTGGTTGCCCAAGGAATTCGTGTGCAGTATCTCCACTCTGAAGTCGATACTTTGCGAAGAGTGGAACTGCTTAGAGAACTTCGACTTGGCGAGTTTGATGTGCTGGTGGGCATCAACTTACTCCGTGAAGGACTAGACCTTCCGGAAGTCTCACTTGTCGCAATTCTTGATGCAGACAAAGAGGGTTTCCTACGTTCGGCAACTTCGCTCATCCAAACTATCGGCCGTGCCGCTCGAAACGTTTCAGGAGAGGTGCATATGTATGCCGACAATCTCACTGACTCGATGATCAAAGCGATCGACGAGACTAATCGCCGACGTGAGAAGCAGGTACGGTACAACGAAGAACATGGGGTCGACCCACAACCGTTGCGGAAGAAGATCGCTGATATCACTGATTCGATATCGAAAGAAGAAGACGACTCTGAGGCGCTCATAGCTCGAGCCAAGCGGGTCACTTCGATGCCAGCGGTCGGTGCAAATGCGAAACAACTTGGCAAATTACCAAAAGATGAGTTGATTGGATTGATTGCTGCACTCACCGAACAGATGCGCTCCAGCGCTGAGAATCTTCAATTTGAGCTGGCTGCTAGATTGCGTGATGAGATTCACGAATTAAAGCGGGAACTTCGCGGTATGGAGGGGGCTGGCGCATGAAAGAGCGATTGATTGTTCGCGGCGCCCGCGAACATAATCTCAAAGATATCTCGATTGACCTTCCGCGCAATTCTCTCATCGTCTTCACTGGTTTATCGGGTTCAGGCAAGTCAAGCCTTGCCTTCGACACGATCTTTGCCGAAGGTCAACGACGTTACGTCGAATCGCTCTCGGCCTACGCGCGGCAATTCTTAGGGCAGTTAGATAAGCCGGACGTGGATTTCATCGAAGGATTATCGCCGGCGGTGTCGATTGATCAGAAGTCGACCAATCGCAATCCACGCTCGACAGTCGGAACGATTACCGAGGTGTATGACTACTTCAGGTTGCTCTATGCGCGTGCAGGCAAGGCGCATTGCCCTAAATGCGGCGATCCAGTTGCGCGCCAATCACCACAACAAATCGTCGATCAGATTGTGGCGTTACCAGAGGCGACGAAGTTCCATGTACTCGCCCCCGTCGTCAGAGAGCGCAAGGGGGAGTTTCTTGATCTCTGGAAGGACTTCACGACGCAAGGATTTGCTCGTGTACGTGTCGATGGGGTCGTCTACGCGCTCGACGAGGTCCCGAAATTAAAGAAGCAAGAGAAACATACTGTCGAAGTAGTCGTCGATCGTTTGACTGCGAAGAGCAGCGGCAAACAACGATTGACTGACTCGATAGAGACTGCGCTCCGCCTGGGCAACGGGATCGTAACCCTCGATTTCATCGATCGAGCCGAAGACGCTCCAGATCGAGAGCGGACATTTAGCGAGAAGATGGCGTGTATGAAATGCGCCATTTCCATCGAAGAATTAGAACCACGGTCCTTCTCGTTTAACTCACCCTTTGGCGCGTGTTCTGAGTGCACCGGTATCGGCACGCGGCTTGAAGTAGATATGGAACTAATCGTTCCTGACGATTCGCTCAGTATCTACGAGGGGGCAATTGCGCCTTGGTCAATGGGCTCCACCTCGGAGTACTTCATTCGTCTTCTCGAGGCGCTCGCAAAAGATATGGACTTCTCCCTTGATACCCCGTGGAAGAAACTTGGCGCCAAAGTAAAAGATGCGATTCTCAACGGATACGAATATGAAGTCCACGTCAAATATAAGAATAGGTATGGTCGAGCACGCCAATACAGCACAGGTTTCGAAGGGGTAGTGCCATTTCTGGAACGGCGACATGGCGAGACCGAGAGTGAGTTCAGTCGAGATCGATACGAGGCCTTCATGCGCGAGACGCCTTGCCCCGCCTGTAAAGGAGCGCGACTCAAGGATGAGATTCTCGCAGTCACTTTAGGGGGTTTGAATATTGCCCAACTCTGCGCCCTTTCTATCGCCGAATGCGCCGCCTTCATCGGCAAACTCTCCTTAAGTGCGCGTGAGCGCAAGATTGCCGAACGGGTACTGAAAGAGGTCAACGCCCGCCTTGGTTTCTTACTTGATGTAGGGCTCGATTACCTCTCTCTTGATCGTCCGGCAGCAACGCTCTCTGGAGGAGAGGCGCAACGAATCCGATTGGCGACGCAGATTGGTTCTGGTCTAGTGGGAGTGCTGTACGTGCTCGATGAACCAAGTATCGGACTGCACCAACGCGACAATAGAAGATTGATTGAGACGCTCACTCGTTTACGCGATTTGGGTAATACATTGATCGTTGTCGAGCATGACGAAGAGACTATTCGGACCGCCGATTGGATCGTCGATATCGGACCTGGAGCCGGAGAGCACGGCGGTAACGTAGTTGTCTCCGGACCCTATTTAGAACTGATAAGTAATAAAGAGTCAATGACGGGAGCCTACCTATCAGGACGAAAAGAGATTTCCATTCCGGCTCTTCGTCGGCCTATTGATCCAAAGCGAAAAATTCACATCAAAGGCGCTAAGGAGAACAACCTTCAGAACATCGATGTCGAGATTCCACTTGGGACATTCGTCGCTGTCACAGGTGTTAGCGGATCGGGTAAGTCGACTCTTGTGAACGAAATCTTGTATAGCGTGCTTGCAAACAAGTTGAATGGCGCGCGTATTGTCCCAGGAAGACACAAGACCATCACCGGCATTGATGCACTCGACAAAGTAGTGCACGTTGATCAATCACCTATCGGGAGAACGCCGCGTTCAAATCCTGCTACGTATACCGGAGTCTTCGACAAGGTCCGTGGTCTTTTCGCTGAAACTGCCGAGGCAAAGATTCGTGGATATCAGCAAGGTCGCTTCTCATTTAACGTCAAAGGTGGACGGTGCGAGAATTGTTCTGGCGACGGCACCATCACAATTGAGATGAACTTCCTGCCCGATGTCTATGTGCCGTGCGAGGTTTGCCACGGCGCCCGCTACAACCGCGAAACCCTTGAAGTCCATTACAAAGGAAAGAACATCTCGGAAGTTCTCAACATGCCCATCGAGCACGCGTATCAATTCTTCGAGAGCGTTCCGGCGATTGCGCGCTACCTCAAGACGCTCTGTGATGTTGGTTTGGGGTATGTGAGATTGGGTCAATCCGCACCGACTCTCTCAGGTGGTGAGGCGCAACGCGTGAAACTAGCAACTGAGTTGCAGCGCCGTTCAACCGGACGGACGATTTACGTCCTTGATGAACCGACAACTGGGCTGCATTTTGAGGATGTCAATAAATTATTAGGAGTGCTCAACCGCCTTGCAGACGGCGGGAATACAGTTGTGGTGATCGAACATAACCTTGATGTCATTAAGAGCGCAGACTGGGTGATTGACCTTGGTCCTGATGGCGGATCACGAGGTGGCACCATCGTTGCCGAAGGTACTCCGGAAGAGGTAGCGAAGAATAAGAAGAGTTACACCGGCGCCTTCCTCGCTGAGGTGCTCGTCAGCGGACGAAGCCGTGGCTAACCCGAGCAGTTATCGCCCTGAGAACATCCCCACCTTACCGGGGGTCTATCGATTCTTTAATGAGAGTAACCACGTCATCTATGTCGGCAAGGCAAAGAATCTGCGCTCGCGATTATCCACGTACTTTCAAAGCAATCTTGATGACAAAGTCCGAAACATGGTCTGGGAGGCAAATCGAGTCGACTGGACGATTGTTGGAAATGAAATAGAATCTCTCCAGTTGGAATTCACATGGATTCAACAAGAACGACCGAAGTACAACGTTATCTTCCGGGACGATAAATCATTCCCATACCTTGCCGTGACCGTCAAAGAGCAGGTACCTCGAATCTTCGTGACTCGTAATGTGCGCAAGGATGGCGCCAAGTACTTTGGACCATTTCCGCACGCATGGGCATTACGCGAATTGGTCGACATCCTGCAGAACGTCTTTCCGATCCGCTCCTGCACCAGCGGCGTGTACGCGCGGGCAGAACGTACCCAGAGGGCATGCCTTCTTGGATATATCGGTAAATGCGTCGCGCCCTGCATCTCCCAAGATGAGCAGAGCGTGCGCGAGTATCGAAACCTTGTGACATCGTTGATCTCCTTCATGAATTCAGATCAAAGTAAGTTCATCGAGGAATTACGCGCCAAGATGAATGCGGCGGCCGAATCTGAGGATTTCGAGAGCGCAGCCAAGTTCCGTGATCAGATTGATGCCCTTGAGAAGATCTCAACAAGTAATTCGGTGGCGTTGCCACCAGATTCGAGCGTCGATCTTTATGGAAGCATCTGGGAAGAGATGGGTGGCAAGGGGGCGATCACCCAATTCCAGGTACGCAATGGTCGAGTGACCAGCGCGCAATCATGGATAGTCGAATCTGGTGTTGAAGTCGATAGCGCAGCGCACTTGGAACAGTTATTGGCTTCGAAGTATCTCTCCGAGAGCGGGAGCGAGATCCCTGATGAGATCCTGCTGAATGTTGAACTAGACGCTGGCAGTGCACTCGAGGAGCTTCTGAAAGCGAAGAAAAACGCTCGAGTAGAGATTCGCGTCCCACAGCGTGGCGAGAAGAAGGAGTTACTTGATTCAGTTGTGAGAAACTCACAGGACGTGCTCTTTCGCCACCTTGCGAAGCGGTCGGCAGATATGAGCACCCGAAGTCAAGCGCTGGAAGAGATTGCGCGCACGCTTGGCATGGAGCAAGCACCGCTTCGAATCGAATGTTTTGATATCGCCAACATGCAGGGTAGTCAGATTGTCGCGTCAATGGTCGTTTTTGAGGATGGGCTGCCAAAGAAATCAGATTATCGACGTTTTAGCATTCATAGCGATACCGGCAAGCCAAACGATGTGGCCGCGATGCAGCAAGTGCTAAGTCGGCGCTTAGCCAGGTTAGATGAAGAGGTAATCAACGAAAACAACGCTGATAATCAGGATGAAAATGATTCACACGGCCTAGATCGGAGCAAACTCAAGTTTTCCTATCCACCGCAGTTAATCATCGTCGATGGTGGCAAGCCACAGGTAAATGCTGCTGCAGAAATTCTCGAAGGGCGAGATATCTTCCTCTGCGGTCTCGCAAAACGACTGGAAGAGGTCTGGTTGCCTCATGCCAAGGAGCCCATCGTCTTTCCGCGGAACTCTGAAGCGCTGTATCTCTTCCAACGAATTCGGGATGAGGCGCATCGTTTTGCAAATACTTACCACAGGAGCAAGCGCTCGAAAGAGGGCTTAGCGTCGCTACTTGAAGAGATCGATGGATTAGGCGCGGTGCGGCGCAAGGCTTTAATTGAAAGGTTCGGGTCAGTTGCGAAGATTCGGAGCGCAAGCCTCGAAGAGATTGCTGCGCTACCTGGAATTGGGCCAAAGATCGCTGCCCATGTAACAAGGGCGCTTGCCGATGCACCAGGTGCGCTCACCGGGGTAGATGCCGCAACCGGGGAGATCCTTGACAGTAGTGAAAGGGTATTGGGTAACTCTCAGGCAGGGGAGGTCTAACAGTGGATGTCGTTCTCATCACGGGTATGAGCGGTGCGGGGCGCTCCACTGCTGCACATGTTCTGGAGGACCATCGGTGGTACGTGGTCGATAACCTGCCGGCCACAATGCTCTTTCCTCTTGTTGATGAGTTGCGCAGCGAACGAGAGAAAGTTGCAGTGGTCATCGATGTGCGAAGCAAAGAGTTCACCACTGAATTGACCTCGGGTATCAAAGCGCTCCGAGCGCATGGTGACAGCGTGCGGATCCTCTTCCTCGACTCACACGATGAAGTGCTAGTGCGTCGATATGAATCCACCCGCAGGCCCCACCCCTTGCAGGGCGATGATCGCATCGTCGATGGCATCGCTCGCGAACGGGAACTGCTTAGGAACCTGCGCGCCGAAGCGGAGATTGTCATCGATTCATCCGCTTTGAACGTCCATCAGTTAGCGCTCAAAGTAGACGAGACATTCACAGCGAAGAGCGAACGAGGGTTACACCTCTCGTTGCTCTCGTTCGGATATAAATATGGAATCCCTTACGACGCCGATTTCACACTCGATTGCCGTTTCATCCCGAATCCACATTGGAATCCGGAGTTACAACCGATGAGCGGTGCCGACGGCGCAGTATCTGACGTGGTATTACGACACCCAGCCACTGAGGATTTCATCGCACGGTTCATCGAGCTCTTCGAGGGCGCTGTCCCAGGATTTCTCAACGAAGGAAAGCGTTATCTCACGGTTGCCTTCGGATGTACTGGTGGGCGGCATCGAAGCGTTGCAGTTGCGGCCGACGTCGCACGTCGTTTGAGTGCACGCGGCATTGAAGTCCATCTCCAACATCGAGATATCGATCGAGGCTGAGATGGCTGAGATGGGTGAAATGGGTGCAATGGGTAAGGTGCGAGAGATTCCGGTAGTGGCGATGGGCGGAGGCCACGGTCTTGCGGCAACGCTCACCGCGCTGCGCGAGATTACCTCGGATATCACCGCACTTGTTACCGTGGCTGACGACGGAGGTTCTAGCGGTCGGCTGCGCTCAGAGTTCGGTGTCATGCCACCGGGTGATCTACGAATGGCGTTGGCTGCGCTCTGCTCCGATGATGAATGGGGGCGAGGTTGGGCGCGGGTCTTGCAACATCGCTTTTCTAGCGCTGGTGAATTAAATGGTCATAGCCTCGGCAATCTGCTTCTCACCGCGCTCTGGGAAATACATGAGGATCCAGTCGCAGGATTAAGCAAAGTGGGAGAACTCCTTCGAGTAGTGGGAAGAGTGCTTCCGATGTCATCGATTCCACTGGAGATTCAAGCGCAGGTGCGATCGACAAACAGCGGCGAACGTACGATCGTGCGCGGTCAGAGCGCCGTTGCGCTCGCTCGCGGAATCATCGAAAGCGTTCACCTCATACCCGATGCGCCACCCACACATCCGCAAGCCCTTGAGGCGATTGAGCGCGCGCAGTGGGTCACCCTTGGACCTGGCTCCTGGTATTCGAGCGTCTTGCCCCACATTCTGCTGCCGCAAACGAGGCGGGCGTTAGCGATGACTAAAGCCCAAAAACTCCTCCTACTCAATCTCACCGCCCCCCATCCTGGAGACGAGGCTGCAGAATTAGGAGCTCAGGGGCGGTTGGCCTTCCTGCACGAGCATGCGCCGGATGTCCGCTTCGATGTCATCCTTGCCGACCCGAGTATTCTCACGAGCGAGTTATCGGAGTATGTGGCTTCCCTCGGGGCACGTCTTGAAGTTCGTGACTTAGCCCACGCTCCAAGTAGCGACCAGCACGACCCAAAAAAGGTAGTTTCGGCGCTACGAGCGATTATGGAACCAGAGTAGGTGAGAAGATGGCAATGACTGCGACAGTGAAGGATGAGTTAAGTCGCCTTGCTATCTCCAAGCCCTGTTG
>CAZBCF010000042.1:3133-10730 GCA_964490435.1 uncultured Bifidobacterium sp. | reverse complement strand
GCAACAACTCCAGCAACAATCCTGCTAGTACCCCGATAGAAAATCCGTCGAACAATAGCAATAACAACGGCGCCTCTAGCCAACCAATCGTAGTAACTCCTAGCGAACCACAAGCGCCTCAAGTCTCTGAAGTTTTCGATAATAAACCGGCATTCGTTACCAGTCTCACATCAAAGATTGCAGTGAGCTTAAGTTCTGAAGAATCGAAGACACAGGTGAAGGATGACCGAGCAATTGTCCAGCTCAATACAAATACCGGACAGATCCGTGTTCAGCCGCTCAATGGATGGACTGGTGTCCTCAAAGTCCCAACATACATGGCCTCTGATGAAGCGATTGTTGAGATTGAGAATGTCATCACCGTTAATCCAGATCCGACGCCGAAAGTTCTGGTACGTCCCACATCAATAACACGTACCGCGCTAGGTTGGACGCCGTCACCAACCGATTCGGTACAGAAATATGAAGTTCGAGTAAACAACAAACTTGTATGCGAGACTGCTGATACAACATGCGCAGTCAAACAGCTCATTGGCCCTAAAACTAAAGTCGATGTTACTGCTATCGGAAATGAAGGCACGCGCTCAACCGTCCAGGTTGGAAAGTACTCCCCGAATAAACGCGTCAAAGTCTTTACCATTAATTTTGATGAGGAGAAGTGGGCCTTCACACCAACCGCGCTTCGAAAACTCAACACCTATATTGACATCATTCGTCGCGAGGGCTTTACACAAGCCTTTGTGCTCGGCTACACCGATTCGCAAGGTAGTCCGTCTACAAGTATCCCGCTTTCAAGGAAACGTGCAACAGGCACGACCGAGTACCTCAAAGAGCGCCTTCCCGAGATTCTCTTCAAATGGTTCGCATTCGGTGAGGCTGATCCAATCCGAATAGGACTTGACCCTGAAGACTTTGCCGCAAATAGACGCGCTGAGATTTACGTAAAGTAAACCGATAGAAAAACCCCCGAGAGTAATCTCGGGGGTTTTTCTAATATTGTGCTTACACTCAAAAATTACATTTTAAAGAGCGAGACATCTCCAAGGCTTGCACCGAGGTCAGCGCCATTGGCAATCAGCGCGAAGATAATAAGAGCGGCACCGGCCATCGATAGATTTTTGAAGAATGCGACGGTTTCATTCATCTTCTGCGTCGCATCATCCATGGTCCAGAAGTTGTGCATCATGAATGCCGAGAAGACGAGGAAAATAGCAAGGAGAAGCGCTCCAAGATCCATCCAGAAACCAAGAACAATTGAGACTCCACCAAGAAGGATCATCAACCCTGTCAGAGGCACTGCTAATTTTGCGGCAGGCACTTTCTTGAATTGTGCATAACCAGTCATCGCCTCGCGCTGTGCAAAGTGCGCAAAGCCCGAATTGATGAAGATGAGAGCGAAAAGAATTCGACCTACGATGAGGATGATGTCCATATGTGTTCTGCTCCTTGTGGGTGAAAGTGCGAGGCCATTGATGGCTTACTTGAATAAAAGGATAAAGCGAGAAAGTTGAAGTTTCAACTATCTTGGCTCTGGCGTGTCTAGCGCGACTGCAACGTATCTGGGTTATCTGGCGACCCAGCCACCATCGACGGTGATCACTGACCCTGAGATGTAGTTTGCGCCGCTACCTGAGAGAAAGACCGCGCTCCCGACTATGTCATCTGAAGCACCCCAGCGACCAATGGGAATTCGTGATGTCACCTCGGGCATCCGCACCGGATCGGATCGAAGTGCGGTGTTGTGGTCAGTGGCGATGTACCCCGGCGCGATGGCATTGACGTTCACTCCCAAGTTTGACCATTCATTCGAGAGCGCTTTTGTCAATCCGATGATTGCATGTTTGCTCGCTGCGTATGGTGGGATTCGCAGGCCGCCTTGAAAAGACATTATTGAAGCGATGAATATGATCCGGCCAGAGCCGTTTGCAATCATGTGACGACCAAAACCTTGCGCCAGTATGAACTGTGAATTGAGATTCACCTCAATGACGCGATCCCACTCTTCCAGCGGGATATCTGCTGCCGGATATCGCGCAGTGATACCGGCATTATTAATGAGGATGTCTACGTGTGGAACGAGATCAAGCACTCGTTCGGCAAAATCTCTGCTCTGATTACGATCACTCAAGTCGGCGGCAATCGGAGTGAACGTGCGTCCGAGGTTGGCTACCTCGCGCGCAACATCCTCACCTGCGCTCATCTCGCGACTGGTACCCACAATGTCGGCCCCGGCTCGGGCAAGACCTATCGCAATCGCAGCCCCGATTCCGCGATTGGCTCCAGTGACAACAGCAGTCTTCCCACTGAGATCTCCGATGTTCACGACACTCTCACTCATGCGATAAGTATCTCAACTAACTCGATAGCCACGAGGACATTTAGGTTTGGTTCCGGTCACAATTTTCTTCGACTTGCCCTTTATACAAACAATCGAATTTTTGTTACTCGTGTTGGTTGCGACTTTTGGCGTGTTAGTTGCAGTTGTTGGCTTCGGGGCGGATGCAACCTCAAGTTTCTCTTGCGTGAATTTCACCTTCAACTTCGGAGACGAGAAGGTGAATCCATACTTGCCTAGGGTGATCCAATCACCGCTAGCGTCGTTACGCTCAGCAATCTGTTCTGTTGCAACGATCTCTTCCCCACTTGCGGATATCACCGAGATAGTCGCTTTGATTGGCGCGTCAGTGAACTTATAGAGGCAACGAGCGACATCCTTGCGCATGATCAAGTCATAACTTCCACGAAAGAGCGTCTTCCCATCCTTCTCAAAGTGCGGCCCCGCAACTTGGTAAATAAGCGCCTGTTCCTTTTGGTCGAAGAGTGGCGGACCTGGGGTGGTGATCATCGCGTTACTGGTGACCATTCCGGTCACACGCTTTTCCTTGTAACTATTTGAGTCATAGCAATTACTCGAGTTATTCATCTCGGATGGCCCAAGGTTTCGAATGCTCCAGACGCCAGGAGCGGCTGTGGCTTTATCGCCAGTAATGGGCATCCAATAGTTCAGCCATTTGATGGGAATCTCGACTCCGCCCGTGTTCAGCGCATTGGGAATTCGTACTTGAGTGGGAGGGCTCGTTGAATTGTCTTGCAATGGAGAGGAGGGTGCGCTCTCCCAATTCTCTGCCTTCCATTTCTCGAAGGACGCTGGCATTTGCGCTACCGGAACGAATTCCCAAATCTGTGGCACTCGCACTGGAGCGGCGGCAAGATCCCACCGTTCGCCTCCTGGAATCGAGGTAATGGATACATCTGGTTTCTGTACTCGACCATAGAGCCATCCGTTTGTTGAAGAACGAAGTCGGAGCACAACTTGGAAGCGAATATCCTCGGGAAAGGCTCGCTTATTCATGCAGAATGTATCTTCTTCGATTGCACATGTACTAAAGGGATTCTTTCGGAGCGCAACTTTTTGTTCCGGCTCGTAGAAATACCAGAGCCCTTTTTGATATTCGCCAGGGCGAGTGGCCGGTGTGTAATCAACTGCATCGACAGAAATCTGAATGTTGTATGGCGTGAACGAGCCATACTCCTGACCAGGCTTGTGCGCCCCTTCGGGGGTCGCGCCACGAAGGCTCACGGCAAGCAGGTAGCGATTACCGGCGCGATGTTCTGCCCCTGGGATCGTAAAGACCAACGGTTGCCCCGGGCCAACAAGATTCTTCGTAGAGTTCGGTTGGTAGGGACTCAACGATGGTGTGGGTTGAACTGAATCGAGCGTTGCGGTGAGCTCCTTGCCATCTTTCATGCGAGCGACGAACTTCTCGACGCAATCGAAAGATGATGCGCTGGCACATAGAGGTAAGAAAGTTTCGTAGAACAGCGACGTCGCATCGTCGCAGAGTGGATCTTTCATATCGGTGCAGGTGCGAGTTCGAAATTCATTTCGTTCGTTATTTGGATAACGGGCAAAGAGCGCTGATTCCATGAACGCCCCTTGCGGGGATTTGAACATCACGCCAGTGGTGAGCGCCGAGATCTCGGTCGGCGTCTTGATCAGCTCATCCTCAACCTCAGCGCCCGCCGAGCTCCCGGCAGGGGTGATGAGGGCCATCGCTAGGAGGGCGACCAGGGGCGCAGCAAGCCGGCGGGGAAGGCGCCTAGCCGCGTGGGAACTATCCATAAAGGTGAGCATAAGTCAGGGGGTTGCCCGCTGTCTGCGCTGGCGGCTAGGGTGATTATTCGAACATTTGTTCGAATGACTATCCGAATGCTTATCCGAATGGCTATCCGAATATCTGAGGACGGGGGTGCTCTCGATGCGCACACGCTTCACCCATCTCCATTGCGCCAGTGGCTACTCCTTCAAATATGGAACTGCGCTGCCTGAGGCGCTCGTCGCTCGCGCTAGCGAACTCGAGATGCCCGCACTTGCGCTCACCGACCGCGCCGAACTTGGCGGCCTTGCCGGCGCGATTCGTTTTTCGCAAGCCTGTCAGAGCGCAAACATTGCACCAATTCTTGGAAGCGATTTCCTGATTGCGCCGCCAGTGATTATCCGTTCACCTCGAACAGGTGGTTTAACACCAGTAACACCAGTAAAAGGCGGCCTACAGGTCGAGAAGAGATATCCACGCGCCACCGTTCTTGCTACTCCTGCAGGTTGGCGAAATTTCGTTCGCCTGATCTCAGCAACCGAAGAGGGTTTACTTACTCGCGAGAATCTCTCCCGTTACGGGAAAGGGTTGATCCTCTTACTCGGCCCTGATTCTGATATTGGTCGCCACATCGGAGCTAATCGCGCCGATTTAGCAGAGAGATCTTTTGATGAGTGGTGCGAATACTTCCCGCGCGATCTCATCACCATCGAAGCAGTATCACATCGCGTTCCAGGTGTAGGCGCCTGGTCAACTCATCACGCTAGCAAGATGCTCCTTTTCGGGCGAATGATGAAATCTCCGGTCATCCTCAGCAACAACGTCCGTATGTTGCACGCGAGCGATGCGCCAGTAGCTGATGTCCTCGATGCGATTCGTAAATTAGTGCCGCTCTCGCAACGCCATGTCGAGAACAAGACCAATCAGGCTTATCTCAAAAGTAGCGAAGAGATGTTTCAACTTGCCAGAGAGATCGCAACAAGCGCAGGCGAAAAGAGCGAATACGAATTACTCGCTACTACCCTCGAGTGGGCCGAGCGTTGTGAGCTCTCACCAACGCGCGATATCGGCCTCGGGGGAGTCCACCTTCCTGAGCCGCACGTCGTTGGCCTCTCGTCATATAACGAGATGGCCGCACATTTAAAAGCGCGATGTGAGGTTCGTCTGACATCGCGATATTCCGGCGAGAGGTTGCGGGTTGCTACCGAACGGTTACATCAAGAGTTGCAGACCGTTAACTCGTTGGGGTACGAGGCATACTTCCTTGCCGTTGCCGACATCGTCGATAGCGCTCGCCGCTCGGGGATTCGAGTTGCCGCTCGGGGTAGCGGTGCTGGCTCGCTCATCTGCCACGTGCTTGGCATCTCAGGGGTTGATCCACTCGAGCATGGATTGCTGATGGAACGCTTCTGCTCCACCCTTCGTACCGACCTGCCTGATATCGATATCGATGTCGAATCTGCCAGACGCCTAGAGATCTACGACCAAGTCTTCGCTCGATACAACCCAGCCAGTTCGTGGCCACATGGCCCAGCGCAAACGACAACAGTCGCGATGGTCGAGACCTATCGCGCGCGCCATGCGATTCGTGATGTTGGCGCCGCACTCGCCTTACCGCATGAAGAGATCGACACCCTGGCAAAATCGTTGCCACACATTCGCGCCAAGAACATCACTAACGCGCTGCGCGATCTTCCTGAGTTGCGCCATCTCACTATCAACGCACCGATGGAAAAGGCAATCGCTCTTGCCCAACAACTCGATAAATTGCCGCGCCATCTTTCGATGCATCCCTGCGCAGTGATTCTTGCCGATAGCGCGCTTCTTGATCGAATGCCAAGCCAGATGGGCGCCTCTGGTTATCCGATGTCGCAATGGGATAAGGATGATGTCGAGAGCGTTGGCCTGCTCAAGTTAGACATCCTTGGCGTGCGGATGCAATCAGCGATGGCACATGCGCTCAGTGAGATCCGTCGAGTCGATAAGAGAGAGATTCCCCTCGATCAGATTCCCCTTGATGATGCTAAGACCTTCACCTTGATTCGCTCTACGAAGACCCTTGGCATCTTTCAGATCGAGAGCCCGGGGCAGCGCGAATTAATCGGCAAGTTCGCTCCCGAGGTCTTTAACGATCTCATCATCGACATCTCACTCTTTCGTCCTGGCCCGGTCAAGAGCGACATGATCACGCCATTCCTTCGTGCGCGACAAGGGTGGGGCGCACCACGTCTTATTCATCCATCGCTTTACGAGATCCTCGCCGAGACCGAAGGTGTCGTGGTCTTTCACGAACAGGTAATTCGGATCATCGCTACCATCGCCGGCATCTCACTTGCGCAGGCCGAGTCATATCGTCGTATTCTCAACGATCCAGAGCAGAGCATTGAGTTCTATCCCTGGTTCATCGCTCGGGGGTGCGAACGTGGCTATCCAATCGAGGTCGTCGAAGAGGTCAACGAAGTACTTCGCGCCTTTGCCTCTTTTGGTTTCTGTAAAGCGCATGCGGCAGCCTTCGCGCTGCCGACCTATCAATCAGCGTGGCTCAAGACGCATTACCCAGCACATTTCATCGCCGGTCTACTTACTCATGATCCCGGCATGTATCCAAAGCGACTTCTTCTCGATGAAGCGCGACAGATGGGAGTTCTCTTACTTCCACTTGATATCAATAGATCGGGGAGCGATTACCTTGTAGAAAAACTAGAAAGCGCCAGAGATAGTTATGGAATCAGATTGGCGCTCTCTGATATCTCGGGTATCAACGAGAGCGAGATACACGAAATCATCTCTGCTCGACCATTTCTTGATTGCGCTGACTTCGTCTATCGCACTCGAGTCTCTAAACCAATTGTCGAGAATCTCATTCTCCTCGGCGCATTCGATGCGCTCCACCCACATATCAATAGGCGTGAGCTCTTGCTTCACTATGCAGAGCTAGATAGATGGAGTGGGCCGCCATCCGACCAGATGGCGCTCTCTTTTACTTCTATGAGTAGCGATATCAATCTACTCACTCCTAGTGGGCTTCCAGAGTTAACCGAAAGCGAGAAGGTCCGAAACGAAGTTGCGCTCCTTGGCCTTGATGCCAGCCATCACCTCATCGCTTTCTATCACCATTTCCTGACTGCGCTCGGGGTGGTTCGCGCGGCCGACCTTTTAACGCACCGCTCGCGCACTCCACTGCTTGTCGCTGGCGTCAAAGTCGCTTTGCAAAGTCCACCAGTTCGCTCTGGTCGTCGAGTCATATTCATCACCCTTGATGATGGCACTGGGTGCAGCGATGCGACCTTCTTCGAAGATACCCAACTTCATTCTGGTCGCGCTCTCTATCACTCGAAATTGCTTTTAGTGCATGGCACGTTACGACGAACTGGCGCCCGAGGGGTCTCTATCCTCGCTCGCTGCGCATGGGATCTAGGTGAGCTCTATTCGCTCTGGCGTGAGAGTGGCGATATCTCGGTCGTCAGGGCGCAGATGGATACTCTTATTAATATGGTTAA
>CAZBCF010000042.1:0-3033 GCA_964490435.1 uncultured Bifidobacterium sp. | reverse complement strand
GAGCACGATCCTCCATGTCGATATGGATGCCTTCTTTGCATCAGTAGAAGAGGCTGATGATCCAACGCTCAAAGGAAAGGCAGTCGTCGTGGGCGCGGGGCCGCGCGCAGTGGTTACTTCGGCAAATTACATCGCGCGTGGTTTTGGCATTCGTGCTGCAATGCCAGTTGCACAAGCGCGCCGACTCGCTCCGCACGCGATTTTCGTACCAAACCGTCACCATCGCTACGGTGAGGTCTCCAGCCGCGTGATGTCGATCTTCAGTGATTTCTCACCGTATGTCGAACCACTCTCGCTCGATGAAGCATTCCTTGACGTAGCAGGGGCTGGGAAGTTGATTGGCTCCGCACGCGAAATAGGAGAGCAGATTCGCTCTCGCATCGAGAACGAGTTGGCAATTACCTGTTCGGTTGGAATATCAACGACAAAGTTGATTGCAAAACTCGCATCAGGGCGGTGCAAGCCCAATGGTTTACTCGAGATTCCCGACGAGCGCGTCTTGGACTTCCTGCATCCATTGCCGGTGAGTGAACTCTGGGGAGTTGGCCCCAAGACTGCCGAGGCATTGACTCGACTCGGGCTCCAAACAATCGGGGATATCGCAAGAACGCCGCGTACAACGCTGATTCGAGCGCTTGGCGCTGGCCAGGGCGAGAGCCTTTACGAATTAGCTTGGGCTCGTGACTTTCGCGCAGTCGAAGAGAGCGTTGTTGATAAGAGCATTGGCGCCGAAGAGACATTCGCGCGCGATCTCGACGACAGCGAAGAGCTCCTCGCGCAACTTCTCCGAGTCACTGAACGAGTTGCTCGACGCTTGCGTGATCAAGAGCTCGTAACGCGGACGATTTCGATAAAGATTCGATTCAGCGATTTCACGACCATCACCCGTTCTAAAACTATCGATCTGCCCACCAACAGCACCCACGAGATCTACGAAAACGTTCGTCGCCTTTTCACTGCACTCGCCTTGGTCCGGGCTCGGGTTCGCCTGGTGGGAGTTCGATTAGAGAACCTTGAGAGTGAGGCTGGATTGGTTGAACAACTCACCCTCGGTTCGCGAGAGAAGGGTTGGCGCCAGGTCGATAAGGCTTTAGATCGGGCGCGCCGGCGCTTTGGTGGTGGCGCCCTCAAGCCGGCCCGCCTCATCGAAAGCGAGAGCGAATCAGGCGAAGGCGAGGGTGCGCCATAAAGCCCTCTCTGGGCTAAGATTTTTGGTATCGGAAGGAGGGCGACCCCGCAATGCCATTATCAGAGCACGAAGAGCGGCTACTTGCCCAAATGGAGGCTGCGCTCTCGCAAGAGGATCCAAAGTTAGTCTCGGCTCTTTCACAGAAGAAGAGCAAGCGCTCTCCACTCTTAGGATTCGCTCTGATTGCATTAGGTTTCGTCACTTTGTTCATCGGTCTGGTCACACAAGTGATCGTCGCAGGAGTGGCAGGTTTCATCATCGCGCTCGCTGGTTTCTACCGACTGATCACTACATCACGCTCTGGTTTCGCTGGCCCTCGTTCACCACGCGAGAAGCGCAAATCTCGTTTTAATAGCATGTTGGAAGAGCGCTGGGAGCGCCGTCAGTTTGGCGACGACCAACAGTAATTTCAGTAATAGCAGTAAACAGAGCAAGCGAGAAATTTCTTTTCGCTCTTATCTTCATCAGCGCGCTAGCGATGGAAATAAATACACCTCGGGCAGATTGCTCATCGATGCTGGCTCATCGAAATTTCCCGGCGCTGCAGTGTTAACAACTGGTGGCGCTCGACGAGGTGGCGCTGGGTATCTGAATTATCTCGCCCGGGAACCACTTCCGACCGACTTAGTCGTGCGCGCCTACCCCGATGTCGTGCCGATAACAGATGACGACGGCGTGGATTTCGATGCAGTCGTGGTTGGGCCCGGGTCGCCATTCATCTCAACTTTGCCACACTCCAGAAGAGTGATTATCGATGGCGGGGCGTTAGCGAAGATTTCAGAGCCTTGTCCACGCGATCGAATCTGGATTCTCACCCCCCACGAAGGTGAGGCCAAGCGGATGGGTTTTGACCCAAGCGCTCGCGAAGAGTGCGCAAAGCAGATTGCAAGCGATCTCAACTGTGTGGCGCTCTTAAAAGGACCGCGCTCAATCATTGCAACGCCGCGGGAGATCGTCTATATAGATGACGTTGCTGGCCCCGAACTCTCTACCGCCGGAACTGGAGATGTACTCGCTGGTTTTATTGCTTCCATGATTGCGGCACATCGACCTGATTCACTCAAGCAAGCCGGCGAAATAGTCGCGCATTCGGTGGAGATCTATTCGGCAGCGGCTCGATTAAGTCTGACTCAACGCGCTCCACTGGTCGCGACCGATTTACTTGAAGCGCTCCCTATGCTCTTGGCCCAGGGAGAAATTTCCCTCTAAAGAAAGTTAATGGCTGGGTGATCCCATCGGCAAAGGAGAGCACTTCACCCACGATGATCACGTGATCGCCTGCCTCATGTTGGGCAACTGTTCGCGCAGTGAAGAAAGTCTTCGCGCAGGCGAGGGCAAGTGCGGGGTGCTCAGCGCTGGGCTCGACGACCTCTAAGCCCACAAATCGGTCGACGCCGTGTGCAGTGAATTGATGGACTAATTCCTCTTGTTCAGCATCGACAAAGTGGACAGCCCAATGCGTCGACTTCTTCCAGAGCGGGAACGATGCGATTTTCTTATCAACGCACCAAGAAACAAATACCGGATCAAGTGATACCGAGGTCAGCGAATTGCAGACGATTCCCACGCGTTGACCATCGACTTCGGTAGTGACGATGGCGACCCCAGTAATCCAGCCGCTCATCAGTGAGCGGAACGAACGAGCATCAATCTCACGGGGGGCCATTTCGCTAACGGTACGGCTTTTGCCGGATACCAGCGAACAGCCCCATCGAACAAAGCCAGAGAGCGAGCGGCCAGCCGGGTAGCGAGTCGGGGGAGTCGGGGAGCCCCTGGGAGGAGGGTGGTTGACTGTGGGGTTAAGTGGAGTAAAGTGGGGGATTACAACCTTGGGGAAGGGGGTC